>JAFGKW010000051.1 GCA_016928355.1 Methanomicrobiaceae archaeon
AAAAAATTTAAGCCCGGCTTCTTAAAAAACCGCCTTCGAGAATGCACATTCATAGGATTTCTACAAGACCTAAAGTATTCTATTTAACGATTTTTTACATAAATTTCGAAATTTTCAATGCTGTCATTCTGATTATGGATTGCAGAATAACCGGGTTATATGGATGATTCATCCTTCCTGCGCTTCGTTGTTATTCCCGGGCTAGGAGATAAGGGGGGTGTATCTCCTCCTCGCCCTTTTGTATAACTCCAGCCTGCCTTCGGCGGAATCGTGGACGATCTTCAGGATCTCTTACAGGCGAAAATGAAAAGTGCCATGACGGTTATTGCAAGGATTCCCGAGAAGCCCGGACTTTTTGTCGGAACAGTATTTTCCGGCAGGTCTGAACAGGTACTGTTAACAACTGTTTCCTGTTCGGGTTCAGGTGTAACAACCTCCGTTTCATTATCCAACGGGAAATCCCCTACATTAATGCTGTAGGATTGGTCGTATTGGTTCACTGCAGCCTTCGGGTCGAAGGTGTAGTCTTTATAGAATGATTTATAGTATTCATTCGAGCGTTCTGTAAGCCACCATGGATCGAAGATAAAACTGTTTTTTTCAGGATCATTGCATTCGACAAACAGTTGTTCGCTCCCTGAATGCGGACTGATAATTGTTACAGAACACCCCCTGTTTTGATAATAATCTGCATAATATGTAAGATTGCTCCGTGATTTTGTCATCGGACTGCAGTAGACTACCGGTACCGGACCGCCAACCAGTTTATTTGCAGCTGTTCTTATAATTCCGACAACTGTTTCGTTCCTTACGATATCAAAGTCATAATACTGGATGAACCCGGAGATATCATATATCTTCAGTGGATCTTCCTTCTTTACATAGGCACCCTCCCATGTATCGGGTGGGTCACAGCAGATATTGGATTCTATGAAAGTCAGGAGTTCATGTGATGCCCCCAGATAAGCAGCCTCCTGGCTTACTTCATTCTCCATGATAATTGCATCATCTAGCGCTGTTGCCTGTCTGATCTCCAGTTCTGCATTTGCACCCGTGATTAAAATTAATTGCAGGAATATTGTGGTTAGAATCAATTTTATAAGTAATTCATTCATTTTTGGCTCCTTTTTCTTCCCCGGTCCTGCAAAAACAGTGTGATTACAAGTGCAATCCCTGGAAGAAAGAATGACACAGGGGCGGTCTGTTCCGTTTCCGGGGGTGTCTGCGTTTGGACTCCGACTGTGGGTACCGGCTGTACTGAAAGATTGTCGATATCTACTGAAATCAAACCGGTTTCATCTGACAACAGGTATACTATTCCTCCAGTTGCCCCGCCTGCGATTACCTCTCCGTCATCTGAAATGAATACCCGCTTTACCGGGAGATCAATATCATACTTCGACAGGACATCTCCGTTTTCATCGAGGACATATAGATTATTCCCGGACGATGCTGCAACGAATCCACCGTCGTATGAGATTGACGCAGAGCTGATGTCGTCGGATACAGCATCTTCAAATTCGAAACTCCATAACGTGCTGCCGGTATCGTTCAGGCAGTACACGATAAATTCGCTTCCTGTGACAAGGCGGGCCCCGTCCCCGCTGATGTCTATGTAATATGTGGGCCTGTGAAATTCCGGAGTTTCTCCTATGAGGAATGCTAAGCTTTCGTTGAATAGTTCATTGCCCGATATATCGAAACCTATTACTCTGCCTAAATCAACAATTCCGATGAGATTTAGATTATCGGATATGGACGTCCTTGGATTTGCTGATATAAAGGATGCCTGCCTGATACTATATTCCCATTTTACTTCCCCGGATTTGGAATATAATCTCCCTCTTGTAAAAATGGATGTGCCTACAAAGAAATAGTCCCCGTCGGAAGAAATCCCTGCAGAATCCATCGCAGGAACGCGCTTTGAAAAGAATTCGGCGCCGTTTTTATCGAAAACGTGGAGTGTCTGGGTGTAAGGGTCGTCCGGCAGATCATCGTTATATACAAGGCAGATCGATCCGTCCTCAGATAGAACTGTTTTAGGATTACAGCCGTTGATTGATTCTTTCCAGAGAAGATTCCCGGAATTATCGAACAGCAATACATCTCCTTCTTCAGATACGCATGAGATGTATTCTCCGTTTCCGGATATAGCAACTCCTGATATGTTTAGTTCTGTCTGGTAGGCCCAGACCAGCGTTCCGTCTTTTGAAATTAGTGCGAGAATTCCTGTTTCCGGGCTCCCCGCTGAGATGAGATCCCCGGAGGAGCTCATCGAGGCTTGGGTGAAAATATCGCTGCCGGTTGTGCTTTGTAGGATTTCACTGGCATTGACGGTGCTTGCTATCCCTGCAATAACCAGCAGAAGTAAAATTATTTTTCGAAGACTTTCTTCATTTTATTATCTCACCAATCAGTCAGGGATTAATTATCTGTATTTTCAAACCGCTATTTTATCTCTAATTTTTTCTCATGAAGATAATAATTATTGAAATTCCAAGACCGCAGGCGATCAACGAAAAGCCAAATCCCGGGGATTGCTGCCTCTGCGGTTCAGGTTCAAGTTCGATATGAAAATCCCATGTTCCTTCGTGATTGCCGATTTGCGTGATCCGGATGTCCATTGTTTTAGCATCTGCAGGAATCGGTTCAAAGACCATGTATATCCGGTGCACTTGTGTGGGCCCGGTGTCACAGATCCAATAGGTATCAAGGAAATTTTTCTGTTCTCCTTCATCAATACTGTAGCTGCCGATCGGATAGGCATTGACATCGCATGGTACCAGTCCTTCAGGCCTTGGAGTCGTATCTACGCTTTTTTCAGGAATTTCTACATCAAATACAACAACTCCTTCTGTGGTATTACAATCCAGGGATACAAGAGTAACTGTTACTCCTTTATCCTGTTTTACATCATTAAAAATTAAATCGGCCTGCAAAGTACCCTGCCGGGGATTGATAAGGATATCTTTTGTTCGTGTCATCTGGCGTATATTTGATAAATCCCAGATTCCTCCGTTATCCCCCGGAGAATAAAGGTAGTAAACACCTATGGTATACTCTCCCGGTTCGACCTGAATTCCAGCTTCATCTTTCTGGTCCCAGATTAAAAGAGTTTCACATGACTTGTTCTCATTAAGAACTTTAGCAACATTTGAACGTTGATATTTAAGAAAATCGGGCTCTCCTTTGTGGCTGATTCCCATCAAAGGGGGTACCCCCATAATTGTAACCGGCCCCGGACCCTTATTTGTAAGGGTGATGTTCATCACAATCTCTTCCCCGTATGAATATACAGGAATTCCGGTTGTATAGGATTCCTGTAAAGCAGGAGTTATAAAAAGTTCAACATAAGGCTCTGCTGAAACCCCATAAATAATGCTATTTATAAAGAAAATTGCTATTAATACTTTGTATAATCTGTTTTTCTGATGCATACGTCGTCCTCTCCTCAAAAAAAAAGAGATTATAAATGTTTAAGTGTCTGTATCACAAGCCTCATGGTATGTGTAAATATTGCCTCCACTAATCCATGAATTCATAAACACGTACAACCCGTTGTTTTTATATTTATACTGGTCCCAATAAAAGCGTGAAGCAGGTGTAATCCAGCTTCCATCCACTGAATCTTTCACTCCATAATCTCTTATATTTTCTGTTGTAACAAGGAATGAATCTGTGACTGGAGCGTAAAGTGTTAATTCAGAAGATCCGGTGAGTCCTTTTATATATGATGAGGGGTTGTCTCCGTCATTATAGGTATAATCATACCAGATTCCTGTACCTGTATTAAGGAAATTTATGTTGTATTGGCCGTTGTTTCCAACATAAAATTCATAATAGAATCTATTTTTTGATGATGCATCAATCCATGTGGAAGAAGGAACACCTCCTGCTCCCCAGTTTAGCTGGCCTTCATCGTAAAGGGGTGCGGATAAATAAATGTCTCCATTAGGTCTATACCAGAGAAGGAGTTCAATTGTATCTCCCTTTCTGTCAAGATATATTTCACGCTCATGATATAAATCACAGGCTGGCATTCCTTGATATGAAAAAGTCTGTGGGTCCATATCTCCTCTGAGAGCCTTTGGATATTGGAACCAGTTTGTATTGTAACATGCCCATTCTGCATAAAGAATTGACGATTTTGATTGTGAAATTTGTTTGGCATCTAAATTTATTTCGATTTGTTCATTTTGTCCGATATCTCTTTCAAATTTCCGTTTATCAACTTCGTTTACTAATTCTTCAATATCAGAGAAATCTGAAAAACAGTAATCAGGATAATCCAGAGTAATTGTTTGATCAGATTTTTGGTACTCATATTCCAAAACGGATTTAGGTATCTGCAAAAGAACAACTCGATCATTATTCTCCACATTACCTATTGATCTCAAATCAGAAACTCCATTTGAAGTATATTTTTGAGATTTGATTGAGTTGATAGGAACAATCACCTTTATGAACTCGGAATCCTTGTTTTCATTATTTGTCATCAGCCATTTTTCTGAAAAAATAAATGACACTATCTCTGATTCATCTAGAGGAGCTTTGATCCGGATTTCCTGATCATCAAAAATAGGGGTTATTATAAGTCTTTCAGAGATACTTTCTGAAGAAACATTTTTTTGTTCTTCCGCACTTACCGCCGGAACGAAGATCGCACAGGTAAGTGCCAATATTAATAGCAGGCTCAAGGCCCGCATACCGAGTTTTGTTTTCATTTTTTCACCT
>JAFGKW010000052.1 GCA_016928355.1 Methanomicrobiaceae archaeon
GTCGGGTACGCAGGCATGGGTGAAGGTGAACTCTTCACAAAGATTATCGAATTATCAATGGAGATCGATTCTATCATCTCAAAGCTTGACGAAGGATACCTTGAATCCAAGAAGATCAGAGATTTTATAGAACTCCATGAACATATTGTATATCAGCCTGATCGGACATTCAATGCCCCGGATTTCCAAAATACGAAGTGAATAAATCAGAGGATTATAAAACCGTGAAGTTTTTATTATGGAATTTCAGACCTGATCATTCAGGATTTTTATTTTCCCAAAATATTAAGTTATTCTATCAATGATGTCTGCCAAACCCCATTCCAATAAAGCAACGCTTAAATACCTCTAATCCAGGCATAAATCAGCCGTTTTTTAATCAACACAGAAGCCTGGAGGGAGACGATCACATCCTCTGAAATGGTAAACATCGTCCTGAAAATCAGTGCCGGTGACAGGCCGTTATATCAATGGAATTTATTGTTTTTTGGATAATTAAAGGTCGTATTTTACTTTGTTTTCTTCTCAATAATTAATGCACGTTAAAAATAGAAAATAACGTCATTTCACTCTTTTTTCAGGAAAGATTTCCTCAGCATTTATTCAGGGAGGGGGAAGATTCCCCCTCCCTTCAACCCTCCCCCTCTATCGCGACAGGTCGCCGCCGGGATGGACGAGCATCCCTCCGGCTCCTGTTCTTCTCCCTCCCCAAAACGAAATATTTCCCCCCCGGGCGGGGCCACCCGGACGGGTGGCGTCCGGACCGGGCTATCACTATTACGAAAGTTCGCGTAGCGAACCGAGCACGGGCTGCCCCGTCAGGGGCTTATGCCCTTGAAATTCAGTGATAGCGGAAGGAATGCAAATAAAGGCACTCTATGATCACCTCAACTGCGAGAAGGAATTCATGGTATTCTCCGACAAGTATAGTGCCGGATCGCACTGTCAGCCCAGGGCGTTCGCACAATCTTTTGCCGGCAAGTTCGACTGGTTGGATGATGAGATGGAGATGGCGGGTTAAAAGGGCGGGACAAGACCACAAGACCCTGTGATGTCTCATAAAATCAGTCTTTTTTTGTTTTTCTTTTTTGGTCCCGGAAAAAATATATTTAATGTAAATCCGATCAACGATTATATCCTGAATTTAAAGATCTTGTGAAATAGTGGAGCTGATGCATTGTGACAGATGTTAAGGAAGGTTATATTCCGGTCGAAGACGGCCGGATATGGTACAGAATTGTCGGTACAGATAAAACCGGAATACCTCTTCTCTGCCTTCACGGGGGGCCGGGGGCACCTCACGACTATCTTGAAACCCTTGAGGATTTTTCCTTTGAAAGGCCGGTTATATTTTATGACCAGATGGGTTGCGGAAATTCCGAGAGGCCTCTCGATCCAGGGCACTGGAAGATTGAAAAGTTCGTAGAGGAGCTGGAACAGGTTCGTAAAGCTCTTGGGCTTTCCATGATGCACCTTCTAGGACAGTCTTGGGGTACAATCCTTGCCGTCGAGTACTATTTTAGGGGCAATCCTGAAGGTATAGTTTCAATGATCCAGTCAGGACCGGTTATGAGTTTTAGGATATTTATGGAGGATCAGAAGAAGGCTCTCTTAGAGATGACGAAGGAGGAGCAAAGGATAATCTCTGAAACCGAGGCAAAAGGTGATTTTGAGAATCCTGATTACCAGGATGTTATGATGATTTTTTACAAAGAGCATATCTGCAGGCTCGAAGAATGGCCGGACTGCCTTAACAGGACATTTGAAAAGATTGAACACGGGGTTTACGAGTATATGCAGGGGCCAAGCGAGTTTACTGTTACAGGCACTCTGAAGAATTATGACAGGCTGGACGATCTTGGGAAGATTTCTGTTCCTGTTCTTTATACATGCGGAGAATTCGATGAATGCACCCCTTCTGCAACAGAACTGTTTCACAGGCTGACACCGGGTTCCGAATATATAGTCTTTAAGGATGCATCTCATGAGCACCATCTCGAAAAACGGGAGGAGTATCTCGGGAATGTGGGGGATTTCATCAAACGGGCTGAGAGGAGATAACGGAATATTATTTATGAAATTTTCGCAACTGTTATCATCATTGTTATGCTATCATTCCATGATCCACAATGAAACCAGGGAGAGTTAGTATTGTCACGATCACCGTCCTGCTCACAATAATTTTTACCATTTCTGGAGGCTGTACAGATTCCGTTCAGCAATCTGTAATTCTCAATGATGTCAATGCGGCTGACTCCCCGACACTCGTATTTACCGACCAGGAATTTGCTTTCGAACTTCAGCGGACAATGGGTGCCTCGTATTCGGGAGAAGCCGATATCGGCGAGTGTATCGCCACAGCATCCCGGATCAGGGAAGGAGCTTTTGAGAGCTGGTACAGCGAATGGAAGAAGACCTCGGATACCTTCAGGACTTCAGGTGACGAGAGCCTCGCAGCCGGGCACAGGGTTTCAGCAATGGAGGCGTACTACCGTGCTGCGACGTATTACCGCACTGCCGAGTTCTTCCTGCACGGCAATCCCACAGATCCCCGGATTGTTGAGACCTGGGGATTAAGCCGGGAAACATTCCGTGATGCACTTGCACTCGATGATGTTCCTTACGAGATTGTCGAAATCTCTTACGAGAATACAACACTGCCGGGATATTTCTACATGGTCGACGACTCCGGCAAATCCCGGCCGCTGCTCATCGTCCAGACCGGCTTTGACGGCTGCCAGGAAGAACTTCATCCATATGCAATGGAAGGAATAAAACGCGGGTACAACGTCATGACATTTGAGGGCCCGGGGCAGGGCGAAGTTATACGGGTTCAGCATATCCCCTTCCGTCCCGACTGGGAGAATGTGATTATACCTGTTCTGGACTATGCGGTGAGCCGGCCGGAGGTCGACGAAGACAGGATTGCACTCTGGGGTATATCTCTCGGTGGCTATCTTGCCCCCCGGGGTGCCGCATATGATCACCGGATTACGGCGCTGGTCGCGGATGCAGGCACCTACGACGTCGGACAGAACCTCCTGAAAATCCTGCAGGGAGAAGGGGGAGCAGCTGCGAATATGACTGAAGAAGAACTGCAGGAATGGCTGAAGACGGACCCGGCTGAGTTTAACGATGCCCTTCGCGAGGCCATGGCGCACGATACCGGTACCCGCTGGCTGAACGAGAACGGGATGTTCGTCTTCAATGCCGGTTCTCCGGCACAGTTCTGGGCGAAATGGATGGATTTTTCACTCGTTGGAATTGTGGAAGATATCCAATGCCCGACACTGGTTACAACCGGTACGGCAGATAAATTCGACCCGCACGGAATGCAGGCACAGGAACTCTATGACCATCTCACCTGCGAGAAGGAACTCATGGTATTCTCAGACGAGTACGGTGCCGGAGCACACTGCCAGCTTGGGGCGTTTGCACAGTCGTTTTCCGGCAAGTTCGACTGGCTGGATGAAAAGATGGGGATGGTGGGATGAAGGGTTGGTGCCTTTATCTACCGGGCACTATTGAAAACCTCAAAAAAATTTTGTTAATAAAATCAGGTTCTATTTTTTTATATTTTGAGCTGGCATAGGGATTCTTCTTCATGCTTAGGACGGAAACATTCGATATGACCATATTCTTCATTATCTTTCTTGATTTCTTCATTATTCGTATCTGAATAATCAACCCATCTCATACAGCATATACCGTCTTTATCGATATAGGCAAAGGTGTCATATTCTGCGTTTTCTTTCATAATCCAAGAGCCGGTATTGACTAGAAGGTTAAGATTTTTTTTGTTGTTTTCAGAATTTTTCTTTTCTCCATAATTTGATAGTAATTTTAATAATTTATCAAAAAATTTGTCTTTTTTATCGGGAATATATTTTTCATAATCGGCTACATGAGTGTGTCCAAATACAAGAACTTCTGATTTATACTCAAATATCCCGATATTGAAGATATTATCTCTTATATTCTCTGTTTGTCTTCCTTTAATTGTTGAATAAAAGTTATAGCAACTTCTTTTTATAAATGCAAATGCTCTTGGAATGCATATTACAAAAAACAGGTAGCCTGTTACAAATAATAATGCCAAAAATATGGCATTTAGATTGTTTGTTTTAAATAGCCAGCCGATAATAGCGATTATAAGTATAAATATAATTACAAATACTGAATTAATAAAAATTGTCCAAATTTTTGCCTTTATGTCATCGGTTGTGGAACAAAGCCGATAAAGAAAACATGGGAAAAAAGCCAGAAATATTATTCCTGTAATTAATCCAATCCAATTTTGCAATAATTGAATCTTAAAAAAAAAGATTGTCATTAGTGAAATAAAAAAGAGTGATATAAATATTAATATAGTTGTTCCAAACATTTTTGAAAATGAGGTATTAGCAAGGTCCTGAAAATAATCAATTGGATCATAACATCTTCCCAAAGCCTGTTTTATCGGGTAAGTTATCTGCCCTTTGTCAAACTGGTGGCCATGAATGAATGCATAACTTTTTTTCCCGGCTTTAATTCCCTCTGCTCCATCTTCTTTTGAAGTTTTGAATTTATGAGAGGGATAATGGCGGGAGCAGATCTCCAGAAAATGGTTGTCGTTCCAGAATAATTGAATGCTTATTGGATCTTTTTTTTGATTATTCTCTTTATCGGGTTTAGTAGGATAGGGCAGGTAAATATTGTCTTCGTAATCTTTTATTTGATTATTCTCTTCATCAGGTTTTGCAGTTACAGGTTTTGCAGATTCAGGATTAGTAGGATAGAGCAGGCAAAGATTTTTTTTGTAATTTTTTTCTAAATTGTCTTTTTCCTGAAAGTAATGTGATTCTAATTCTGGATGCTCTTTTAAATATTTTTTAAAATTGTCTCCCCGATCTTTGTTCTCTTTATCAAGAGATGTAATATATTCAACAACATCCTCGTCATGGTTTCCCGTGACATAAACTACGTCACAGTCCATTCCCTGTAGCTTCCGAAAAGGGAGAATCGCATCGAAGAAGGCATTGTTCCTGTCCTGTTGACGCGTGTCCCATAGTTCCAGGATATCGCCAAGGAGGATGATCTTTCCCGGAGGTAAAAGTCTTTTATTTTTATTGCAACCTTTTACTTCCGGATTTGGGTTGTTTTTCAGGTGATCAAGAAACCTGCAGAATCTTTCTGCAGTGCTCCCTCTTCCAATTTTATTTCCATCATCTTCATTCCCACCAAGGTGCAGGTCGGAGACTACGATAATGCTCCTGTCATCAGGAAGAGGTTTGATATTGAAGCACTTTTTTTCTTCCTTTGATTCTTGTACTTCCATTATTTCCTTCTCCTTTTACTTGGCAGGGAGCTCTTTGACTTCGATGATCATTGCTTGCTTGTTTATCCCACAGATCTCAATATTGTACTTCCCTTCATCCTTGAACACATACGTGAAACAGCTATAATTTTCACCGTCAAGATGGCCTCTCAATACTTTCTTTTCCTCTATCTTTTTGCCATCAATCCTAAATTCTGCATTGAACCATGTATTCCATTTGGATATTTCTGGTGGAACTTCATATTCAAAAAAGAAATTATAACGCTCCCCTGGTTTTAGATAATGTTTTGGATTTGGAGGGAAACTTGAGACTCCTGGTTGATCCAGTGTAATATTGATTATTTTTGCAGCGTTTTCATAGAATTTTTTAACCATTTGTGGTTCAATCACGTTAATTTCAGTTTCTTCTATTTTGTCATCTTTAATTATTTTGATTTTATATCTGCCCGGAGCTGTCTCTTCAGGAAGAATAAATTCAATTTTGGTATCATGCCATAACTGGATGTCTCCTGTAGCAATTCTTTCATTTTCTATCAGTATTGTATCTTTATAAGTTCCAAATCCTGAACCCAGAATGGTCACATTAGTTTGTCCTGATGGAACCATGTTTAGAATGGCATTACTGATGTTCAAATCTGTTTTTTCTCTACTGGATTCTACTGAAGATGGTGATTTGTCTCCTGTTTTATTAACAGTCCCAGCATAAGCCTTGCTGCCAAGGTATCCGGTCTGAGAAAGTCCCATAAGATATAATAATGTGGGATCAACAGGAGGGAGAGTGAATTTATAAATAGACATGCCCGGGCTGAATGCCTCTGTCATGAAAGATCCAAAATATATTACAATTGCTGCAAGTGTCCACAAGAACATCTGGAGACGAAGAAGGCTTGGTTTTCCCTCTTCTTCCAGCATGGAAGAATAATTTGGATCTTCAAATTCTTCACCTTCTGCTCTTGGTTTATTCTTTTTATAAGTCATTACGACTTTATTCGCAATGGGAACACCTACACTTATACCCATAAGGGCTATCAGGCCCGCAGGTATGGCTGAGGGGGCAGTGGCTTCTCCGTTTAAAAAATTCAGGAACCATAGTGTGATGTAAAGAACAGATATCAGGATTGTCCATAGTAGAAATTGAAATGTTGACAAACTTGCATGTCCTTTCTTATCTAGAAGAACACGCATAAGGATAAAATGTTCAAAAGGGACGATAAAATCTTCTATGTCGATTTTTTGTGTTTTTGCACGCTTCTTTATTTGTTGTCTACCGAACCAGTGAATATAATTTGCAATCACTATTATAACCGCGACGAGAATTATTGCGCCCCCCATCGCGATCGCCAACTGACCTGGATCAATTGTCATATGCGGGATAATAATCACAGGAAACGATAATGGTTGCTATATAAAAATTAAACACAATATATATTCAATTATAAAAATCATTTCTTTAGGTCTTTAAATTAAAAATTAGTTTTAAATCATCGATAAAATTACATACATTTGAGTAACATTAAAAAATTAACAAAAAAGCAAAACAATGCGAGGGAAGGGATTCGAACCCTCGAACACCTACGTGACTAGGCCCTCAACCTAGCGCCTTTGACCTGGCTTGGCAACCCTCGCCCTTTTACCTTAATAAAAAGGACTTACAGGATAAAATAGCTTACGATATTGATGCCTGCATCCCGTCGTTTTTTGTTTTTAGAAGAGATCCGGTATTTAAAAGCTACTCTCTCCCATAAACCGGTGTATATATACATACAGAGATGGATATGAATATTCATGTGGACAGAAATTCTCCGCGAATTTGCCGATTCGCCGTCCCAGACGATGGTAGTGAAGTATTTTTTGGAGAATGGCCTTGGAATAAATGAGAAAGGGCGCATAGTGTGCAATGACATCGAGATCCCCGCGACGCACATCGCAAAGAAGATAGGGACCGACAGGAGAGTAATCGATGCAACTGCTAAAAGAATCCTGAATATGGAAAATATCAGGGATATATTCCTCAACATCCGTGTGACCCCGGATCTTACCCAGGTCGCCGGTGCCCTGGGCCTGGCAGTCATCACGATATACCCGAAAGATGCCGGCCAGAAGGGAATCGTAGGTGCAGCTGTCAAGGTGATAACGGATCACAACCTCTCAATAAGGCAGATCTTTGTAACCGACCCGGTTCTCTCTGAAGATCCCAGACTTGTCGTGATCCTCGAATCAAACCTGCCTGCAACCGTATACGAGAAGCTGAGAGCTCTCCCCCAGGTACGAAAAATAATTATTTAACGATATTTCTCGATCTCATCAGAGAGATCTTTCATTCTTTTCCTGATCTCTTCAGGAAGATCAGCGGATCTGCAAAGCCTTTCTTCAATTGAAATCTCTTTTGTCCCGGAGATCAGGTTGTCTGCATGCGCGACTATCTTCTCCTCGATTGTTTTTGGTATACAGTCTATTGGTTTCAGGCCCTTTTCCCTGCACTCGTCTGCAGAAAGCCCTGCGCCAATATGTGTCTGGACGATCCTGCAGACCTCTTCGGGAAGTCCGTATTCCCTGCAGATATCAGTCCCAATCTGAGCATGGGCAATTGTATGGGCCCGGCATCGTCCGATATCATGTAAAAGGGCCCCTGTTTCCACAAGTTGCCTGTTGGCCGGCGCATTGCGTGCAAATTTCATTGCAAGATCTCGTACAGCAATGCAGTGTTCGATAACATTCTCCGGGCATCCGGATTTTTTTAAAAGAGATATTGGATCTATATCAGGGAGCTTCACGCTTTTCCCAGGTTTTCCTTGATTGATTCCACACGGCGTTTCAGTGCTTCTGCAAGAAGGTCATTGTCGAAATGATCCATCTTTTCATCACAGTTGATGCAGATGAAGTCCCTTGCCATAGCTTCATCGAAAGTATATCTCAGGCCGCAGGTATTGCAGATGTAGAAATCATTGAGAACCTCATAATCTTCTCTTGCCTTGAGGATATCAAGAACATCATCCATCTCCTCTGAGAGAACAGTGTCGAGGTTCTGGAACTTCAGAACCCAAAGGTATGTTAGCCAGCCCGTTTCGGAATTTTTTATCCGCCGGTATTCGGCAAGCCGCTTCCC
Source organism: Methanomicrobiaceae archaeon (assembly GCA_016928355.1). Classification (GTDB taxonomy): domain Archaea; phylum Halobacteriota; class Methanomicrobia; order Methanomicrobiales; family Methanomicrobiaceae; genus Methanolacinia. Next base: position 8,424 of record JAFGKW010000052.1, read on the forward strand.
GTAGAGCGTATATAGGGTATGCCTCACGCTGTTCAAATTGATTTCAACAATCTCGGCAAGCTCCTCATCGCTGTATTCTCCCTCTGCCGGGAATTTTTCTATAAGTGTAAGCCCATCTTCTCCGACGAGACGGAATATATATGCTCTTACCGCTTCGTTTTTAAGTGCATCTTCTACAGCTACCATCTGCTTATATATCTGGCAATTTCTTTAATAGTTTTATCCAGAGATGATTCCGCCTCAGGAAGAGTTGATCCCTCGCCGTAAACGCTCATAATTGCTCCACCCTCTTCTATTTCGTCTTCTTTCCATGGAATGTCGGCAACTTTGGGATAGAATTTCTTCATATCATCAGAAACTTTTAGATCACGTTTAGCAAAAATTACCTTTCTTGCAACGAATTTTTTATGTTTTGGAGATAATTCCGGGAGAATTCCCCTGCAGGCGTTTATATGCGCTTCAAAAATATTGAATCCTGTAGACATTTCAATAATATCAAGTGTCGCCTGGAATCGCGGGTTAATCTCAATGGCGTATATTCCTTTATCCGAAAGGATGAAATCGATACCTATCGAGCCTGTGCACCCGGATAGTGCGGCGATTCTCTCTGCTTCCCTCATTAGTTCATCCTTATATTCTGAAGGAAAAGGAGTTGCTGCCCCTGCAAAACCAAATGCCTTCTCTCCTGCACCGCCCCTGAGATACTGGAGATTTGCTGCAATTGCTTTTGCCCGGCCGGCTGAAGCAATACAGGAAACACTACAGGGAATTCCTTCGATAAATTCCTGTCTTACATAGGGAGTATCCGGCCAGAGGCTGCGGAATTCATCTTCCTCCACCTTTGAGTTTACTATTGTGTTCCTCCAACCGCCTGCTCCACGGCATGGCTTTAACATTGCGGGATATTGATTGTCAGGAAGAATAGAAGGAACATTGATTGAGTTTTCCTCAAAAAAATTCTGTATCTTTTTTTTATCTGTAAATTCCCCTGCTTTTTTCCGGGAACTTCCTGATATTTTTTTTGAGACGGAGATGTCCTCTGCTCCTGAAGTAACCACAAGAATATCGGGCCTTATTTCTTTGCATGAATCGTTGATAATTCCCGGGAGGGAATCAAGTTCCTCGAATGTTCTGCAGGATTTTGTATTCCATGTAAGGTCCTGGTCGCAGAAGGCATCAATTGCATGTACTTCATATCCTGCCCGTTTTGCAGAACACGCAACATGGCGGGTTGCAAACCCTGCGACAAGAACACGCCCCTTCAATCCTTAAACCTCTTTCCTCTCTCAGTAGGTTCGATCTTCAGTTCTGCATCGGGAAATTCAAGATCCAGGGTGCTTCCATCGAAAAGGTGGTCCAGAAAAAGGGCAAGGCTTGAAATTTCAGAATGCGGCTGTGTTGTCACCGAGATATTATAGTCGGCCATGCCATAGATGTCGGACGGTACTTTCTCTGCACCGACGACCACGAGAACCTTATCATGCTCTTTAATCTCAGCGATTCCTGATGTCATCGGGATCCCGTACATCGTAAGGTGGACGACGACCCCTCCGTCAGCCTTCCATTCATTAATGCATCTCTTCCAGCCGACGTTGTTGGAGACAAAAAAATCTCCTCCCCATCTTCCGGCAACATCCTCTATTGATTTTTTTATATTCTTATCATCTGATGCGAGGTACATCCCCTCAGCACCAAGTGCCCGGGCTGTTAGCCCTACGTGTGTTGTGACTCTCCTGTCTCTTTCAGGCCTGTGGCCCAGCCGGAGAATGCATACTTTTTTAGTCAAACCAGCACCTTCATCCTTCATAATCCGGGTTGGCTTTAATAACCCCGTTTTCTATAATCACAGGACTGTCCGGTTCGCATACTGCATGTTTAATTCTGCATTTCAGCAGCATCTCAGGAACCGACAGAATTCCTGCCTTTTCTCCGTCATATCTGATAAGACAATTCGATTCAAGCCTTTTGAGTGATTCAGTGATGGTTTCGGATTCAAAACCCGATTTCGATGAAATTTCTTCTATTGATGCACTATTTTCATACGCAATAATATGGTATATATCCCAGTCGATCTCTTCTTCACGCACGTAGTTACATGTTACCCTGAAGAGAGATTATAACTTTCTTATGTCTTTACAAAAAGGATCCCGGTGAGAAAATTGTGAAATATTTAAACTGATTATACAGTTATCTGACCTTTTGATATCTTTTTAAGGCCGTCATAGTAAAAATACAGGATCTCCCTGTAGAAATCCTTTAAATCCGGAATAAAATATGTCATGCCCCATCCAACGAGAATTATAGCCAAAAATGTAAAACTTATCCTGCCTATGACATTATGAGCCCAGAAGAAGCTTTCATGCCCGGGGAACCCTCCTGATGCAAACTCCGAAAAATAAGGGAACCACTGTTCGGAATATGCCTTTACTACAAATGCAATTCTGAGGATGTTTAACAGAGCCAGTGAAAGAATAACAAACCCGGCGGCTGCAACCTTCTGTTTTAGATTTGCCTCTCCACCGGAGGTCATCCCGAGCATGACCGCCATTCCGACTATTGGGGTGCATGATAAAGTGATGATGATGCCATAACCGTTGCTGAGGATACAGTCCCATGAGGGGGCCTCTGCAGAATGGCCGATCATGGTAAGTGCAAAGATGGTATTGTCGACCTGCATCTTAATTAGCCAGTCGGATATTAACTGGTTTGGTGCTATTATGGAATATACAATGAATGCGACAGCTGCAACCGTCGTAATCTTTAATGCTGTTTCATTTTTGGAAAATGATCCTGAAATTGTCGATATAAACAGGGGGAGCGAGAGTACTGCTGCAAGCGGATAAATAAACTCATTCTCTGCCACATGGCCGATAGAGAAAAGTACAAAGAAAAGCCCGAGAAAGATCCATCCCCCGGCTGCAAACCAGTTTTTGTATTTTGTCGGTACAAGGAAGATGATGAATGAGATTAATGACAATATCAGCAGAATTTCGATCATTTTTGTAATATAAAACTGCTATTTTTTATCTGATAAATGATGTGTTTTTGGTTATGAGGTTTTTTAAAATATATGTTCTGTGATACATATCATCACGATTCAGGTATTTTTATTAATTCTAATTTTAAATAGGTGGATTCAGAGACAACCGGATCAAATGGAGAAATTATGACTGACAATATCGAACTTGCCGAACTTGCTGATCAGATACTGGATATTGCCGATGAGGACTATGATCGTCTATCATCCATAATTGAGGAACTGGATGAGGAGACAAGAGACGATATTCTTGTATCCGACTTCCTGCATGCCTACCAGGTTTTCTATTTTTTTTTCCGGACGACTCCTGCCGAGATCGTTATAGATCGCCTTATGCTTGAGCCTGCGTCTTCACTTGAGCACGGCGTATTCATTGACAACTATGACATATTCGGCCTTTGGTTCACTATAAAGGAAAAAGAGGGTATAATCTTCGTATCTGACGGAGATAAGGTTCTGAATAGTTTTACAGGAAGATCCGCATATGAAGATGCTGTAAAATACGCGAAATCCTGTGAATGGTGAATTCATCCTGAAGTGATAAGGTTTTCATCTACGATTGCCGCTTTTAGCGAAGGTATTGATCCCCATCCTGCATTTTCTTCAGCATATGTGGCAAAAACCCCGTCGATTCCCATATCCTTCGTTTCAGGCATGGGATATTCTGCCAGTGGAGATGTAATATTGTTGCATAACATTGTAGCCCATGCATCGGCAAGCGAGACATCACGTGAAAAGACTGTAACTGAGTCTGCAATCCCGAATGAGATCGACGGCCCGACGGTTGCCGAGGATGTGCATACCCCGTAGATTTCCTCTTTCGGGGGGAGAACAAATGCGGTTCTCCTGCTCAGTGTTGAATTTCCTGCATAAAGGCCTACCCTTATCTCCCTGTCGGAGAAAAAGGCGATATCTCCTCCATTGTCGATTATTCCTGCTGATGCACCCGATTCCTTCATTGCAGAGACTCCTGCCCATGCTATGGTTCCGGCCACAGCTGCCATGGGACCGGTCCCGGCTCTTTCTGCGGCACTTATCATCCTCTTTACATGGATGGATTTACTGTAGCTTTCAACCGGAACAAGACTAGTTAAAAAGAGAGGATTTACCGAGATCTCAGATTCAATTTCCATTCTCGCATTTATCATAGCCTCTTTTGCAGGTTTGAAAAAATCCCTTTCGTCGGCAAGAATTGTGGTTATTGTTGTCCTGTACCTGAAAGATTCCCTTATCATTTTCTACTGGTGGAGGGAAAGTGCATTGTGCGGACATGCTTCAACGCATTTACCGCAGAGAACACATTTTTCTGTCTTAAGTGTAATATTCCATTCTTCATCAAAAGAAAATACATTCTGCGGGCAGACACTGACGCATTCCCCACAGTCTATGCATTCCTCTTCATTACGGCAGACAGAGTCCTCGAGCCTCTCAACCTCTGCTCCGAACTCTTTTAACCTGTCACAGACGCGTTTTGCTTCAGGATCTGCGACTTCTATCAGGACCTCTCCGGACATCGATTCGATATTTGCCCTCTCCACATTTATCAGGACACCTGTATCGAGAACCGTCCGTGCAATTATCGGCTCCTGGCCGCGTTTTTTATGAATTTTTACAAGCAGTTTCATTTATACCACCTCTTTCCGAGAAGTTTGCCCAGATCAGTTCCTGTAAGAATTCCAAGAAGTCTTCCTTCTTCATCAATCACCGGAAGAGCGCTGATATTGTTCCTCTCCAGTTTCATCGCCGCGATATCGACAGCCTCCCCTGGTGTTGTCGAGATTACATTCTTCGACATCACCATCGAGACGCTGTCGTTTACATTCTCCTTGATTATCGCCTTTGAAACGTCATATGTCGTGACGATTCCGACAACCTTGTTTTCATCATTTAATACAGGGAGATGGTTTGTCTCGCCCCGGAGGAGCTTTTTGGCAGCGGTTTTAATGTCCGCATCCTGGGAGATGCATGTTACATTCCGGTTCATAATTTCCATAACACGGGGTGTGCGTTTTGATTCCCTCATCGGGTTGACTGTCCTTGAAGCGTCTGAGGGTCTTGTGGGAAGGGTCATCGTCATCTGCCCTGACGAGACCCATTTCTTTAATTCCTGTGCAATCTCACGTGCTTTCTTATATGATGACAGGGATGATGTCCTGACCTCTTCACCATTTAGCTCAATGCACCCGCTCTTGAGTTCCGCATAACTGACAGTCTTTACAGTCGGCCTGTTTCTTCCCGGAACACCGTAATCGATGATATTTGTCATTATATCTTCATCACGGATGGCCGTATTTCTGACAGTCTCCAGATCTGTGACAGGAATCGGCACTCCAAGACCAATGTAACATGATACCCCGTAATTTTTGAATGTTGCAGCTCTCAGGTAGTCGGGGGACATCTCCTTCAGGTTGCCTGTCGTCATCAGCGTTGCGAAGAGAGTCCCAGGTGAGGACTGTGTCCCCTGTCCGATAATCATTCCTTTGCTTCCGCAAAGAAAGATCGGAACGCCGCTTCCGATAAGTTTCAGTTTTGGATCATTGATAAGCGGGGACAGCAGACCTGCGCCTGAGAAGCTGACATTGCCGTAATCAGGGAGCAGGGTTCCCATGTAAGTATTCAGCGTATTGTCAGTTGAATTTGTTGCAGCTGCATATCTCTGGTAAGAATTCCTCGGATTGCACATTATAGCTTCATTGAGATCGTGAAGAAGTATCTCAGTCGAAAGAGTCTTTCTCGGGTAGCAGTCCGTTCCTTTTGAAGACGCCCTCAGCTCTATTGATTTTCCGGATATAAGATCCTCAAGGACATGGGCACCGCCGTATGCACTTCCCTGTGTTTCGGATTCCTGTGTAACACCGAGATATGCATCGACTGCAGCAATACCTGAATATAATTCGACATCATTCATCCATGCCCTTTCCATTCTTATCGGCGGGTCGGAATGCCCGAAATTAAAGAAAGCCCCTGAAGAGCACATGGCTCCGAATGTACCGGTGGTTACGACATCTACTTCCTTTAGCGCACCTGCCTCCCCCAGTTCATCCACTATGCCCGGCATCTCCTCGGCCGTTACAATATGGGCATTGCCTTCCTGTATTCTCAGGTTTATCTCTTCAATGGACTTTTCCATAATAATATATTCTTATTTAAGAATATATAACTGCTTTGCATATTACTAACAGTAATAAAGAAAGATATTCAAATACTCGGGTGCAATATCCTGTATGGACACCGGCCGTTTAATATCGATTCTCGAAGAAATAGCTCCTCCTGAACTTGCGGAGGAGTTCGATGAAGGAAGAATCGGCCTTATAGTCGAGGGCAGGAATGAGATAGAATCCGTTGCATGCTCTCTTGATGCAACTCCTTTCTGCGTATCTGAAGCTGTTAAGGCCGGGGCGGACGCCCTCGTCGTTCACCATACACCTATCTGGGCTCCCCTTACAAAAATATCCGGAAGGAATGCAGCTGTTCTTCGAAAAGCCCTATCTTCAGGCCTGAATATCTACGTCATGCACACCAATTATGATCATGCGGAAGGAGGAATCAACGATGTGCTTGCAGAACTTCTGGACCTTTCTGGAATTGAAAGAATGCCTCTTGGGATCGTCGGTGACTGTTCCCTGACTCCTGCCGGAATTTCAGGGATCCTTGGCGGAGGCCTGAGGCTCTATAACTGTCCTGAAAAAATCAGAAGGATTGCAGTTGTCGGGGGAAGCGGTTTTGATCCTGAACTGATTGGTTGTGCATATGAACTTGGTGCGGAGGTCTTTCTATCTTCAGAATTAAAGCACAGTGTTATGAGAAACTCTCCAATAGGCCTTATTGAATCGACTCATTATGCACTTGAGTCTCCAGGAATGAAGGCGCTTGCCGGGAGAATGGGCTGGAAATATATACCTGATGAACCGGAGCTGTCCCTAATCCTATGACACCGTCTTCTGAACGTTTTTCACCGGAAGAATCTCTTTTGGAAGAGACAATTGAAGGAATTCTTCAAAGATATCCGAAGAAAGGAAGAAAGGCTCTCGATGCGGTTCAGGAAGGCAGGATACATAAATATCTTGATTTTTTTGTAGTGGACGGCTCATCTGACAGGTATGTTGTGGATGATGATTTCTGCGCATGCAACGATTTTTGTTTCAGGGGAATTATCTGCTGGCATATCCTGGCGGTCAGGATCGCAAGATTAACCGGTGGTTACGACGAAATAGATGAGTGGTACCAGGACAGGCTGTTCATCCCCGGCGATGGTGAAACAGATAATAATAATAACATTTCTGGAGAATAATTGAAGGAGTTAAGCGTGGTTTTCTATGCTCGAAGATGAGTATCAACTTGAATATTTTAAATCCAATGGTCTTAAACGTAAAATCTGCAAAAATTGCGGTGCGGCTTTTTGGACAAGAGATCCCGACAACGATGTTTGTGGGGATGCCTCATGTGCCCCGTATAGTTTCATTGGAAATCCCGTATTTAAACCTCATACAATCGATGAGATGAGGGAAGCGTATCTTTCTTTTTTTGAGAAACATGGTCATCAGAGAATAGACCGGTATCCTGTTGCGGCAAGATGGAGAGATGACATCTATCTTACAATCGCATCTATTGCCGATTTTCAGCCATTTGTCACAAGCGGTGTCGTTCCTCCGCCTGCAAATCCGCTTACGATCTCACAACCCTGTATAAGGCTAAACGATCTGGATTCTGTCGGGAGATCGGGAAGGCACCTGACAACATTTGAGATGATGGCCCACCACGCTTTCAATACCGAAAAAGATGAGATTTACTGGAAGGACAGGACCGTAGAACTCTGTGATCTTTTTATTGAATCAATCGGCGGCAATGTAGAGGAAGTAACATATAAGGAGCACCCGTGGATCGGCGGTGGAAATGCCGGCCCGAGTGTAGAGGTGCTTATTGGCGGTCTTGAGGTTGCAACTCTTGTATTTATGAGTCTGGGAAAGATGCCTAATGAGAAGACTCCCGTCGAACTTGAAGGCGTTCCATACTACCCCATAGACCTTCGTATCGTCGATACAGGTTATGGTCTAGAAAGGTTTGTCTGGGCATCAAAAGGGTCTCCTACAATATATGATGCAGTCTTTCCTGAGATGGTCAACGATCTGATGACCTCTGCCGGGCTGGAAAACCTTCTGGAATCCTCAGAACTTGCAAAGATACTGGCACTCAATGCCAAATATGCAGGCCAGATGGATATTTCCGGTTCGAATCTTCTTAAAATGCGCAAAAAAGTCGCGGATACCATCGGTGTCGGATTCGAAAAACTTCAGGCACTCATGGATCCTGTTGAAAGAGTATATGCAATCACAGATCATACCCGGTGTCTTGCATACATGCTCGGGGACTGCATCGTTCCTTCAAATGCCCATGAGGGTTATCTTGCACGACTCGTAATCAGGCGGACTCTCAGGATGATGAACGAGATAGGTCTTGAAATCCCGCTGAATGAACTGATCGATAAACAGATGAGGATCATCGGTCAGGATTCTTTTGAGCAGGATTCGTCTGTAATACGTGAAATAATTAATAATGAGATTACCCGTTATGACCAGACAATGGAGAGAGGTGGAAGAATTGTCAAAAAGATGGCAGCTGCCTACAGTAAAAAATCCGAACCGGTTCCATTGAAAGAGCTGATAACATTGTATGATTCCCATGGAATTCCGCCCGAAATCGTTCGTGATATTGCTGCGGAAGACTCTGTTGAAGTAGATCTTCCTGATGATTTTTACTCTGTCGTAGCCGATATGCATTCTGAGAGCGAAGAAGGAGCAAAGGCAGATCCCTTTGCTTCGCTCAGGATGCGTATAGATGGTCTCCCGCCTACCAAGAGACTATATTATGAGCAGGTTGCGGATACCGAATTCGATGCAATGGTAATCGATACCTTTGAGGATTATGTCATCCTCGACCAGACCCTGTTTTATCCTGAAGGAGGAGGCCAGCCTGCTGATATCGGACATCTTGTATCTGAAAATTCAATGGCGAAGGTTGTTCATACCTTCAAACTGGGTGAAGTTATCCTCCATAAGATTGAAGGAGGGGAGATTCAGCGTGGTATCCAGGTAAAGGGGGTTGTCGATGAGGATTTCAGGCAGACAATGATGCGCCATCATACTGCGACCCATGTCCTGCTTCATGCTGCAAAAAGAATCCTGGGTCCTCATATCCACCAGGCCGGTGCACAAAAGGGATATGAAAGTTCAAGGCTTGATATCCGTCATTTCAAGCATATAACTCCCGATGAACTCAAAAAGATCGAAGTTGAGGCGAACAGGATAATCCTTGAGAACCGGAAGATCGTTATTGAATGGGAGGACAGGACGACTGCCGAACAGAAATACGGCTTTGATCTCTACCAGGGTGGTGTACCTCCCGGGAAATTGATAAGAATAGTAAAGGTCTGTGGGGATATTCAGGCATGTGCCGGAACCCACTGCAGAAATACCGGAGAGATAGGCTCCCTGAAGATCATTCGTGTTGAACATGTTCAGGACGGAATAGAAAGGGTCGAATTTGCCGCCGGAATTTCTGCCATTTCATATATGCAGAAGACGGAAGGTCTGCTGGATTCTTCATGTGAAATCCTGAGCGTCCAAAGGGAGAATCTTCCGTCATCGGTGGAGAGGTTCTTTTCAGACTGGAAGGAGCAGAAGAAGGAGATTGAGAAACTCCGCAGTGAACTTGCGGATCTCAGGATCGAAAACATCTCTTCGGAAGATATCGGCGGTGTTCAGGTTGCAGTCCACGAGATTGATGCCTCTCCAAAAGAGCTTTTAAATATTGCAACCCGGTTTGCAAATGAAGGCGGAGTGGGTCTTATTGCAGGCGGTGAAGACAGGATTCATGTAGTTGTCGCCTCTGGAACCGGTGCCGTCAGTGCTGCTGAAATAGTTGCCGAAGTCTGTGGAATCATCGGGGGAAAAGGTGGGGGAAAACCCGGTCTGGCACAGGGTGTCGGAATTGAAAAGGAGAAACTCCCCGAAGCTCTCTCCCGCGGAAAGAATTTGATTAGTGAGTTACTAAAACAGAACTGAGAATGGCTGAAGGCGTTTTGATACTTGAGCCCGGCGACGAAAGGGCGAAAAAGATCGGCAAGGCAATGGCAAACAAGAGTGCCACAGCGATTCTTTCAGTTTTAAAAGGGAATGATCAGACTCTTTCAGAGATATCCGAAAAGATGGATCAGCCGATGACGACGGTAAAATACCATGTCGAAAACCTTCTTGACGCCGAACTGATTGAGGTAAGAAAGATCAGGTACAGTGAAAAGGGAAGGGAGGTCAAGATCTATGGTGTCAATGACCGGCTCGTAATAGTCTCTCCTTCAGGTGGAAATGTGAAAGACACCCTGCTGAAGTATGCCTCTGTTTTTGCACTGCTTCTCATTGCAACTCTGGCGATGGTTGCAATATCACCTTCATTCGATTTCTTTGCATCGCAGCCCCAGCAGGCGATGACCATGCAGGACTGGAGCACGGGCTCTTCCTCCACTGAAATAATGGGAGCAGGGCTCGATAATACTCGGAATGTATATTCCAAAGGTGAAAACCAGACATTTAAGGCGCTGGCTTTTGAAGTGGTGGCTGAGGATGGTTATTCTGACAATCTCAGTTATCCCGGATTATATTCCGGTGAAGAAGGTCTTGTAAACGATTTCGTACCGGCTGCCACCCAGGCTCCGCTTCCTCCCGAAACCGGTGCCAATGGAATAGTCCACCTGTTTATAATCGCATTCTTCCTCGGCGGCTGCCTGATCCTTGCGGTAATGATGATATACGAAATCATTGTATGGAGAAAGGAGAAGGAATTCTGGAAAAACCTCAGAAAGGAAGAAAAATAAATTTAATCACAATCAATTTCTTTTTTAGGAATACACACGATAATTATCATTGTGCAGCTTAGCAGTGAAACGATAGATAAGATCAGGGAGCGGAACAGTTCGGCTGATGGGATCTATTCGAAGAATGCCTGCCTGAACGGCGAGGCTGTCCGGAGAAAGAATTCAAAGCCTGAGGACCCGTACCTGAGACCCCCTTTCTTCCGGGATATCGACAGGATCATTCATTCGAGGGCCTATTCCAGGTATATCGACAAGACCCAGGTCTTTTATTTTATCGACAACGAGCATATCACCCACAGGTCGATCCATGTACAGCTTGTCTCAAAGATTGCAAGGACAATCGGTAGGGCTCTCGGATATAACGAGGACCTGATTGAGGCCGCTGCACTTGGTCATGACATAGGGCATATCCCCTTTGGACATACGGGAGAAAAATACCTTGACACGCTCTGCAAAAATCATAATGCCGGGGGATTTAAGCACAATGTCCAGAGTGTCAGGTTCCTTGACAAACTCGAGGAGTGTGATCTGACCCTCCAGGTTCTGGATGCAATCCTGTGCCACAACGGTGAGGTCACCGATTGCTGCATTGTCCCTGAAAAGGATTTTTCCTGGGAGAATTTTGACAGAAAACTGGCAAATGCCGAAGGAGGAACCGAGCCTGTTCCCGCGACATTTGAGGGCAGTATCGTAAGATTTGCAGACACCATTGCATATCTCGGAAGAGATCTTCAGGATGCAATCGAGGTCGGTCTTGTCGACAGCGGCCTTGAAGATCTTCCTGAAAGTCTTCAGTCGATTCTCCGGGAGAGCGGATCTTTCAGGGATATCAACGGGTTTGTAATCGATTCCCTCTGCCGGGATATAATCGAGACAAGTATAGATTCTGAATGCATTTCATTCTCGAATGAGACATATTCCTTTGTTTCGGATCTCAAGGACTATAATTACAGCACAATATACGAAAATGAAAGGCTGCATGAACAGGACTACAAGATCGAGCTGATGTTTGAGACGATCTTTGAAAACTATCTCTCCGACCTGGAATCCGAAAACAGGCAGTCACTGATATACAGGGATTTAATCGACCTTGATATGGTACAGAGAAATTATATCGAAAGCCTCAGCCCTCCCGAAATCGTCCGTGATTATATTGCAGGAATGACGAACAGCTACTTTGAATCGGTTTTTAAAAAGATTGTCCTTCCCGAGAGGAAGTTCAGGGATTTTGGGTAGGAGTTTTAAGTTTGAAAAGAACTGGCGTATTTTTGTAAACTGACCGGGCATAAGCTCCAAAAGGAGCAGCCCGGTGCTTAATTCGCTATGCGAATTTGCGCAATTTTGATAGCCCCGCTCAGTCATTATTTGTTTTGGAAACAATATCCGGAGAATGAAATTTATAAAAAATTTAAGGCCTTTGAGTTTCTTAAGGTTGGAATCTATACATTTAGCAAGAGCGCCATCGTGGATGGACAAGCATCTCCTCTTGTTCTATTCTCTTTTTTTACCTGCTATTCATGTTCTCCGGCCGAAGGCCGTATCACAATAGCGAAAGTTCGTAGAGCTTGCGAAGCGAACTGAGCACAGGGCTGCCCCGGAGGGGCTTATGCCCTTTATTCAAGATAAAAAAAGGGGTATCTTTACAAAGTCTCAATTTTACCTTTCAAGCTTAAAAGTAAAAGGCTCCGAGAGGACAAGATCGTGCGTATGATATGTCTCGTTGTTGTTCGGACCATCTCTTAAGAAGAATTTGACAGTCATCGATCTGTCGGTTATGTCCGTTACAACAGTCCACAACAGACGATCTGTTTCATTCTCTCCTGCCAGTATTTCTTCCGGACTGAGATCGGCATTTGCCTCAACCATTTTCATTGCTTTCCATGCATCATCCGTTGTAAATGCCCCTTCATGATCCGAGATATAATCGTGAAGTTTTGCACTTCTCAGGTAATCGTCATGTGCATCATTAGGTTTTTCAGGCGGGTATTGACTGATATCGGGCTTGAGATGAATAGCATAATTGGTAAGCGGGAATGCAGTATCCTTGTAATCGATAAAGATCAATTCACGGGATTTATTGTCGTATTCTGCAATTGTTGCAGCTCCCGAATCGTCGCAGATAAGGAAGTGTACTCCCATAAATGGCATTGAAATCCGGGATTTTGCTAACCATTGTTTTGCTTCGTCAACATTGGCGCAATGCTCAAGGATTGATCCGAGCACCTGCATGAAATTCATTCTGGTACTGGTGAATCCGGCAAGGTCGGAGAAAGGATCGGTATATGTGTCGCCGTCTTGTAATGATGATATATAAAGCCCCTTTTCGTTTAACCCGTCGACAATCCCTGTAAGAAGATCCATGGTTCCTATTACCAGGGTGGCATGTCCTTCATCAGGATAGATCTCTACGACGTGGACGAGTGTTCCCATTCTATCTGCCAGGATTTCATCGAATTTTTCGTCATTGATATCCGTATTATTCGTGAACAGACTAAGATCGGTAATATCTGTAAATACATCATGGTCAGTATTATAGTACCAGTCCACATTCCTCCCTGCAATAGCGTGACCGTCTTCCGTGCTGACAGGAGGGAAGTATATGGCCGAGCAGAGCGGAATGCCTGCAATATATAACGGGAAACTGGCATCGTAGCTGTAATTATCTTCGCTTAGCTGATATGCCTGCTTCACTCCCTGTACACGCTCGTAAAGGTCTTCATCGTAGTCTTTGATACATTGTTCTTTTTCTTCCCCGTATACAGGATCGTCGAAAGGCAATAGTATCGAATTAAACTCTTCGATGCCGACCTTTCCCAGCTCATATCCTATCTCCTCTTCTGTTCCTCCCCTGACAACAACATGGATGACTTTCATATATGTCCCGTTTTCCTGGTTCAGGAGAACTTCTGTTGTTGTCTTTGTACCTGTATCGGATATGTTATATATCTGTGCAGAACCTGTTACAAGAAGAATAACGACTAAAATAAGCGCCGCAACCAACACGAAACCAGTTCGCTTCATATTAAAAAAGTATACAGGTGTTTGCTAATAATTCTGCTGAATTGAAATGCCTTTATAGATGCTTTATCCTGAAAAAAAGAATCTGATTATTTAAAAAATCAAAGCATACCGATAAAATTTTCTAGAATTTTCAGCCCGGTTTCGCCGCTTTTTTCCGGGTGGAACTGGGTTCCCCAGGCATTTTTGTTTCTTATGGCCGATGAGAATGTGCAGATATAATCAGTTGAAGTAAGTGTATATTCCTTTGCTGTTTCTGCATAGAAGGAATGGACGAAGTAGACATAGCTGTTGTCCGGGATTCCCTCGAAGAGCGGATCGTCGTTTACGATCTTTAAGTTATTCCATCCCATATGCGGGATCTTATAGCCGGGTTTTTCAGGAAACTGCCGTACTCTTCCTGGAACAAGTCCCAGCCCTTCATGAATGCCGTACTCCTCGCCAACGTCAAGAAGCATCTGCATCCCGAGGCAGATCCCGAGAACAGGAGATGATTCGGCATAACCCAGGAGAGCCTTCTTCATCTCATTCAGTTTTTCCATCCCTTCTGAAAAGGCTCCCACTCCGGGAAGGACGACACCGTCGGCGGTTGCCATCTCTTCCACGTCGTCTGTAATGAAGACAGTGGCTCCGGCTTTTTCAACGCCTTTCTTTACACTCCGGAGATTACCAAGACCATAATCAAGAATAGCTACTCGTGTCATCCGTCTCTCCTCTCTTTCTCCACTCGAAGTTCAGTGCCCATGATTCAGGCAGTTCATTCTTCTCCCTGTAATCTACAAGTTTTTGCTCCCATTCTTTCCATAGTTCGGGATAATCAATCTTAATCGTCTCAAATGTGGCGATATCGCTTGAGGGGCACATGAAGCAGCCGATCCTGTCGATCCTTCTTTCGTATAATTCATTGTATGGTGCCTTCTCCTGAAAAAGATACAGGAATACATGAAGTGCGGTCCAGTGCTGTATAGGCGAAGCGGAAAGCTGAACCTGCACCTTGAAGTTTCTCCACACACGCGGGCTCTTCATCCTTGCAAGCGATTCGTACTTCCTCTGTCCGATGAACGAGAGACACTCGCCCCAGTTTTCCTTTATCAGTTCCTTAACAGGATTCAGTTTGCAGACACTGCAGCACCATCTTGCATCGACCGATGGCGGACCTTCTCTCTCCATAGTCTCCCAAAACGCATCGCCGGCGCCTGTCCTGATTATCTCCAGATCATATCCCGCGACAACGTCTTCGATATTTTTGTATGTTTCGGGAAATTCGAGGCCGGTATCCGAGAATATTAACGGAACCTTTCCTATTGCCTTCTGCACAACAAGCAATGTCGCCAGACTGTCCTTTCCGCCGGAATATGATACTGATGCAAAGAGATCCGGGTTTTTGCTCTTTATCGACCTGACGAAGTTTACTGCCTCGGTCTCAACATTGGTCAGGATCGTGCTGTTGGATTCAATTGCATCCTCCCAGGTCGATTCACCCGGAATACATATCCCCTGTCCGGCCTTTCTGGTTCTGACGATCTGGCCTCTATCCATATTAACGGCCTCTTTTGCACCAACACGAGCCCTTCCGGCTCCGATACACTCCCCGTCTCTTGTAAGGATCAATACCTCGTCGCCTTCCATGACATCGGGATGAATGTCGACGAGTCCGGGTGCAAGAAGGCTTGAACCGCTTTTTATTGACTCGATTGCGCCGTCATCGGCAATAACAAAACCCCTTGCGGGTCTGGAGTACAACGCGCTGTGTATCCGTGGAAGAACCTCCCATCTTTGATTATCAGGAAGGTAGCGGATGGCACAAACTACAGCACCTCCCATAACAATCTCTTCCATCCTGTCTTTATCGGGAATTTTATTCAGGACTGCGATATGATTATCGGGGATAAGGTCTACGCCAAAATATAATCTGTATAAATTATTTATATGCTCAATATCCGCCTGAAACGCGGGCCGGATGTCTCCCGGAGGGGTTACCTGCACCTGCCTTGTTTCAGCTCCGCATAAACATTTCCTGCCAAGTACCGGGGTTTTGCACTCATCGCACCAGTGCAGAACCAGTTTTCCAAGATATGATTTTGCCATCTGCAGGATTATTTTTCAATTATAAAAGTAATAATCTGCCGCATTTGCCAATTTATTTTTCTTTACAATAAATAGAATCCAGAACTTTCAAAACAGTTAAGTTGGAATATATGTCATTATTAATCATAGCAAATTGTTGATTCCGGAATATGCATTTATGCAGAAATTCCGGGTTATCTGGAGCTGTAAATCTGGAGTAAAAATTCATTATGGAGGAAGGAGTGATGGAATTTTGATGCCTTTTATCTTGACTGCAGTCTTTGCATTCATTCTCTACCTGATTATAACGTCAGGAAGCGGGGATGTGCTCGGGCTCTGGAGTTATGAGGAGATAATCGCAGGGGTCATCGTATCTGTTGTTGCCGGGGCAATCTCGGGCAGATTCTTTTGCAGCAACAAGAATTACAGGATGGCAAATCCCCTGAGATGGGTACTGCTGATAATCTATGTTATCCCGTTCTTTATTGAAATGGCAAGGGCAAACCTTGACGTTGCAATGAGGGTGATTACTGGAAAGATCAATCCGGGTATAGTAAGAGTCTCACCCGGTCTGAAGACAGATCTTGGAGTTCTTCTTCTTGCAAACTCCATCACACTTACTCCGGGAACTTTAACGGTTGAAGTTGATGAGGAGTCGGGAGACCTGTTCGTCCATGTAATCAATGTAAATGAAAAGCTTGCCGGAAAGGAAATTGCCGATGAGAAGGATCTCTTCCCGATATTTAATCTGGTCAGCTGGATCAGGAGGATTGCAGAATGATAACCATCTGGTTCATGGTTGCAGGTGTTCTGTCCGCACTTATTTTACTTGCCATGGTGAGGCTTGTAAAAGGCCCTACTGCACCTGACCGCGTTGTGGCATTTGACGTGATAAATACCCTGACGGTCGGACTGCTTCTTGTAATCGGAATAGGGTTTGAAGAGCTTTTCTTTGTAGAGGTTGCAATAGTATATGCTCTTCTGTCCTTTGTCGGAACACTCTTTATTGCCAAATATATCGGGGGTGAACTTTAGATGATAATGTTTGTAACAGAGGCGCTCTTCCTTGTATTTATTGCAATAGGCCTGATCTTTAATGCACTGGGTGTAATTGGTATCCTGAGATTCCCCGATGTGTATACAAGGCTTCACGCCGAGACGAAGATGACCACCTTCGGAACGATCTTCATAGGTCTCGCGGCAATAATATACTGCACAACAGCTTTTATTTCAACAAAAGACGGGCAGTATATGGACCTGGGTGTAAATGTAATTGTAATTATAATCGCTCTTGCATTTACAAATGCAACAGGTTCGCATGCAATAGCCCGTGCTGCATATAAATCCGGTCAGATGCCGGAGAAGGCTGTTGTTGACAAACTTTCGGAGGTTTCAGAATGATTGACTTATATCTTCTGGGCCAGTTTCTGGTCATAACCGGGCTCCTGATATCGGCAGTGGTTATCTATATCCTGAAGGATCTTTTATCTGCTGCCATCGCTTTTGGTGTATTCAGCTTCCTTCTGTCTCTTGAATTTTTCCTGCTTCAGGCACCCGATGTCGCCATCGCCGAGGCCGGAATCGGTGCAGGCCTGACGACTGCAATATTTGTGATTGCCATAAGAGGCACCACATCTCCGGTAGATTCCGGTGAGGAGGAGGAATCATGAAATCAAAGGAGATATTGACTGCAATTATCATTGCAGTCCTTGCGGCGTCACTTCTTCTTCCGTCGGCACTGATGGTTTTTGGTTCTCCGCAAAACGACGGAATGGATAGCTACATGATCGACAACGGGCAGGATATCGCTGCTGTAAATAATATAGTTACAGGCGTTGTCTTTGATTTCAGGGGATTCGATACCCTTGGTGAAGCACTTGTTCTATTCACCGCTGTTCTGGGAGTGACCCTGATGTTTCGCAGAATGAAGGAGGATGAAGAATATGAATATGAGTAGGATTGTAAGATCAACTGCGAACATATTATTCCCGTTCATTCTGGTCTTCGGGTTCTATATAATAGTCCACGGTCACTTAACCCCCGGCGGAGGATTCCAGGGAGGTGCGGTTGCGGCAACGGGATTCGTCCTGCTGCTGGTTGCATTCTCCCCCGATATTATCAGGGATAAATTCTCCTTCAACTCGATGAAATATACTGAAGCGCTCGGTCTTCTGCTCTTCATCATTACGGCATTCGTTGCAATAGCCCTTGGAACAACGTTCTTTTTCAACTGGCTTGCAAACGGCGGAATAATATTCGGCGAGTCCGTTGCATTCGGGGCAAATCCCGGAATACTGAACTCGGCAGGAACAATTCCGCTGATGAACGTGGCAGTCGGAATTGAGGTAATCGGGGCAATGGGGCTAATAATAATGTACATGCTTTCAGGAATAGAAGGGGGGAATAAGGAATGATATACAATCTTCCCTTTATTGCAGCCGGTTTAATCATCATTATCGGCATTGTGATGATGGTTACTAAGAAGAACCTCATCAGGATTGTGATGGGGCTTGCTCTCGTAGAGGCCGGTGTCAACCTGTTTCTGGTTGCAACAGGATATATCGAAAATGGAATCGCTCCGATCTTCACGAACTCCCCCGGCGGGGAGATGGTGTTTCCAACGGTACAGGCGATGACACTCACAAATATCGTTATAGGAATTGCAACAACGGCACTGCTCCTTTCTTTTGTTATGATAATATACAAAAAGTACGGGACAGTGGATGTTGATAAGACAGGGAGGCTTAAGGGATGATAACCGGCTGGATAATGGAAAACCTGCCGGCACTTCTGCTGGCCGTCCCGATGCTCGGGGCAATACTGACGCCTCTTGTCGGAAAAGTGTCTGAGAAGGGACGCAATGCATGGGTTCTTCTTGTAAGTTTAGCAGCGCTCTGTGTCGCGGCACTCCTGACAAACGAGGTGCTTTCCTCAGGCACTGTAATCTATACCTTCGGTGCAGGGACTCCTGCATCTGCAATTCCCGCCGATTCCGGGGGACTTCCGTTCAGGATCATATTCACCGTCGATGCGATGAGCGTCTTCATGGCAATCTCGGCTTCTATAGTCGGTTTTGCAGTGACGTTGTTCTCAATTGCAGGCGACTCGAAGATGTCCGGAAAGGACTCGTTCTACGCACTCCTTCTATTAATGCAGGTAGGAATCCTCGGAATGGTCTGCACGGGCGACATGTTCAACTTCTTCGTCTTCCTTGAGATCAATTCGCTTGCAGGTGCAGCACTCGTCGCATCAAGAGTCGACAAGGGTTACGCGGTCGAGGCCGGTCTTAAGTATGCGGTCCTTTCGACACTTGGCGGTCTGCTGGTGCTCTTTGCCGTGGGACTCTTCTACGGCCAGTATGATGCACTCAATATGGCGGTTATCGCCGACAGCATGCAGTTCGGCGTTCTCGACAAGATTGCACTGGTTCTTCTTCTCGTTGCACTTGCAATGAAATCAGGAGCGGTACCGATGCATTTCTGGACCCCTGACGCATATTCGATGGCCCCGTCATCGGTAACAGCCTTCCTTGTAGTTGCGAGCCAGGCAAGTCTTTACGGTGTCTTCAGGGTCGTCTTTACATTATACAACGTGACTCTCGATTACGCGACAATCGGCTGGATTATTATAATTCTCGGTGTCCTGTCGATGTTCATCGGTGTTACAATGGCAATTCCGCAGAAGGATGTCAAGCGCCTGATGGCCTACCATGCAGTATCCCAGACCGGCTATATGCTTCTCGGAGTGGGTGTAGGTCTTGCAGTGCTCGGAAACGCGGCGATGATGGATGCATTCGGAATGACTGCAATGGAGGGCGGACTCTTCCACATCATCAACCATGCGATGTACAAGGGTCTTTTATTCCTTACCGCCGGTGCAATATTCTACCAGGCGGGAACGAGAAACCTCAACAAACTCGGTGGTCTTGGCCACGAGATGAAATGGACGATGGTCTTCTTCATAATAGGAGCCCTTGCGATTGCCGGAATACCGCCTTTCAACGGTTTTGCATCAAAACTGATGATCTACGAGTCGGTCTTCATGTTCAGCCCGATTCTTTCGATTATTGCAATGGTCGTATCGATACTGACGCTTGCATCATTTGTGAAGGTCTTCCACTCGATGTTTATGGGGCCGAAACTGCCTGAATATGAAGGTGTTCGTGAAGTCCCACGTTACATGCTCGCTGGAATGGGAATCCTTGCACTGCTTGTCATCCTCTTCGGGGTTTTCCCGCAGCAGGTCGTTGATTTCCTGATTACTCCTGCGGCAACCGCACTTGTTGACCAGGGCAGTTATATTGCCGCGGTCCTTGGAGGAGGTGCGTGAAATGGCGGTAATTGAGACCCTCAATACAGGATTTGGATCATGGAATCCGCTGATATGGCTTGCGGCATTTATAATTGCGATAATTCTCGCCTGGTTTATATGGCTCAGGGGAGAGTCGGATTACAGGAAAGGCACCGAGCAGACAAAGCCGTTCATCTCCGGAAATGCCGAGCCTGAAAAGGGTGAGGTGCATGTCCGTGGAGGAAATATGTACTGGGGATTCACAAATGCCCTTGAGGACTATTATGAGCGGCTGGTTCCCCTGCATTCGGGAATTCTCACGGATTATATCCTGTGGTTCCTGGGTGTTATGGCAATTGTCATGATCCTGGTACTTGGAGGTGGCCTGATATGAGACTTTCAAAATCCTTAAACCGCTCTCTCTGGGTGTTCCATTTCAACTCCGGCTCATGCAACGGCTGCGATATCGAGATCGTGGCCACTCTCATGCCGAGATACGATCCCGAGAGATTCGGAATAAAACTCGTCGGCTCGCCGAGACATGCGGACGTTCTGCTTGTAACAGGGCCGGTCGTCCACGCAATGAAGGACAGGCTGCAGCGTGTATACGAACAGATGGCTGACCCGAAGGTTGTAATGTGTATAGGATCATGCGGGCAGTCGGGAGGGGTCTTTTTTGACTCGTATAATCTCGACGGTCCTGTAGGGGATGTAATCCCGGTGGATGTCTATGTTCCCGGGTGCGCCCCGAGACCTGAAGCGATTATCGACGGTGTAGTGAAGGCGATTGCCAAACTTGAGAGAATACAGGAGGCCAAAGATGAGTGAAACAGCCAAAAAACTGATGATTGCCGAAGAGGTCGCCGGGAGGTTCGCTTCAAAATTCGGTGACCGCATTATCAGTTCAGAGGTAAAACATTGGCATGAAGGGGTAAAGAAGACACCGATCAATTCGGTCTGGCTAAAGATTGAGACCGGAATACTTCATGACGCGATTGAAGAACTGATCTCGATCGATTATCCTCACCTTGGTGTAATCTCGGCCGTTGATATGATCGAAGAGATCGACGTCCTGTATCATATGACAATTTTCTTCGGTTCGAAGGGTTCGGAGATAACCGTCAATCTGATGGTGTCAGTACCGAAGGAAAACCCGGTCGTCCCCACCATATCAGACCTGATTCCCGGCGCCGTATATTCGGAGAGGGAGAAACAGGAGATGATTGGTGTCATAGTTGAAGGCATTCCAGATGAGAGGGGACTATTCCTTCCTGACGATTTCCCCGAAGGCGTCTACCCGTGGAGAAAGGACGATGCAGGCATTCCCGAAGATATGGTAAAGGATCTCTGGGCTGTCGGAAGGCCGGAGGACAGGCCGAATCCGCATGTAAAACCCAAACCCGAGAAGAAGAAAAAGAGTGAAGAGGAGCCTGTTAAAGATGACGGCAAAAAAGCTCCTGCAGAAGAAGTCAAACCCGCAGGGGAAGAGGAGCCTGCCAATAATGAGGCTGCAGAGGAGGTGAAGAGCGATGACAAGTGAGAACAAGTCGAAGAAAGCCCCGTATACGATACCCATCGGGCCTACACATCCGGCACTAAAGGAGCCGATCCTCTTTACATTCAGGATCAACGGTGAAGTTGTCGAGGAGGTCGACTTTGCACCGGGCAAGGCCCACAGGGGTATTGAATGGATGGGTATGAGAAGAAATCCCGTCCAGATCGTGCATCTTACCGACAGGATATGCGGTATCTGCGGTGTTTCGCATACATTTGCATTTGCAAGGGCAATCGAGCAGATCGTCGGAATCGATGTACCTGACAGGGCTCACTACATCAGGACGATTCTCGCTGAATTCGAAAGGATACAGTCCCATCTTCTCTGGGCCGGAGTTGCAGCCCATGAGCTCGGGTTTGATACCCTCTTCAATCTCGCATGGCGTGTCCGCGAGGAGTCGATGGACTTAATCGAACTTCTCACCGGCAACAGGGTGAATTATGCAATCGTCCAGGTGGGCGGAGTCAGAAGGGATATCGAAGAGGAGAAGTTTGCAAGAATCAAGGAAGGCCTCCGGTATTATGAAAGTCTCATCGATAAACTCCTGAAGCTTTTCCTCCATGACAAAACCATCAATATGCGTTGCAGGGACTGTGGTCTCCTGACATATGACGCTGCCCTGAAACTCTGCACTGTCGGTCCGACCACCCGTGCATCCGGTGTCCGTGCAGATGTAAGGCTTGATTCGCCGTATGCTGCATATGGAGAACTGAATTTTGACTATGTAATGCCCGATCTGTATACAGGTGAGACCAGAGGGGATGTGTACGACAGGATTGTCGTAAGACTGCTTGAAGTGGCCCAGTCTGTTGATCTTATCCGCCAGTGCATGAAGCAGATGCCCGAAGGAGAGACTCTTTGGGAGACCAAGATGCCAAAGCTTCTTGCAGCCTGCAAGAAGGCCGAAGGCGAGGCGGTCGGAAGGGTCGAAGCCCCACGCGGGGAGTGTCTTCACTACGTGAGGATGAATAAATCCGATTCGCCCTACATGTGGAAGGTCAAGGCCTCGACATATTCGAACCAGCTTTCATGGCTTGAGATGCTTAAGGGTGAACAGATAGCCGATATCCCGATTATTGTGGCATCTATTGATCCGTGCATGTCATGCACCGACAGGGTAGCGGTTGTCAGGGACGGAAAGCCCGATATCTATTCAAAGGAATACCTGCACAGATTGTCGGTTGAGAAGACAAGGAGGCTTATGAATGATTGATGTAATTCTGGCGGTAGTGGGAGGAACCATTGCCGTTACAATAATCGGGATCATCGTAGGACTTGTCCTCCTTGGAATCGACCGGAAATTTGCAGCCCATATGCAGGCCAGGGTCGGCCCTCCGTTAAGGCAGCCCTTTATCGATGTTGCAAAACTGATGTGCAAGGACAGCATAGTTCCTGAAAATGCAGTAGTTTCCGTATTCAATGCCGCTCCGCTGATTGCCCTTGCATCGGCGGTCACATTGCTTCTTTACATTCCGATTGCAGGATTCTACCCGCTGTTCGGCGGACTTGGAGACGCGATTTTAGTGATGTATATCCTGACCGTTCCGGCTCTTGCAATGGTCGCCGGCGGTTTCGCATCCGGTTCACCGTATGCAACGGTTGGTGCACAGAGAGAGATGGTCACGATGATTGCATACGAATTCCCGCTTGCGGTTGCAATCGTTGCAGTTGCATGGAGGTTTTCGATGGCAGGTTTCTCGGACCCGTTCTCACTTGCAACCATGGCCGGAGTCGGCTCAGGTGTGGTTGTCTGGGATATCGTCGGACCGCTTGGGATTATCGGCTGCCTGATACTTCTCCTGGTTCTTGCATGGGTCACTCCTGCCGAACTCTCGCGTGTGCCGTGTGATACACCCGAAGCTGAGACTGAACTCTGCGGAGGACTTGTCGCCGAGTATTCAGGAAGGAATCTTGCGCTCTTCTACCTTGCAGGCGGAGTCAAGACCTTTGCAATGACGGCCCTCGGGGTTGCGATATTCCTGCCATGGAATATCTCATGGTTTATTGGGATTACCGGATGGACCGCTCTTATCGCCGATGTCGTGTTCTTCCTCCTGAAGGTTATAGTCGTGATGTTCTTCTCTGTCAGTCTCATCAGGGTCTCGATGGCGAGGTTCAGGATTAACCACCTTGTTTCCCTCTACTGGGGATATATCGCAATTGCGGCTCTTGTGGGTCTGATGATGATAATACTTGACGTGTTCATGAAGGGAGGTGTTGTATTATGAGTCTTCTTCCGACTATGGCCGAGGTTCTCAGGCAGATTACGAAGAAGCCTGCGACCAACCTCTTCCCTGCAAAATATCTCCCGAAATCGATAACAGGATTCCTCGGGAAAGTATCTGAAGGTAAAGCTGAGATCAACCCGCCGGTTATTACACCGGAGAATTACAGGGGAAAGATCACGTATGACAGGGACGCATGCATCGGGTGTAAGATCTGTATGCGTGTGTGTCCTGCAAATGCGATAGAATTCATCAAAGAGACAAAGACGGTCAGGATCTATGTTACACAGTGTATATTCTGTTCGCAGTGTAATGATGCATGTCCGGTTCAGTGCCTTCATATGAGCAGCGATTTTATGCTTGCCGATGAAGACAGGTACTCGGAAAACCTGATTGTTGAATAAAAAAATTCTTTATAAAAAATCCTTTTTTTTCAGGATATAACCCAGGGTGAAACAGGTTATGCCTGTTATCAATATTATATAGATGTAGGCAAATGGGTTCTGCTGGACCGGCAGATCGACATTCATACCGAAAAAACTGGTAATTATCGTGGGTATTGATAAAATTATCGTAATGGATGCCAGGATTTTAATGA
Source organism: Methanomicrobiaceae archaeon (assembly GCA_016928355.1). GTDB lineage: Archaea > Halobacteriota > Methanomicrobia > Methanomicrobiales > Methanomicrobiaceae > Methanolacinia. The sequence continues at coordinate 33,081 of JAFGKW010000052.1, forward strand.
TTACATTCATGTTGTTATTAATAATTGATGCAAATGCGTCCATTGTACCTGTCAGGATTGTCGTATAGATATTCGCCATCTCGATTGCCTGTTTATTCTCGATAATGACATTATCCAGAAGTTCGATATCTTCATCGTAGAATTGAACAGGACTGGATTTCATAATCTTCTCAAGCACGATTTCGTTTGATTTTAGGGATGTGGAGAAGAAGACGAGGCTTTTCTGGAGGCTTAATAGTGTAAGCAGTGCTTCGTTTCTTATGGATTTTTTCAGGGTATCTTCGGATTCAGTACTCTTTTTATCAATTATCCTGAGGAATTTCAGGTACTGTTTTGCAGTATGGTAGAGTATAAGAAAGAGAAAACGGGTTTTTTTATTTGTAATAAATGATTTAATCTTTCCTTCTGTAAACTGCCTGATTATGGGATTTTCGGAGAGGCATATAGTGACGATATAATCCTCTCTGATGATTATTCCAAGCGGAAGTGTATCGTAGAGATATGGCATGTCGCTTTCGGTCTCACGGGGAATATCGATCAGGATGAGTGATATACCGTCTTCATATTCAAGACGAGGTCTTTCTTCCTCGTCGAGGGCTGCGGCGAGAAAGTCCGCCGGAATATTCAGTCCGGATGAAACAGAACCGATCTCCTCTCCTGAAGGATTAGTAAGGTTAATCCAGCAGTTCTTTTCAGGCCTGTCTTTTTTTATCAGGCCGGAATTTTCCGGATCTGATTTGAATATTTCAATCATGTGGATGCTCTTTAATAATTATGCGATGAAATTGTTTAACTAAATAATTATATTTGAATTCAGGTTTTAAATCCCTACAGGTTACACGGGAACCAACAATTCATATTAATAAAAAATGATTTTTTAAGATATACTTTTTCTAAATAAAATATTGTGATGAATTGAGAATATATGGAAGACTGGATGGAAATCCTACTGATACTACAATAGAGGGACTGTTTCAGGGTCGTCTTCGATCATCTCCAGGAGCCTTCTGCAGGCATCTTCAATCTCAGGAGACAGGCTTTCCCCGAAATCCGTTGTTTTCGGTTCGATTCCGATAATAATTATTTTTTTTGCATAAGGCCGGAGATAGGCGGTCAGCTGTGAGAGGGGGAGCTGGTGTGTCCCGAAGGAAACACCGGATATTTTTTCTTCGGGGATCTGCCTGAATTCCCCGGGAGAAAACCCCATTCTTGCGGCATCTATGATCAATACCATCTCCGGGTTTTCCTTTCGGACTATTGAGGTGAAATTTTCCGGAGCTGTTCCGCACTGGTATGAGATCCAGCCTTCCTTTTCAAAGGAACCTGCAATATATTCCCCTGCACCGTCGTCCGACAGCAGGGAATTTCCGACACCCAGGAGAATATTCATTTATATTGATTAGGATCTGAAATATAAAACAGGTGATCCATTGTCCGGTGTTAAAACATTGACCATCATTTCAGCCCTGGTTCTTTTCATGATTCTCACATCTGGGTGCACAGACAGTATACTTCATTTAAACGGTGCGGATTATCCGTCGATAGATCACAGAAACCTGCAACCCGATTATTTAGTAGTTGAAGACTCCTTCAGTTTTCAGGACCGTGAAGTCTCGATAAAATATTATATCGACAGGGTTCTCTACGAGGATGCAAAAAATACCGACAAATATGTCTATCTTTACGATGAGATTCCGGATGACGAATGGTCGGCTGCCTATTACAGGTCCTTTGTCGAGAACGAATATATGGACGAGGTATATGATGCGATACTGATATCATTGAGACAGGTCAGGGACGGAATGTCGCTTGATGATGATGAATATGCCGAACTGATATCTGTTTATGTTCAGTCGATCCCATATAAAACAGACAATGTACTGACCGATCCCAAGTACCCGGTTGAAATAGTCTATGACGATTCGGGCGACTGCGACGACAAGAGCATCCTCCTTGCCGGGCTGCTTTTAAAAGAGGGCTATGATGTCGTGCTTTTTGAATTTGGTTCCGATGAGCACATGAATGTCGGTATCAAATCCCCAGGATGCCAGTATAAATATACCGGATATGCAATAATCGAGACGACCGATATCAATCTCATCGGCTGGGAGAGGATCGAGATCGGGGATGACATCCTGCTTGATTCGGCACCACTTGTAATTAGTCTCGGTGGTGAGGAAGGGGATTCTTATTCGGCCTGCAGCCAGGTGCAGGAGATTTATGACGCCTTTGAAGCATCATCCGCGTCATGCGGGAAACTGGCATCACAGATCGAAAAGGGTGAGGCTGAACTGGACGCTCTTGAGGATGAGATCCATGCTATGAACGACAGGCTTGAACAGATGAGAAATCAGGGGGATATTTCAGGTTACAATAGTTATGTTCCGGTCTATAATTCAAAAGTGAATATCTATAAGGATAAATCAGAGGATCTTCAGTCGCTTGTAAACAGATATAATGAGTGTGTCGGTGTTCACAATAAGATCCTTGAGCAGCAGTATGACCGTAAGGGACTGTATGAATATATACAGTCTCTATAACTCTATTCGTTCTCTAAATTATCTTCAATTTCTTCGGTTTTTCCTGTTTCTTCTTCTTTGAGTTCTTTATACATTAAAAAAATATTGATTAACAGAACCAGAAGTACGAGGCCCATACTCAGCTCCTTAAGGATATTCTGGATTAGAAAGAAGACTGCAGTTAATAATGCGATAAACGATAGCAGGTAGAAAAATACCTTTGTCCTGGATTGAATTGTTGTCATTTCGATTACCTCCTGTTTATAATAAATCCCCTTCAGATAATTTGAAATTTCCATATATCATCATTGCAATTCCGAAAAAGGCTGCAACTGAGAGCAGAATCATAAGATAGTTTTCAATACTGAAATTTATCCCGATAGTTTCCGTTAGAACCAGAATTGCGGTGATGATTATACTCCCGCATGTAATGATCGAACCCCGGCTGATTAAGGATCTGTCCATAATATAATGGATCTGTGTTAACGATAATAAATTAAATGAATTAATTATTGTAAATTTTGTCATGATAATCGAAGTCTATGGATTTCGGAGATGAAAAGATTATAAATTGAATTCCCCCGAAAACCTTTCAGGAGATCTCAAATTCTTTTTCGAAATCCAATGGCGTGGTCTCGATTGTAAAGAACTACGTCAGGAATCCTGTCATCGCCCCTCCTTCTGGCGATGTGGAAGTCCTGAATACGACCGGAGTTGTAACGCCTGATATAGATGATTATTAACATCAGGGATATCACGTAACGGAGGAGTTTTGCCAGCGCAGAAGAAAAAATCGGCGAACATATGCAGCTTTTACATGAAAAATCCCAAAAACATTGTTTTGCATAGATTCAATAAAATGACCGGGCACATCAATAAAATATTTTCCTCAACTGGGACAAATCCTTTTCGACGATTTGGCCAGAGCAGGTATATAATAATCAGGTTTATTTTTATCAGAGGGACACAGGTTGAAGGAGAGATCCTTCCACCCCTCTCCTTCTGAAAAAATCCAGTGAAAAGATAATGAAAGATCTGGCCAAAGGGCCGAAA
>JAFGKW010000053.1 GCA_016928355.1 Methanomicrobiaceae archaeon
GCTGGATCGCGAGCGGGTTCATCGTCATCGGCGATCTCCGTGATATCGCGGCCACGATCTCACGCGGGGACCTGATCGGAACCGGCCTCAACCTCGCCGCGTTAATCCCTGGCGGCGGCGATACGGTGAAAATCACGGCAATCGTCGGGAAGTTCGTGATGAAGCACCCGGAGTTGGTCAAACCCGCGGTCTTCCTGCTAGCCGGAGTGACCCGGTATTCGGATGAGACTGAAGAAGCGCTGAAGATCCTGAAGGCGAGTTACGGCGACGACGTTCTCGACGTGTTCCGTGCGCACGGAGCGACGGACTCGACATTTGTCCGTCTCTAAGCTGAGAACGTCAATTTATTCAGTGTAAGACGATTGCTTGAGAACACGTACAATGGCAACTGGGCACCGAGCAGAAAATTAACCGATATAGAGAATTTTGAAAAACACTATACTAAACATGTTCTGAAGCAGAACGAGTGGGGATATGATATCGGCAGAGATCTGTATAGGCAAAAGGCCGTAGACCTGATAAACAGACGAGACCATACTGTGGAACTGTATTATCAACGGTCGATGGACAATATCGTTGTGTATGACCGGAACACGCTAGAAGTCGCGATTGGAACTCCAAACGGTAGGGTTCAAACGTACTTCATAGAAAGCTCATCACAGAATTTCATTGATGCCGGTTTTATCGCTGCCAGTGTGAGACTGAACTGAAACATAAGGTGTGAAAGTATGAGCAACGAAAGGTTGAGAGAAAACACTCTAAAGATGATGAAATACTGTAGAGAGAAAATTACCAAAATTTTTAGCGATTTCGAAAGCGGAAGTATGAGTGCGGGTGAACTCTCGTTGCCGCTTTATTGTAAGTGCAGAATAGCAAGATACATTAAAATGCTTGAAACGGATGGAGGATTGCATCCTGAACTAAATAGTGAATATAATCAAATAACTACTTTGATCGAGTCCTTCATACATAAATTTGGTAATATCTATTACGATCTGCTATATGAGGAGTTAAAAGAGAGGGTAAATTGTTTTTACAGCCTTGTTTTAGATGGCTATATAGACTTTGAAGACGATCCCATAGAGACCTCAAACGATCTTGCAAGCAGAGAACTGATTGAATTGGCATTAATCGAATTAGAGGGGCAGAGTTTTGATCTTCGAGAGATCAACCATAGGATCTTCATCTCAGATGAAAAGTTAAAAGATCTTTACTGGGAGGGTAAGGATTTCATTATCGAAAAGGATATTATGGACTATTTTGAACGCCCGTATTATCCCGACCGTTTCTGGTTTTATCACCCTGTTAAATTATTTGAGGAACTGGAAAGAAGGAAACGAGCAAAAGAATAAGTTTCCTAATTCCCCGTGTAACCCTTTTGCCGAGTTAGCGACTCGAAAAGTAACTATTTATCCCATTCAACTTGCTTGAGATCGAGAGCGTTCAGTTCTGTGCCGACACTGACGGTGACGGTCACTCCGATTACGAAGAGTATTACGATCCCGATTACGATCCGTTGGTCTATGAAAAGAGATATACCGCACTGGAGATGGGCGGCGAGTTCACGCTCGGTTTCATCTGCGGCGAATGGCTCGCCGACGATCACGACAATATCTACTACTTCTCCGGATGGCTCGCGTCCGGTTTCTTCGTGCTCGGCGATCTCCGTGATATCGCTGCGACTCTTTCGAGAGGCGATCTCGTCGGAACGGGTCTCAATCTTGCGGGTCTCATCCCCGGTGCGGGTGACGCCATCAAGAGCTCGACGATTGCCATAACGTTCGTTTCGAAGCATCCCGAAATGGTTATTATTATCTACAAGACTTTTGGAGGAAGTTTTGCTCTTGGAATCAGTGACAATGTTTACGATATCCTGAAAGGGAAAGGTATTTCGGATGATATTCTTGAAGATATTGTTAAGTCCAACGGAGATCTTAGCAAAACGATAAATGCAGTGAGAAGGGCTGACGGCATGGCTGCATGGCTGGAGGAAGGAAGGCTTGTGAGTGGGAAGACGGATCCATGGGTGAGAGATATAGGTGGTTCCGGATGGATTCATATAAGGCATAACCACATAATAACAGAAGAATCTGGAAAAGTAGAAAATCAATTCGCTAATAGGTTTGGTTCGTTATATCTAAATGAAGAAATGATCAAGGAACTGATAATGGACGGTGCAAAATACGGGCAGAAAGTGAATGATAATGGAGTCTATCATTATGTTGTACCTGAAACAGATGGTAAAATTCTTGAACTGATCATCGGTAGCAATGGATTCATTGTTACTGCTCATCCATTAAAAGATATGAAGTGACAACATGGGAAAAATAGAATGGGGCAGGATAAAGTTTCCTGTAAAGATTATAAAGAAAGAACCTGATGCAGTTTATATGGGGCTAACATATGGACTGTACGATACTATTGAATTTTCCAATGGAGAGCTAGGAGTAATATTTGATCCGGCTATGCATTGTAAGGATGAAATGATTGGCAAGATAAAGAAGATTACATTGGGCATGCTGTTATATAAAGTTGAGAAAATTGAAAAACCTGAAAAAAAAGTTACAGGTGATAAAAATAGTTCTGGTTTAGATATCAAAGGACAGGTAGAGGAGATTATTCCATTCGATGACCCAAAGAAAGGAATGGATGTTATTGTTGATTTTGGTGTTGGAAAGATTGCTTTTGATATAGATCTGTACTTGCACTATGAAAAATATGGTCACCTTAGCTTAAATGTGGGCGATTATATCCATGCATCTGGTCGTGTAGATTTAATGAGCATAGAATAATTCGGATCGATTCACACTGATTCTGGAGGAAAAAATGTTTAGGATTGTCTGGGATAAAGCTGATGTAGAGGATGGAATCAAAAATTATCATCCTTCTGATATCTCAATTATTGACTTTTGGATACCAATCTATGTTTATGTCGATGACGTTGAAATCTCAGGACTGGAAAAATGTCCTCGTGGAGATGTCATGTATATAACCGAATTTTTTTTTGACCTATTATGTGTCATCTCGCTATTTGATGATAGTCCTAAAATTATATTCTCATATGATCATGGAAAGCAGGAAAATCTTGTTGATGGGAATAGTAACTTCAATTTTTCATTAAGTCTCGATGAACAGTCGGATATCCTTACTCTTAATTACAAGAGTATAGGTGCAAAAGAAAGGCGTTCAATCAACATGCCCTTTAAAGATTATATCGAGGGTTCTCTTGCTGCAACAAGGGAGATTATTTCAGATATAGAGAGACTTGTTCCTGAATATTGCAAAAAAGATTATGGTTTATTTGACTTAAAAAGCCATTGGAATCTCATCCGTGGCTGGTATGAAAAACGCTACAATGAACCGGTTGAAGAAAAGTACAGCATTCCGCAGGAGTACTATACTTATGACCTTTAATTTTTTTGAATAATAATTCTCTTCTCACTTTCACCCCGCCTGCCGTCATGCTCATTTATATGAATATTCATAACCTCTTCATTAGGAGAAATGGATAAAATAATCATCCGCGGGGCGAGGGAGCACAACCTCAAAGATATCACCGTTTCACTTCCCCGCGACAAATTCATCGTAATTACCGGGGTTTCCGGGAGCGGGAAGTCCACGCTTGCATTCGATACGATATATGCAGAGGGCCAGAGGAGATATGTCGAGTCCCTCTCGGCCTATGCCCGCCAGTTCCTCGGGCTGATGAACAAACCGGACGTCGATTCGATCGACGGCCTTTCCCCGGCAATATCCATAGAGCAGAAGACGACCTCGAAGAACCCGAGAAGTACTGTCGGGACTGTAACCGAGATCTACGACTATCTCCGTCTTCTTTATGCAAGAATAGGGACCCCCTATTGCCCGGTTCACAATATAAAGATCGAATCACAGTCGGCGGAGAGGATCGCCGATGCAGTCACGGCTGAGTTTTCAGGGATGGTGAACATCCTCTCCCCGGTCGTCAGGCAGAAGAAGGGAACGTACCAGCAGCTGTTAAAGGACCTGAACGCCGAAGGATTTTCGAGAGTGAGGCTCGACGGGGAAATCATCCGGACCGACGAAGAGATCAGTCTTGAAAGGTACGTAAAACACGATATCGAGATCGTAATCGACCGCATCGACCCGGGCGAAGACCGGAGCAGGCTCGTCGAGGCGCTCGAGACTGCCATCGAAAGATCAGGTGGGCTTGTAATCATCCAGGGCGACGAATTGGAGAAGATCTTCTCGTCGAAGATGGCCTGCCCAATATGCGGGATCGGGTTCGAGGAGCTCCAGCCGAGGATGTTCTCGTTCAACAGCCCGTTCGGTGCATGTGGGGAGTGCAACGGTCTTGGCATAAAGATGGACTTTGACCCGGACCTGATAATCCCCGACAGAAGCAAATCGCTATCCGACGGTGCGGTCGCGATGTACAGGAACTTCCTCGACGGTTACAGGGTGCAGTATCTTGCAGCCGTTGCGAAGCATTTTGGATTTGACATCTTCACCCCTGTCTCGAAACTGACAGAAACACAATACAACGCACTCATGCACGGCTCGAACGACAAGATCAGGTTCGACATGCGGATGAAGGGTGGAGACGCCTACTGGTCGCACAATGGCAAATGGGAGGGTCTTCTCCCGCAGGCCGAGCGCCTCTACGGCCAGACGAAATCCGAATACAGGAAGAAAGAGCTCGAGAAGTTCATGCGGGTATCCGAATGTCCGTCGTGCAAAGGGAAGAGGCTGAAGGATAAGGTGCTTGCAGTCCGTATAGGGGAAAAATCGATAATCGACATTACCGATATGCCGGTCAACAGGTGCCTCGGGTTCTTCAATGAACTGGAACTCACACCGAAGGAGAGCGAGATCGCAAAACAGGTCTTAAAGGAGATAAGATCAAGGCTTGTCTTCCTTGAGCAGGTCGGCCTCGGCTACCTCACCCTTTCGAGGAATGCCGGAACCCTTTCCGGTGGCGAGGCCCAGAGGATCAGGCTTGCAACCCAGATCGGGTCGAACCTTACCGGTGTATTATACGTGCTGGACGAGCCTTCCATAGGATTACACCAGAGGGACAACCATAAGCTGATCGAGACTCTCCAGAAGCTCCGGGATCTCGGCAACACTCTCGTCGTCGTCGAGCATGACGAGGATACGATCCGCCAGGCAGACTATGTTCTCGATATGGGCCCGGGTGCGGGAATCCACGGGGGCTTCGTGGTCGCAGAAGGAACCCCCGGGGAGATATCCCAAAACCCGAAGTCGCTCACAGGACTGTATCTTTCGGGGGTTGAGGAGATCAGCGTCCCCGAAGAGAGACGGAAACCGGAAAAATCCATTCAGATCACCGGGTGCACGCAGAACAACCTGAAGTCTGTCGATGCAGAAATACCTCTCGGGCTCCTGACCGTTGTAACCGGGGTCTCCGGGAGCGGAAAATCGACTCTCATCTACGACACTCTTTACCGTGCGCTGATGAAGGAGCTCCACAGCTCAAAAGAAGCCCCGGGTTCGTACAGGGAGATGATCTTCGACGAGAAGATCGACAAGATAATCGTCATAGACCAGAGCCCGATCGGAAGGACCCCGCGTTCCAATCCCGCGACTTATACGAAGGTCTTCGATGAGATAAGAAAGGTATTCGCGGAGACGAAAGAGGCGAAGATAAGAGGCTACAAACCGGGCAGGTTCTCGTTCAACGTTAAAGGAGGACGATGCGAGGCATGCGGCGGTGAAGGGCTTATAAAGATCGAGATGAACTTCCTTCCGGACGTATATGTCGAGTGCGAGGAGTGCAAAGGCTCAAGATACAACGCCGAGACCCTCGAGGTGAAGTATAAGGGGAAGTCGATCGCCGAGGTTCTGGATATGACGGTCGAGGAGGCATTTGGTATCTTTGAAAACATCCCCTCAATTCGCGACAAGCTTGAGACGCTCTGCAGGGTTGGGCTCGGGTACATCAAACTGGGGCAGAGTTCAACAACTCTTTCCGGCGGCGAGGCCCAGAGGATCAAACTCACAAGGGAGCTTTCAAAGAGGGCGACAGGAAACACTATTTATCTCCTTGACGAGCCGACGACCGGTCTCCATTTTCATGATGTGAGAAAGCTGATAGACGTTTTAAACAGCCTCGTTGACAAGGGGAATACTGTCGTTGTAATCGAGCATAACCTTGATGTGATAAAATCGGCAGATCATATTATCGACCTGGGCCCCGAGGGAGGGGATGGCGGAGGTGAGATAATCGTTACCGGCACTCCCGAGGAGGTTGCGGGATCAGATCTCAGTTATACCGGCCGTTTCCTTGCTCCGCTGCTGGTTAAAGGAAAATGAAATGAACACCGACTCTCTTCCCGAGGAGCCCGGATGCTATATATACAGGGATTCTGAAGGAAATCCAATCTATATCGGCAAGGCAAAGAACCTCAGGAAGAGAGTATCAAGCTATTTTACAGGCAGCCACGACCCAAAGACAAATGCGATGCTTGGTGTGGCCGAGGACTTCGATTATATTGTAACAGGCAGTGAGACCGAGGCGCTGATACTCGAGAACAGCCTTATCAAGAGATACCATCCGAAATACAACATCGACCTCCGGGACTCGAAAAATTATGCCTATATCCATTTATCCGGCGGGAAATATCCCCGGATAGGAATCGCACGTAAAAAAGGTGATTCAGGAGAATATTTCGGGCCGTTCGTCTCTGCAAAGGAGAGGGATTATGTCCTCCAGGTTGTCAGGAAGACCTTCCGCCTGAGATCATGCAAAAAACTTAGAAAGAGGCCGTGTCTCAGGTATCATATGGGAACATGCAGTGCACCCTGCACCGGGCAGATCTGTGAGGATGAATATGCAGAACTGGTCAGGAAAGCGGGCTCTGTCCTGAGAGGTAACAATTCCGGACTGATCGCGTCACTGGAAGAGGAGATGACAGAACTTTCTGCCGCCCGTGAGTTCGAGAAGGCGCTTGTGGTCCGGGACCAGATTGCCGCCGTCAGGCATCTATCCGAGAGGCAGCATATCGACAGGAAGAAGGAGAC
>JAFGKW010000012.1 GCA_016928355.1 Methanomicrobiaceae archaeon
ATTTGTATGAAAACTAAAAATCCGATAGACTTTATCTGGAGAGATCAAAAATATCTCAAGATACCACCCTCATTTTAATACCTTTTCAGCTCAATACACTATAAAACCATAAAAAAGAGTGAGCTAAATTGAGGCTTTTAATGAAATTTGGCGGCACATCAGTCGGCGATGAGAACTGCATCGGGCGCGTTGTGTCGATCATCGGGCATTACCGCGATTCAGGATGTGAACTTGCAGTAGTTGTATCGGCCATGTCAGGCGTAACAGACCAGCTTCATGCAATAGCGGAAGAGGTTGAAAAATCCACCGACATGCCCCCTATTGAAACAACAATCCAGTCACTGCGGACGAAACACACAAAGGTGCTTAAGTCGGTAGCACCGGATGAATACGAAGAGGTTACAGCCGAGATAGATGTCCGTCTTGAAAACCTGAAAAACATCCTCACAGCCGTCCACAACCTGAGAGAGCTCACTCCAAGATCAAGGGATTATATCATTTCATTCGGAGAGAGGCTCTCGGCACTCATCATAAGTGCTGCACTTAGGCAGTCGGGGATCGATTCTGTGGCACTCAACGGCTGCGAAGCCGGAATAATTACAAATGAGCGTCACGGGTGCGCAAATGTTCTCCCCGAAAGCGATGCAAGGATCAAGAGCAGGGTTGGAGCCCTTCTCCAGGAGATGGTTCCGGTCGTTATGGGATATATAGGATGCACAAAGGAAGGTATTGTCACCACACTCGGAAGAAGCGGTTCTGACTACTCTGCAGCAATTATCGGTGCAGGCATCGATGCCGACGAGATCTGGATCTGGACCGATGTAGACGGGGTGATGACCGCAAACCCGCGAATCATACAGGATGCAAGGGTAATCCCTGACATCTCTTATCTTGAAGCCATGGAACTGTCCTACTTCGGTGCCGAGGTCCTTCACCCCCGGTCAATTGAACCCGCCATGCAGAAGGGTATTCCGGTCAGGGTAAAGAACACATTTAATCCTTCTGCCGGTGGGAGCTGTGTCCTTGCATACGAGAAGAAAGACGACCGTGTGGTTAAGGGGATTACATACATCGAGAAGGTCTCGCTCATAAATATCACAGGTGCGATGATGATCGGAAGGCCTGGCGTCGCAAAGGCAATATTCTCAGAACTTGCTGACAGAAACGTTAATATCATGATGATTTCGCAGGGATCATCCGAAGCGAATATATCACTGATAGTCGATGACGACCATCTGGACTCAGCACTTTCAGCTCTTTCAGTCGTCCAGCAGGGAGGATATGTCCGCGAGGTCACATATGACAGGAATGTTGTGGCGGTTGCAGTCGTAGGAACAGGAATGGCCGGGACACCCGGAATTTCAGGGAGAATATTTACGGCACTCGGCAAGGCCGGTGTAAACCTTATGATGATATCACAGGGATCATCAGAGGTGAATGTATCCTTCGTAATTGCTTCAGAAGACGGCAAAAGAGCTGTATCCATACTTCACGATGAATTCAATCTCTCCAAGGAGGAAAAGGTATGAATAAGAAAGCCACAGTCGGGCATACATACAGTGAGGCAGGAGTAGACATCAGCCTCGAGGAACTCGGCGTAAAAACACTCGTTTCACAGCTGACTTACAGGAGGACAGGCGGATTTCAGATGTGCAGTGATGTGGGTCATTTCGCCGGACTCGTTGATTTCGGAGACTATGTCCTTGCACTGGCAGTTGACGGCGTAGGAACGAAGATGCTCGTTGCCGACAGGCTGGAGGACTGGTCCACACTTGGAATAGACTGTATCGCAATGAACGTAAACGACCTCTACGTGATGAACATAGAACCTGTGGCATTTGTCGACTACATCGCAACAGACAAAGTCGAGCCTGAGAAGATGAAACAGATAGGCGCAGGGCTGAATGAGGGTGCAGGGCTTGCAAACATCAACCTAATCGGTGGCGAAACCGCAACACTGAAAGGGCTGGTAAACGGCCTCGACCTTGCTGGAACATGCCTTGGCATAGGAAAGAAGGACGATATTGTAACAGGCGCCTCAATAAAAGAGGGGGATGTCATCGTCGGTATCCCGTCAAGCGGCGTGCATTCAAACGGCCTGACCCTTGCGAGAAAGGTTGTCGAATCATACGCTGACTACGACGAAAAGATGCCCTGGGGAAAGACCCTCGGCGAGGAGCTCCTGACACCCACAAGGATATACAGTGAGGTCCTTGAAGTTACCCGCAACTGCAGGGTTCACGGTATGTGCCACATCACAGGCGGCGGCCTGAACAATTTAAAGAGGCTCGGCTCATTTGGTTTCGATATCTCAGAGCCACTGACTCCGCCGCCGGTATTCGACTGGATAGAGGAGATCGGAAATGTGGAAAAGCACGAAATGTACCGTACATTCAATATGGGAATGGGATATGTCTTCATTGCACCCGAAGAAGAGGCGGGTCGTATTATTGAAATTGTGACTGATACAAAAGTCATAGGGGAGATCAGCGGCCGGGAAGGCATTCGCCTAGAAGGCGAGACCTTTGAGTGAATTCCCAAAACAAACTATTATTTATAAAAACCAGAACCCCTTATATCCTCCATCATATCATCAATAGAGAAATACCTGTCTTCAGGCTTTTTCTGCATACATCTTGCAATAATGGCATCAAATGGCTTTAATTCCGGATTAACCACTGAAGGCAAACCCGGATTTTCATTTAGTATTGCAATGCTCTGGTCACCGATTCCTACCTGCCCGTCAGAAAAAGGCACCCGGCCGGTGAGCATCTCGTACAGGAGAACGCCCGTCTGGTAGATATCCGTAGAAACTCCGCTTTTCCCATACAATCTCGATGAAATCTGCTCGGGGGCGGCATAGTTCAGGGAGAAACCCGAAACGGTCGTCTCGGTCCCGTCTGCCATTATCTTGCCGAGTCCCCAGTCGGTAATCTTGGGGATATCCCCCTTTAAAATAAGAATATTTTTGGGCTTTATATCCCTGTGGGCAAAACCGAGGCTGTGAACATATGAGAGACCATCTGCAACCCCTGAAATGAGCCTGACCGCCCTTTCAACATCCATAGGCTTTGCAATTTCTTCCAGCCCGGATACGATGTACTCCATCTCCACGTAGGGAACAGGTAGGATATTAACGGAAATGACATCCACGATGTTTGCATGCGAGAGTTTTTTCCATATTCTCATCTCCCTTAAAAATGCTTTCCCTGTTTTATCATCGAAAAACAAAGGTATTTTTAGTGCAACGATATTTCCGTTATCAATCCTCTTCGCTCTAAATACCCTAGCAGTCCCGCCGGTACCTACAAGAGAGATATCGGCATAGTTATCCTTCAGAGAAACAGGAAACCCGGAATTATCCAGTATTCCTGTATTTGAAAGTTGAACGCCGGCAGTACCGGTCTCGGTCCGGGAGGGATCGGGATAATAACTTGTCCCGACGGAAGCCGGGGGTTCAGCAACCTTCTTTTTATTTCCTGAATGGTGAAAGGCAGCGACAATGAATGTTATTACAGTTACAACAATAAAGAAGATCGAATCGTCGGTTGTCTGAAATTCGGAGAAATAAGGATAAAAAACACTCATTTCAATCCTGATCAAAAGCAGGGAGACCGGAGCGGCAAAGACTGAGACTACTGCAGGCTTCTTCCTAAGAATTGTATATGCAAGGTACAGATACAACAAAAAAATGAATAAATACACGAATATTTCAAGGAAAAACGAGGAATAATTGGTATTTGTTATACCAATAATAATGCCCATAATTGTCAGTCCCACGAAAAGGCCAAAGCAGACCAGCACCATGATCAGGTAAAAAGAAAAAATTAACAGCCGGGATTTCCCGGATAACTTAAGAGTGTAGCCTGAGGAATTACCTGATTCAACAAAAAAGAAAAAAACAAACAATCCTATGGCTGCAACATATGCTAAAAGAATCAGAAAAATGACAAATAATTTTGCCCCGAAACCCTCCGATTCCAGCTCTTCACTTTCAAATAAACCTTCAGGACCGAAAAGGGGATCTTCTGTGGTGAAACTGTCATCCGGGGATGATGTAAATGAAATATTCAGTCCTTTTTCATTATCATAGTTGCCTATTAAAAGACTGATCTCTCCCGCGTTAACTGTGAGGCATAAGAAGGCAGACAAAAGAATTATCAATACAAAAATGGATATTATCCACCGGGAACAGTTCACCCTGTCTAAAATCCTTAAGATCCCGCCGGACATGAAATTTAAACCTGCTTTAATATTTATTGCAGAACCACAATTAATTTTGCACTCCTCGCTCCCTTTCCAAGATCAATGATGTCGCCATCCTTCAGTACCCGCCTGTTATTCTGCACAAGGGCAACGCCATTTATGTATGTACCGCCGCTGCTTTCACAATCCTCGATCAGGTATTCCCCATCCTTAAAAGAAAGGAGGGCATGTGGCCGGGTTATTCTCGTTACAGCTCCGTATGCAGAGGATACCATTATATGGGAGCTGAAATCCTCCATAGAATCTGGGTCTTTTCTCCCGATACGGGTTTTTTCCTCTGATAAAGGATAAACGGTCCCGTCGCCAATCCCTCCGATTAATACAAGGGATGATACAGGGCCTGAGAACTCTTCCGACAACAACTCACGGACCTCCCTTACCCTGTCTGCAAGCGCAGTATCCACTATAGATATATTCAGGCTCGAAAATATATTCAGGTCGCGGACAATCCCCTCAATTCCCCCAGGAAACAGCGAATATTTCCACACAAGATGACTCCCGCGTGAAGAAGGGTTGTTTACCCCGGCCTCACGCCTTATAACACCTGCAATAAGAAGCCTGTCGACATGCTTCTTCGTATTCTCGTAGCTTGAGCCGGTCTCCCTTGAAAGAGCCCTGATATCTTTTGGGAGATGCTCGATGCTCTTTAGGATGCGAAGCCTCACAGGGCTTCCCAGAATCTCAAGGAACTCCGAGAGTTCGTCGAGAAAGATAGGATCGTTCTCTATCTCAATAGTTGTTCTTTTTCCGCTGTCAGCCACAGGTCACTCCTCTCTACTCCGAAGCCAGTGCCTCCACGGGATCAAGGTTCGAAGCCCTCCACGCAGGATATATTCCCGACAATATACAGGTTGCAAGCCCTATTATGATTCCGGCAGGAACATACATCAGGCTGTCGAATGAAAGGAAATAATCGGTCTCCCGAACCACCAGTGCAACCACGATATACCCAAAGATTACACTGAGGACTGCCCCGATGACAGAACCGGAAAGACCGATTAACGTTGCCTCGTAGAGAAACATCTTCCTGATCTCGATCTTTTCCGTCCCTATGCTCCTTAGTATCCCAATCTCGCGTATCCTTTCCGTCACAGACATCATCATTACGTTGAATATCGATATGGCAGCAACGAGAAGTGTTATCGCACCCATAGCCATTACAAAAGACGAAACCATCCCGATATTATCCTGGATGTCCTTGAGCTGTGAACCTGAGTCAGTTATCCTGTAATCCCGGTCGTGCGACTGCTTGTTCTTGTTCAGGAGACGCTCGAGATTTGTTACTATCTCCGGTATTTCATCCGTATTGGCGGCGATGATATTCACCTGATCGTAATTGCCGTTTTTTGAATAGAAATTCTCATAAAACCTTTCCGTCGCCACAACAGAATAATCGGTAAAGAGATCAAAAGAATAACCTCTCTTCTCGATAATGCCGGAGACCCGGACCATTCTCTGGTTTCCGGACTCACTGTCGCCGATCTTTATCATCGAACCAACCCTTATATCGGCTTCGGTTACAAGTCCTGCACCTATGAGCACGTTGCTGTCGGATTTCGGGTAATCACCGTCTACCAGCGGAAGAAACTCCTTCGTCTTCACAGGATCTATGCCATGTATATATGCCATACCCACTGCAGACCCGTAACCAATTCTGTCCATTCTCGAATAGACCGGCACAACAATATTTTGCCCTGCAACAAGCTTTATCCTGTTGACTGTCATGTCACTGACATATGAATCATCGGAGCCCCTGGGCTCAACAATAATCGTATCTGCATTGCTGGAAAGTTCGTCCTTTAAAAGAAGCTGGAGATTTGCCCCCATCATCCCCATCGAGGCAATCGCGATAACGCCGATAACAATCCCTACCGCTGCAAGAAGAGAACGGAGAAAGTGGATACGCACGTTTCTTACGGAAAGCTGGAAGAAAATGTCTCTCATCAGGATACAATCCTCCCGTCGGCAAGGACAATCGTTCTGTCCGCATAATCCGCAATATTGCTGTCATGAGTCACCATTACAATGGTTCTCCCAGAATCATTAAGTTCAGTCAGCATATCCATAATCTGCAGGCCGGTCTTTGAGTCGAGATTTCCCGTGGGTTCATCGCAGAGCAGAATTGTCGGATCGTTTATCAGCGCTCTTGCGATAGCCACCCTCTGCTGCTGCCCGCCTGAAAGCTCATTTGGCGTATGACCGGCACGTTCGCGGGATATCCCCACAGACTCAAGAAGTTCGTAAGCACGGCCGGAATCATCCCTTCGTTTTTTCTGGAGGATGCTTGGATATTCTACGTTTTCATATGCGGTAAGCGTCGGGATAAGGTTGAATTTCTGGAATATATAGCCGATCTTGTCCCGCCTCAGCCTTGTTAGCCGGGTGTCATCCAGCAGGCGCGTGTTGTGCCCGTCTATCAGCAGTTCGCCTGAAGTGGGTACATCGAGTATTCCAAGCTGGTTGAGGAGGGTGGATTTACCCGACCCGGAGGGGCCCATTATGGCGATGAATTCACCTTCATCTACCGACAATGAAACCCCGTTCAATGCTATGACATCCCCAAATCTCTGATTATAGATCTTATAAACATCTTCAAGGAGAATTACCTTATTTCCGGACATTTATTTTCACCGTCCGGATTACCTGTCTTTTTCCCTGAAGAACTTCCAGTAATATACAGCCCCTCCAGAGACAACCAGCCCGATCATAAACAGATAAATGATTGCTGAGCCACTGCCATCATCGCCCTCCTGAGATTCTGCAGAAGTGAGATCAATGATTTCGATCTTTTCGAATATGTTTCCGTCAGAATCCCTGTACGATATCAATACCGGAACATCTGTCTTAACGGACCTGAAATTAATCTCAAAGCCGGAGAAGTCATCGGCCTTCAGCGATCCTGCGACATATCTCTTGTATGGACTTGCAGGCTCGGCAGGTTCGCCTGCAGTGATGACAACATTCTTTGCATCGTCGATCCCCGCATTGGATACATCGCCTTTTAACGTATAGACCGAACCATCAAAAGAGGTCTTCAGGTTGACAAGAACAGGATCTGCGGCCTTTGAACCAGGGGTAAAACTCACCGGAAGCGTAATTATCTGCTCGTGCCTGTTTACTCCGTTCCTGTACCCTATGATGAAATCCATCATGCCCTCATATTCAGGTTTTATACTCACCTCTGCATCTGCAGATCCATCGGATTCAATCTCTCCAATGAAAAATCCCCTGTTTTCTGAAAACAGGCTGCCGACAGGGGTTACCGTCACCCCGCTTACCTGACTTTCCCTGGGATTTCCAACCTGAAAAGTGAGACTCTTTTCGCATCCTGCGATATAGTAGTCAGGCTCGTCAATAACATTTACCGAAAGCCCGCTGTTGTCGATCTTCACTGGAATTGGATTCCTTAGGCTGCCTGACCCCGAAAAATCGGCATAAAACAAGGGATAATATATTCCATCCTTTGCATCCGCTATAACACTGAATGTAAAATCCCTCGTATTTCCAGGACCAATTGCCCCGACAGAATCATAGATTGTATCGTCAATAACCCGGATTCCTTCTGAATAGAGCCTGACCCGGTTAATATTCACAGGGTTTTCAGCATTGTTCTTTATTGTGACCTTAATTGTGCCTTCATCCCCTTTTATCATAACCCCAGGGTCGGCCGCATACGAGACGACCGTCACCATTGATTTGTCATCATCGCCTGTCGCCGTGACAGGAGATGCCAGAGCAAGTAAAAGCAGAAAGAATGCAACGTTTAGGATCCTGAAGTGAAAGAGACCCAGACCTGCCTTTCTGCCCACATTACGCTTTTTTAATTCCATACTTTTTTCAATTCTATATTCACATAAAAATATAATAAATGGACAAAATGGCACGAGTTAGCCGATATAACCAAAAAGTTAAAAAATGTTAAATAGAGGTATAAATCCCGATAATCAGATCCTGTACCAGGCTGAAGACCATATCTCTTTTTTCAGGGCCTCACCACAGTGCCTGTCGGGTTTAATATAGGTGTTTCGTACAATTCTCTTAAGACTGCAGTTTACGGTTATCGCCTCTCCCAGCTGCCGGTCCCCCATGAGGACAAGATGGTCGGCCATGCCGGCATGCAAATTCATCATCGAATCAAATGACTCACGGACCTTTTCAACATGATGACGGATGTCCTCCTCCCTCAGGCGTTCAAATCTCTTCTGCGACCATCCGCCTTTTGAATGCTTCTCCTTAACACCGGTTCTTACCAGTTCCCCGTGTATGACTTCCCCCGTATCCGCAATTCCGATATACGACTCCCCTGCATGTGCCAGAACAAAGGCTGCAACCCGTTCAGAGCCGATTAAATCCGAGATACCTGCTGTATCAAATGATCTTCCTTTTGAGGTAAAGGATGATTCTACAGGGAAAGGGGGGATCACGACAAAACCCGGCAGCAGCTGCGAACCCCTGTCACAAAAAAGAGCAAAACCATTGCCTGTCCGGTCTTTATTTATCAGTTTGTAAAATTCCGGAAACGGGACCTCCGTGAGGGCTGACTGATCCCCGTCTGAGCCATATATCGTGAGCAGATCCTCTTTTCCGGAGTTGAAAGAAGACAGCCTGTCCGTGAACTCCAAAGCCTCTTTCTGTGAAAGCTTAAAGGTCTCAGACAGGCCCTCCTCCATATCAGCAGAAGACTGACTCCGGCAGACCTCCAGTTCGTGCTCAAGGACCTGGATCTTTGTTGAGGCTTTATTCAGTGACTCCTCCAGCTCCTGCCTCTTTGCCGGATCCTCAGCCGCCCTCGCTTCCCTCTTTGATAATCTGCTTCGGAGATTATCATTATCCTTTTCAAGTTTTGCGATGGTATCGAGAAGGCGCTGTTTTTCCTCTTCGCTCCCCCTGTTTAAAAATTTATCAAGCATAATGAAAACTCACAAAAAAAGATCAGGATTCAGTAGTTTAATCATGATAAGGAATATATTCAGATATTACAGCTTTTTTACTGACAATTCCGCTGTTTCCGTTTATATCCTGAATTATCAGTTCAAACGACTCCTTACCTTCGCGTGCCCGCTCAAGCCTTTCCTTCAATGCAATTGCATTGGTTCTCTCGGGTTCATCAGTGCGGGTGATTACCCCTTCTACAACATCCTGAATTCTTGAAAGGACACCTTCCACATTCGATACAAATGCCTCGCACATCGGACCCGGCTCAACCAGAATCCCGAACTCGGGAATTTCGATTGTTCCTTTAGTGCTCCTTACAACCCTGATCCCCAGATCATCCTCATCTTCTACATTAAGCGAATAGCGAACCGGATTGTTATCGCCCATTATCATTGTATCGGCGGATTGAAATCCGCAGTCACATGAGGCATAAGCAAACATAACCTCTGAAAAATAAGGGATTCGCTCTGTCTGATATATATATTGGATATCCTTTGAACAGACAGGGCAGGGTGCTGTAATTACCCTTCTCAATTTCAGGCTCCGCCGATCTTATCACGAGAGACCTTGACCGACATAGGAGTGATGATGATATATTTCTGGTCACCAAGACCGATTATATCCCCGTTTACATCGCTTGCAACATCTCTCAGGTCCTTGACTACCCTTTCATAGGTGATCTTATCCATTTTAAGGCGCCCGATATCCACAATTACGATATTACCGTTATAAACCTCGTCTTTTATCCGTGGAGTGTCCCTTATCTCGTTTATTGTCGCTATTTTGACATACATTGTCGCTGGTCCCCCGGAACCGGATGATTCTACCGAGGCCAGATCAAGTTCCATATAATCCGCTTCATCCGATGGACTACCCTTTTTGAAAAGGGATGTAAACTTTTTAGCCATATGAAAAATTGTAGAGTGAATTTTATTTAATTTTATCTTTTGTTTCCCGGCACTTCAAATTTCCAGGTTCCATAGATCGTCACCGACATAGTGGATATTTTTAGCCACCTTTCCTTTATCTGAAGCCATAATGTCAGCAGAATCCATACTGGCCACGGCAATTGCAAGAGGTTTGCCATGATTTTCCTCAACAATTACAAAAGGCCTGCCGGCAATGATATCATCTGTCAGGTCCACGATTCCGGGCCTCATCAGGTCAGCCCCCTTGGCGATATATGCAATTGCCCCGGAATCGACAATTGCCTTTCTGCATTCTGGAGGCTTTTTCACCAAAGCCCTTAAAGTGGGAAATACCCACTCAGCCGTCTCCATTATTGCCGGTTTCTTATCAACAAGATATATCAGAAAATCACTGTCGGTTTCAACAATTTCGACATTTCCTGAAAGAAAAGAGCCTGCCAGTTCTCCGATCTCCCCCTCAAGTTTTTTCCTGAGATCGGCAAGGCGCGACTTCCTTATAGAGTATCTCTTCTTTATATTCAGTTTCGCCATATTAACTCCGTTTATTTTATCAGATGATCATATAGTTGTCCGAACGGATACAACTTTTGCGCTATATTTATCTATCTTCCACTCGCAATTATACTAATCCTCATCAAAGATTAAAGGGAACCCCATGACAAAGAGACCATTGGAAATTTTGGACCAGGCTCTAAACCAGAAGCCGGTAATAGTCAGTTTAAAGGGCGGCAGAGAGATTCGCGGTATTCTTCAGGGATACGACGTCCACATGAACCTTGTCCTTGAAAACGCAGAAGAAGAGAGCAACGGAGTAATTAAGAACCAGGGAACTCTTATTGTCCGCGGGGACAATGTAATTTACATTTCTCCGTCAATAAACTAAAAGTATTATTTTGAGAACAGATAATCAGGAAATTTTTAGGTGATTTAAATGAGTAAAGGAACTCCATCAAGAGGAAAGAGACAGACACAGACTCACATAGTCTGCAGAAGATGTGGAAGAGTTTCATACCACAAGCGTGACAAGGTATGCGCATCATGCGGATTTGGAAAGACAAGCAGAATGCGCAAATATAACTGGGTTACGAAGAGATCGAAAACCCCAACACACTAATATCCTATTATAGGGACATAAAAGATATTATGTGCGGTATCGTTGGCATCGTCGATGCCGGTGATGTTTCAATCCCGATCTATTACGTTCTCTATGCCCTGCAGCATCGCGGGCAGGAGAGTGCGGGAATTACAACATTCGACGGCAAGAAACTTTTTAAATATAAAGATAAGGGCCTTGTTGCAGAGGTTTTTAACGAAGATATCCTGCAGGAATTAAAAGGTTTTGCAGGCATAGGTCACGTCCGCTATCCTACAACAGGCGAAAAGATCGCTGAGAACATTCAGCCTTTTTCATTCTCATTCAGGGGCAGAAATTATGCCATTGCCCATAACGGAAACCTGACAAACGGCTATACGCTTCGTGATGAATTCGAGAAACGCGGCCAGATATTCTCCACGACTACAGACACAGAGATTATCGGAAATATCATCGCCGATGAGCTCAGGAAATCGAACTCCATGGAGGATGCAGTTCTGGCATGCATGAAAAAGCTCGAAGGTTCCTATTCTGTTGTATTTCTCTCGGAAGACAAAGTCTATGCCTTCCGTGACCCGCTTGGCATAAGACCTCTCTGCATTGGTAAAACCAAAAGCGGCCATATGGTCTGCTCGGAATCTGTAGCCGTAGATGCCCTGAACGGTAAATTCATACGGGATGTCAGGCCGGGTGAACTTATCTGCATCAGCAGGGACGGACTTGAATCGGTTCAGATTACCGAGAGCTCAGGGCGCGGCCATTGCGTCTTTGAATACATATATTTTGCAAGAGCTGACTCGGTAATCGACGGCCGCCTTGTATACGATGTAAGAAGAAAGATCGGACAGGCACTTCACCTAGAAGCACCGGTTGAAGCCGATCTTGTGTCACCGGTTCCGGATTCGGGTATTGCCCATGCAACAGGATATTCTGAAAGTTCCGGGATACCATACAGGGAAGGCCTGATCAAAAACAGATATATGGGCAGAACCTTTATCATGCCGACACAGGAGGACAGGGAGAACGCAGTCAGAATAAAACTGAATCCCGTCAAAGGCCACCTGAAGGACAAATCGGTGGTAATAGTCGATGACAGTATTGTCAGGGGCACCACATCAAGAAGAATCATCAATATCATCAGAGAGACCGGTGCAAAAGAGATCCATATGCGGGTAGGATCGCCACCGTTAAAGGCGCCCTGCTACCTTGGTGTCGATATGCCGACACGTGAAGAGCTGATTGCAAGCGATAAATCAAACGAAGAGGTAAAGGAGAGCATAAATGCTACATCCCTACATCATGTATCTGTTGAATCACTGATCAATGCAATAGACATGCCTGCAGAGGATCTCTGTCTCGGGTGCCTCACCGGAGTGTACCCCCTTTGGATCAAGGGTGAGAAGGCATGCCCCAGGTATCTTGACTTTGTTGGCGGCACATATCAGTCCAATATAAAAGAATTTAATGAAGACTAAATTTTTAATTCCAGCTTTTTTTCCTTCAGCATTTCCTGCAGAATAATTGTTAAAAATGATTCGGCTTCTGAAAGATACATTAGATTGAATAATTCAATCTCATCGCCCGTTTTCTGAGAGACATATGCCTCAGCCGAATCCAGAAACCATGACTGCTCATCATCCGAACACCACCCCTTCGCTGCAGGAGCCCCTGTAGAGGATTCGATTTTCTTATAAATCTTCAAAAAACCCCCCCATGTTTTAAAATCAGTCCCTACAGCCTGCATTACTGCATTTACACAATTATCCGCAGATGCAACAAGAAAAACTGATTCAAAAGGACTCCTGATTGTAACCTCCTCATCTTCATCATCATCACAGGAGATGATTATTCCTCCATTGCCGTCCGTTGGCGTGTTTAAGAAATCCTCTGCTGCCTTTCCTGCCGGACGGACCGATTCAATACGTATTCCCGGGTTCTCGTTAAGAATAAGCCACGATATTCCGTTAATAACTGCTATTTTTTCATTTACTTCATTTTGAATATCATCCGCCGAACAGGACTCTTTGGAATTATAAAGAAGAGCATAGCAGCCTTCCTGTTCAGAATATCTCAGATCTCCGGGAATTGATCCAGAGATAATATCCATAAGGCGCTCATCACCTGACAAAAAAACGAGCCAGTCCATGATAATAATATGAGCAGGTCCAATTTATTCTTTTGATATTGTTAATCGAAGTACCTGCAACATTCAGGCGGATATTTTATCTCAAAGACAGCCCCCTCGCCGGGAACACCTCTTTCTTTTATCTCTGCACCAGAAAGCGCAAGAATCTCCTTTACCATAAGCATTCCAAGCCCCCTGTCGTCACCATATCTTTTCTGAAACAATTTGTCCTTCATTTCGGCAGAAATTCCAATTCCATTGTCTTTCCAGGATATTGAAAATGATCCGGATTCATCCTCTGAAAATATAATATTGATCTTTGTCGTAAATTTCCCGTGTTTGACTGAATTTTCAAATAATTTTTCAAAAACCCGGGATAAAAGGCGATCTGAGAGTACTTCGGCTTTTTTGAACCTGATATCATATTCTATCGGGATGCGTTTATCAAAACTACCGGCATCATCGAATATTTCAGATAAAAGCTGCCATTCGGGACGGAAAAGTCCGACATCATGCAACTCGGATGTAAAATCCATATATCTTTTTATTGATTCCATATGACGGCTGACAACACTGCAAAACTGTCTGCAATCTGGATTTATATTATCATGAGCAAGCTCAAGATAGCATTCGATTGCAGTAATCCGGTCCATAATATCATTTTTTGCAAAATTTCCAAGAAGAGAGACCTTTTTCATTGCAACTTTTGCTGCATCCCTGTATTTTCTTTCTTCTGAGATATCATTCAGGAAGGCATAGCAGTATTTAGAATTATCTCCCTCTTCCCATGCCGGTGAGAAAGACAATTCTCCCCAGGAGGGTGTCCCGCCCTTTCTCCTGAATTTTACCTCGAAATTTGCATTAGGAGTGCATCCTGAGAAGCACAGCAATATCATCTCCTCTACCTTTCCCGAATCCTCATCACAAAAAAATGAAGAAAATCTCAGCCCGTTCAACTCATTCCCGGTGTAACCTGTAATATAAGAAAAAAGACTGTTGGAACATGTGATCAAACCATCACAATTAATTAAAATAATACCGGTTGAAGTATTTTCAAAAAGTGCAAGAGATTTTTCTCCAATTATATCGGGCAGTTTAACAGCATTATCAGTATTCCCACTATAATAGCCATTTTCAAATTTATATTTAATATTGTTATTGACAGGCATCGAAAAACCATCCAAGTCCTAATAGTTAATATATCAATGATATATTTTTTATCTGACGATAAAATTATCCTTATATTTGTCAACCAAAATAATTACACAGGCCAGGAATAACTCAATTAATTTATCCCTGTAAAAACTTATTTTATATTGTAGGTTTGGAAAATGGTCGGGAAAATGATCCTTTTTACAATGCTGATGCTCTCTTTTTGCCTAATCCCGCCGGCTTCGGCAATACACTACAATGCAGCAGGTACAATTTCAACAATAACAGAATATCCCGAAGAGCGATGGGAGAATGAGATCAGCGGTGAGAACGTAATCTGGATCGAACCTGAAAGCAGCTATGGAGGGCAGGCACTTTACCTATACAATATCGCCACAATGAGAACCCGTAAAGTTGCTTCTTCAAAATATACAACATACCATCCTTGTATTGGCAGTCATTTGATATTCTGGGGAGACAGGTCCGGAAGCCAGGGACCGGTTCAGATTGCCAGGTACAATATCCTGAACAGGAACCTGTCCTTTATTGATCCTTACCTCTCAAATCAGGATTTTCCTGCAACGGATGATGATATTGTCGTATGGCTTGACAGCAGGTCCGGGGGCTATACGAACATATACATATTGAAAGGCCAGAACGGAGACAGTGCCCTATTCCATCAATCAGATACAAGTGATAAGCATAACCCTGAGATAAGCGACGGCTATGTCTACTGGGTCGAAAAAGAGATACTATACAGGAAAAATATCGAATCCGGGGCCCTCGAAGCGATTATATCAGGAATGCCACTGGATTTCTCCATATCGGAGAATCTTGTTGTCTGGGACAATGAAAAAGACGGCGAATCCGATATTGTCCTTCTTGATACAACAACATTTTACGTAGATAAAGCAGTCGAACGACCCGGAAACCAGATTAATCCCGATATTAATAAAAAGAACATTGTATGGCAGGAATATAACAATGAAAAAAACAGCATCTGGATTAAAAATATTGATACCGGAATCAGCGCTGAGATCTATTCTTCAGGATCCCGGCAGGAAGAACCCGCGATAAGCGGCCGTAAAGTGATATGGCTCGATAAAACTCCGGGATCAGAAGGAATCAGAATGTTTGTGATGGATGAATCAGTCAGGCCATCTGCCGAATTTACTTCGGATGCAAAAGAATCACTGCCCCCGCTTACGGTTCATTTTGTTCCTGAAATTACTACCCCTGTGGATATAATGCCCAGGACATTATGGGACTTTGGAGACGGGACATTTTCGACAGAAACAGGGCCTGAGCACACCTATACCTTCCCAGGAGTATATAATGTTACACTGACCGTATACAACGAATTCGGCGAAGATATTATATTCAAACCTTCGCATGTCGTTATCGGGGAGCTGCCACAGCCGGATTTCAGTTCAGACAGGACTTCCGGAGATCTCCCACTGACTATAAGATTCAAAGACGTCTCTTCAGGCCCGTATGATACACGCCTTTGGGATTTCGGAGACGGAACAGGGTCGATACTTAAGAACCCGATCCATAAATATGAAAAATCCGGTTTATACACCGTTTCCCTGACCCTTTCAAACGAATACGGATCAGTAAGAGAAGAAAAATTTGCTTATATACATGCAGGCACGGAATCGTTGAGTGAGCCGGCTACATCGCAGGAATCTGAAACATACGGTATTTCAGGATTCCTGTCACTCATTTCAACAGGAGACGGACAACCGGGCTCGATAATCCCGTCATATGACATACATAATATGATCGAATCTCTTTCTTCAGAATAGAAATATAAAAAAAGAACAATAGTAGCGAGGAATGGATTTGAACCATTGGTCTACGGGTTATGAGCCCGTCGGGATTTCCTGACTACCCCACCTCGCTGATGTGCTATAAACATCTGGCACTATTGCTGATATATGTTTTGATATCAACATGAGAGAGCTTTTTTCTAAAATACTGGAATAATTCATCCGCCCAATAGACAAAATAATTATTCTGGCACCGATAAAATGAAATGATATGTCAGGCGACAGTCAGGATTCTGATGAAATCGAAAGGCTGAGAGAGAAACGAAAGGCCGAAATACTGGAAAATATGAAAAAAATGAAAAATCCGGGAGTCGTTGTTGTTGATGAACTTAATTTTCAGTCCTTTTTAGAAGAAAACCGTTTTGCAGTCATTGATATGTGGGCTGAGTGGTGCGGACCCTGCCGGCGTGTTGCGCCTGTTATTGAAGAACTTGCTCATGACTATTCAGGAAGAATTACGTTTGGAAAGTGCAATACCGATGAAAACCAGAGTCTGGCAGCTGCCTTCTCTATATCAGCCATACCTTCCCTGCTCTTTTTTTCAGACGGAAAACTGATCAACAGGGTGACAGGGGCCTACCCGAAAGATGCACTTGAAAAGCAGATAAAATCTACATTCCCTTCGGTTTAAGAAAGGGAGAGGGAGAGAGATAAATTAGAATATTCCTTTTTTAAACTTATCACGGAAATTCATCTTGGCCGCCATAATAAAATCATTAACTGTCAGACTGCCGACAGGATAGGTATAAAAGCTGAGTTCCACATGCTTTTCCTCGAATATGCGAATGTCAGGATAATGACCCTCCCGCTTTGAAATATCAGCGACGTCCATAAAAAAATTCTCGCATTCTGAAAAATCCCCAAAATCATAGACCCTGACAATTTTATGATCCTTAATCGCCCACCCGGGGACCATCCTGATATAATCAAGGACATCCTTCCTTGTTAGTGGTGAAAGGCGCCCGGGATTGGGATCGCATTTCATTGCATGTAGTTCCATTACTCTTAAATCCCCATTATTGTAAAAAAATGTTTTGTGGAATCCGGCATAAAGCGGCAAAATTCAGTTATGCCGTAAGATAAGCTGGAGCATTCAGCCGGTCTTTACCAGAAGGGCCTTCAGATCAATAATCCCTTCCGAAGATTCGATTATTTCCAAACCTTTTGTAAGTGCTATATCCAGTGTCTGTTTAAATTCACCTTTACCAACATGAAATGCAGGCTCAATTATCAGAATTCTACCGCCGCTCTTTAGGATATCATATATCTGCGTGAAAAGAGCTTCCTTATCGGGGACCTCATGAACCATATAAAAGGCAAGAACAAAATCCGCTTCACCTTTCAGGTTGACATTAAGTGAATTTACATCTGCCCTGCAAAGCTCAATCCGGGATAAAAGACCTTTTTCCCCGGCTCTTTGTCTGAGTTTTTGAAGCATCTCCTCCTGAAGATCAACTGCAATCACCCTCCCCTCTTCTCCGGCCATTTCAGCAACAGGACATGTAAAGAAACCCGGACCGCAACCGATATCGACCACGACAGCCCCTTTTTTAACATACTGAGCCAGTATCCTTTCCGGATTATGGACCATAGAACGCAGCCTTCCTGTTAAAAATCCTGCTCTTTCAGCAGGGCATACGTGGTGCGTCTCACTCATGAACAACACCTCCCTTAATCCCGGTTGAATTTTCAGACATTACCTCATCACATATCTCTTCAACCCGGGACAGAAATCCGGAGAGAAACAAGATCTGCTCATCATCATAATTGTTCAGTTCTCTATTCAGGATCTCCTGTATCTGCGTATGATGCCTCTCATGGCCAAGGTAGGCGGCCCTGCCTTTTTCTGTCATCATCAGGAGTATCTCCTTATCATTGCCGGACCTCTTTATCTTTTCAACCAGACCCTTCTTCTCGAGCCTGCGTGCCATCTGGGAGACACCGCTTGCCGTTATTCCAAGCCTTTCAGCAAGTCCGGTAATGTTTATTCCCCTGGAGTCTCCCACAGCCTGCAGCGTGTGAATCTCTGAGGGATACATCAGATCGCCCGTACCATAATCCCTTACCCATGATTCACGCTCCTGCAGGCGGTTCATTATTTTCGTCCATTTTTCGAACAAAATCCTGTATTCATCATCCCGATCCATAAGATCACATTTTGTTAAGCTACTTAATAATATTATTAAGGTGATTAATAATAAACCTGTCGCCAATAACGTTATCACAGTATTGAATCTATAATCTGCCAGCATAAAATCAACAATTCCACATTCAAAAGGTTATCAATTTTTATTTCTTTTTACAAAAAAAAAGGAGAATTGTATGGAATACGAATATTTTTATTATTAATCATGTAAAATTAAATGGGGATTTTTTTGAGAGAACTTCGTATACATGGAAGAGGCGGACAGGGCTCGGTAACAGCTGCCGAACTCATAGCTACAGCGGCCTTTAAGAGTAAAATCTACTCACAGGCTTTTCCCGCTTTTGGAGTGGAAAGAAGAGGAGCTCCTGTGCAGGCTTTCGTCCGCTTTGATGACAAGAAGGTCAGGCTGAGAAGCCAGATCTATGAACCGGATTATATCATCGTCCAGGACAGCACTCTAATCGGTGATGTAAATGTCTTTGGCGGCATGAAGAAAGGCGGAATAGCAATAATAAATACTGAAAAAGAGATTGAGGGCGTTCCCGATGGAGTGAAACTGGTTAAGATCGACGCCACATCAATCGCTCTTGAGATCCTCGGTCTTCCTATTGAGAACACTACACTCATGGGTGCCTTCGCTGCCGCGACCGGAGAGATCGAGATCCACGCACTAGAAGAATCCCTGCGCGAGAGGTTCCCCGGAAGCCTTGGAGATAAAAATGTAGCAGCTGCCAAGAAGGCATATGAGATTGTTAAGGGAGGGCTCTGATTATGGCACTCAACGTAGGCTGTTCTGCCAGACCGGGAAATGCCAGGGACAATAAAACAGGATCATGGAGAACCTTCAGGCCTGTCTTTGATAATGAAAAATGCAATAAATGCGGGACCTGCATGATGATCTGTCCCGAAGTCTGTATCAGCGAGGACGAAGAGGGTTACCCGCAGGTGGACTATGAATTCTGTAAGGGTTGCGGCCTTTGTACAGAGGAGTGTCCCAAAGACGCCATCGAGATGAAAAAGGAGGAGAAATAGATGCTTCAGATAATGGAAGGTTCACATGCAGTCGCAGAGGCTGTAAAGCTCAGCAGACCGCAGGTGGTCTCCGCATACCCGATAACCCCCCAGACACATATAGTCGAAAGGCTCGCCGAGATAGTTGCAGACGGAGAACTTGATGCCGATTATATCTGTGTTGAGAGTGAGTTTTCAGCACTCTCCTCATGCCTCGGCGCTTCGGCGGCAGGCTCAAGAGTCTACTCGGCAACCACATCACAGGGACTTGCATTCATGGCCGAGGTTGTATTCAATGTCGCAGGAATGAGACTTCCGATTGTGATGACCATTGCAAACCGCTCGCTCGGTGCACCCCTGAGCATCTGGAACGACCAGCAGGACTCCCTGTTCCTCAGGGACTCGGGCTGGATGCAGCTCTATGCTGAGGATGCCCAGGAGGCAATGGATCTGCATTTCATCGCATACAAGGCTGCCGAGAATCACGAGGTGCTTCTCCCGGCATTTGTATGTTTCGACGGGTTCATCCTGACTCACACCTTTGAACCTGTAGATATTCCAAAACAGGAGGAGATCGATGCTTATCTTCCTGCATTCAACCCCTACCAGAGGCTTGACGCAAAGGATCCGATATCTTTCGGAATGTATGCGACTCCCGACTATTACCAGGAGTTCAGGTACGAGATAAACGCCGCTATGACAAGGGCAAAGAAGGTCTTAAGAGAGGCAGGTGCTGAATTCGGTGAGATGTTCGGCCGCGACTACTCCGGACTTGTTGAGGAATACAGGCTTGATGATGCTGATACTGCAATCGTAGCAATGGGTTCAGTCTGTGGAACAATAAAGGACGCAGTCGACGAGATGCGTGACGACGGAAAGAAGGTGGGTCTCCTGAAGCTTAGATCCTTCCGCCCATTCCCATACGAGGATGTAAGGACTGCACTTGCCGGAGTTTCAAACGTCGCGGTTCTCGAGAAGAACATAAACATAGGATCAAGGATGCTCGGAGCGGTCGGACTTGAAGTAAAGGACGCCGTATATAAAAATGGTACGCCCGTTTACTCATATGTCGGCGGTCTCGGCGGCCGTGACATAAGGAGAAAAGACGTAAAGATGATTACAGAATGGGCTGAGACTGGCAGAAACGACTGCTTCTTCGGACTTCGTGAGGAGGTGCTCTAAATGGCCGACGAAAGACCTGAGTTCTTCGAATCCGGACATCGTGCCTGTGGTGGATGCGGTCCCGCACTGGCCGGGCGCCTGATTATGAAGGCTGCAGGCGAGAATACTATTGTAGTTGCATCTACAGGCTGTATGGAAGTTTTTTCCACACCATACCCGGAGACTGCCTGGAAGACACCCTGGATTCATTCACTGTTCCAGAATGCAGCTGCAGTCGCATCAGGAATCGAGTCCTCGATTAAGATGCAGGGACGTGATGAGAAGGTCGTGGTAATAGCCGGAGACGGTGCAACCTTCGATATCGGAGTTCTATGTATCAGCGGTGCATTCGAAAGAGGGCATGATATCACATACATCTGCTACGACAACGAGGCGTACATGAACACAGGTATCCAGAGATCCGGTGCCACACCTTATGACGCCTCGACAACCACGAGTCCTGCAGGAAAGAACTCCACGGGCAACAGCAGACCAAAGAAGGACATGCCGGCGATCCTCGCTGCACACGGCGCCCCGTATGTGGCAACCGCATCTATTGCATACCCCACAGACATGATGAAGAAGGTGGAGAAGGCGATAAACACAAAAGGTCCGTGCTATCTCCAGGTACACGCACCATGTTGCACAGGATGGGGTTTTGACGGAGCAAAGACAATGGAGATCGGAAAGGCAGCAATCAATTCCGGTCTCTGGGTCAACTTCGAGATGGAGGAAGGCACTGTAACTAAAGTGAAGAAGGTCAAGCGTGTCCCTGTCGATGATTATCTCAAATCCCAAAAGAGGTTCAGGCATCTCTTCAAGCCTGAGCCTAAAACTGAAGAAATTGCAAAAATACAGGCAATTGCTGATAAAAACGCCGAAAAATACGGCACAGACATAGTACCAAAAAATTAGATCCCCAGCCGCAATACCTTTTTTTTAACCATCTGTCTAATATTAATAAATAAATCATAAGGAGATAAGAATATGAAAAAGATCATTATTTTATCGATAACTCTCATTTTTCTGGCCTTTTCCATATCTCCGGTCAGCGCGGAGACTGATTTATCCGAAATAAACATGACCGGGATGAATTATATCGGGCTTTATAATCTGGCAGTAGACCTTGCATCTGCGGGAGAATACGATGCCGCACTTGAGGCTATTGATGCATCACTGGCAAAAGATGAAACTTTCGCACTCGGTTATTCTGCAAAGGCAGGAATACTGAATGCCATGGGAGAATATGACAAGGCATTGACAGCTGCTGAAACAGCTACAGAACTACGGCCCGACCAGGCCGAAGGCTGGATCAATATGGGAAATGCACTCCTGATGCTGGGAAGATATGAGGAATCGGTTGAGGCCTCAGACAAAGCAATAGAGCTTGATCCGGAATATATCGAGGCATATATCAATAAAGGTACCGCTCTCGGTTATCTCGGAAGATACGAAGAAGAGCTTGAAGTAAGCGAAGAAGCGCTGAAGATGGATCCCTACGACAACAGAGCATGGGCAAACAAGCGTTATGCACAGAAGATGATGGCAGGCGGTCAAAATCCACAGGGCACTCCTCTTACGCCGGTAATTCTGGTTATTGCTCTTGGTGCAGCTTTTTTAATTGCAAAAAGAGATTAATTCTATTTTTCACTCTTTTTTAGAGAATACAGCCAGAA
Source organism: Methanomicrobiaceae archaeon (assembly GCA_016928355.1). Lineage (GTDB taxonomy): Archaea > Halobacteriota > Methanomicrobia > Methanomicrobiales > Methanomicrobiaceae > Methanolacinia. The sequence goes on from JAFGKW010000012.1 coordinate 22,327, forward strand.
TAAATGTTGAAAGAATAACCGATACAAGCAGGGTTATAGACGATAACGGCGTCTGCGGAAGTTCTGCCGGTTGTGATGTCACTTTAGGGGTTAAAACAGCTGTTTTTTCAGCCGTCAGCGCAGGAGTAGTCTCTGCGGGTACAGGTGTAGAAGTTGTTTCAGTAACCACCGGTTCTGCAGTCTGTTCCGTCGTCGGCTCCACCGTAATCGCATTTGTAGCCGTAGCGGTTGCAGTTGCTGTTGGCGTCGGCGTTGACTTGAGTGAACTGAGTGTCGGGGTCACCGTCTGCCCCATAACTGAACCCAGGTTGTCCTTCATTCCGTTCACATTGCATTCTGCCCATATGGTATAACTGCCTGTCCTGTACTGGTCGTTTCCGGTATCCCAGACACATGCAACAGTTCCCGCAGGCAGGAAGAACTGCTGGGTCGTCGGATGAACATTCACCACGCTCACCGTTGTGCCGGCACAGTCAATCAGTGCCGTGAGAGTGGCGCCCACCTGGTTCCGGACTTTGATGTCAACCCCGTCGTCACCGGCAACTACTCCGGTCCTCTGAAATATAGGATAGAGATTCGAATCTATCCTGAAGTCAAGCGCCTCACCTTTGACAATCTTCCCGTTTGTGATATCAAAACTCTTTCCACCTGCGCGAAATGCCCAAAGCCGCAGATCCAGCGATGGTCTCACGACATCTATCGAGACATAACCGTTTTTCGACCCGTTGGGATAGGAGTGCCACTGCCCGAGCCGGTCTGAAAACGTGAATGGGCTCACATAGAAATCATTCTTTGTCGGTGTGATCACGTATTCCGGGGCGTCAACCGCCGGATTAGAGCCTGCAAAATATGCCAGCTGTTCATCATAGGCTCCGCCCGAACTGTAAAAAACATTATTTGCAAGGACAAGTCCCTGCTCTCCAAGAAAAACCGTATTCCCTTTCTGGATATTGTTGAGCGCTGCCGATGCCGTGGAAGTCAGTGACATTGTTAGAGCAATTATCAATATGAAAATTACAAGCCGCATATTTTTTTCCATTTTATCACTATCCTGAAACAGAAATTTTTACGAGTTAAACAATTATTAGATTTTGCCTGATGATTTAAGTGCATTGAAGAAAAATATTCTTTCAGGTTCATACTGCAGACGAAAATATACAGGTTTTATGATGGAAAACGGGAGAATCATACGAATAATAATTTTTGCCGGATCAATTGCAATTTCAGCATATATTCTGGCAGGCGGCTTTTTATTTCCGGTTGAGCAGGAAGGAAGCCTTGAACCTCCCGAATTAACCCTGATCACACGGGATATCCAGGAAGGATTAAATCAAATTGCCTCTGTAACAGAAAAAGCTTCAAAAGAACTTTCATCGGGAGTTGAAGGTGAAAATGCCCGGGCGGTCCTGAATGAAGCATTCAATTTGACACCTGATGCGGTTTATTTCTTTACGTTTACACCTGATGGAAAGACAATCACTGGGGCCCCGGAATCATACATGGAAAACCTCGACAATATTGCTTCCGTCGGTTCACTCTCTTCAGTTCTTCCGTCACAGGGCCCTGTGATGACCGAGGTTTTTATCTACGCCAATACCCCGGCATTCGAGATTGTAAATCCGGTATACGGCGAAAATGGTGATTATATCGGTGGTGTTGCTGCTCTTATTCTCCCGTACAGTTTTCTTTATGATATTGTGAATCCGGTTGAGAAATCCATAAATTCCACATTTACAGTTATGCAGACCGACGGTCTGATTCTCTGTGATATGGACAACTCACAGGTGGGAAAAAACCTCTTCACAGACGAGATTTTCAGCCCTTTCCCGAATCTGAGAAATCTCGGTGTAAAATTTACCTCAAACAGCAGGGGTTATGGCTCCTACATATACTACCCGACAGGAAATGACGGGGGAAGACCTGTAAAGAAACTTGCATACTGGAATTCTGCAGGCCTTTACGGCACAGAATGGCGGGTGATTATGTTTAAGGAGGTTCTTGGGTGAGATGTACTCTTCTTATTTTGAACTGCTTAATATCTGATTAGAGATTTAAATCTGCAAAAATCTTTTTCTCATATTGAAAAACCCATAAATATATGAATGCATATTTACACATACATAGGTATGCCCTCAATAACATCCATCCGCATAAGCAGTGATATGAAGGATAAACTGTCCTCCCTGAAAGTTCATCCAAAAGAATCCTACGAAGATGTAATCGGCCGCCTTGTAGAGATTGCAATTGATGACGAGCCTCTAAGTGACGAGACAATAAAAGCGATAGAAGAATCTCTGGAGGATATCAGGGCAGGAAGAATCTATACCCTTGAAGAAGTGGCAGAAGAACTGGGTCTTAACGAATGATCTATTCAGTCAGGATAACAGAAAGGGCAAAAAAAGACCTCACACAATTACCTAAGAGCACTGCAAAGGATATCTATGAAGAGCTTAAAGCTCTCGCCGGAGAGAAAACCCCGAAAAAATATGTAAAGAAATTAAAGGGCAATAGAAAGCCCTCTTTTTATTCCCTACGCATCGGAAACTACAGGGTGATTCTGAATATTGTAGATAATATCATGATAATTCATGTAATAGAAGTAGGTCACAGGAAGAACATATACAGAAAATATTAATTCAATTTTATATTCTCAGTCCATACTCCCGCTTACAAAACCATCAATATCAAGAGTTACATATTTGAATCCCTTTTTCTTCAAATATGTCGAGATTTCATCTCTTTTCCCGGTAATTATCGAAAAATCCCGGATTTCAACCTCAATCCGTGCTATATCCCCGTGTTTCCGGACCCTGACCTGACCTGCACCGAGCGATTTTATAAAGTTCTCTGATGCCTCGATCTGATCAAGGGTCTCCGGTTCAAGGTGGGTATCATAAGGAATCCGTGAGGCCAGACAGGATGAGGATGGCTTTTCGCTTACAGGCAGTCCATAAACACCTGCAAGCCTCCGGATATCCTTCTTGTCCATACCTGCATCGATGAAAGGGTGAATGATTCCGGCCTCTTCAAGCGCCTGAAAACCCGGCCTGTATTTTGAGAGATCTGAAATGTTGCTGCCGTCTGCGACATTTTTCAGGCCAAGCCTGTATGTCTCTGCCAGAAGAAGCCGTGACATCTCCTTTTTGCAGGTGTAACAGCGATCCCTATTATTCCGGACAAACTCTTCATCCTCCATTATCCCGGATTTCAGGACGCGATATGGCAGTGAAAGCGACCCTGCAAGCTCCAGCGCTGCTTTCACCTCGGAACGAGGAACGAGAGGCGAATCGACTATTGCGCATGCCATCCGGCCGGAGAGCACTTCCTTTGTAACGAACGCAAGAACCGTGCTGTCTACACCCCCGGAATAGGATATCAGCAGGCTTCCTGCCGAACGTATGATCTCCTTCAGGTTTTCAGTTTTTTCATCAAAATGATCCATAATACCATTATTTATGATATAAATTGGCCTCCGGATGTCCATATTATTTTCCGATGCACCGGTACGATTGGATAATTTCTTTTTGTCCCGGATTGAGAATATCTGGAAACAATAATAAAGAAGATCAACATGACCGGAGATAACAGATTCATATACATGGACAATGCGGCAACCACTCCTGCCAGAAAGGAAGTCGTTGAAGCCATGCTCCCCTATATGTCGGAAAATTTCGGAAACCCCTCCTCATTATACGGAATTGCAAAGAAGTCAGCAGAAGCCGTGGATAATGCAAGGGCACAGGTTGCATCCGCAATTGGTGCGTCTCCAAAGGAGATCTATTTCACATCCGGCGGAACAGAGGCAGACAACTGGGCGATAAAAGGTGCTGCATTTGCAAACAGGGATAAGGGCAACCACATCATAACATCACAGGTTGAACACCATGCCGTCCTTCATACGACTGAATGGCTTGAGAAACAGGGATTTGAAGTCACATATCTCCCGGTGGACAAATACGGGATGGTAAGCCCGGAAGATGTCAGGGAGGCCATCACAGACAGGACGATTCTTGTTACGATAATGATGGCCAACAACGAGATCGGAACCATCATGCCAATTGCAGAGATTGGGAAGATTGCACGTGAAATGGGCGTCCTCTTCCACACTGATGCAGTGCAGGCAGCAGGCCACATTCAGGTCGATGTCAATGAATTGAATATCGATATGCTCTCGATATCAGGCCATAAATTCAGGGGGCCGAAAGGAACAGGAGTACTTTACATTGGCAAAATGGCGAAGATCGACCCGCTTATGCACGGAGGTGCACAGGAGAGACACAGAAGAGCCGGAACAGAGAACGTCCCGGGTATCGTCGGCATCGGGAAGGCACTGGAGCTAGCAGTCGCGGAGATGGATTCAGAATCAAAGAGGATCGCAGGTCTTCGCGACATTCTCATCCAAAAAATCCTCGAAATCCCAAAGACGCATCTCAACGGCCACCCGGAGATGCGGCTACCGAACAATGTAAACGTGGTCTTCGAATATATCGAAGGGGAGTCCATACTGCTGATGCTCAACCGCAGGGCCATCTGCGCATCCACGGGCAGTGCATGCAGTTCAAAATCCCTTGACCCATCCCATGTCCTGATGGCATGCGGACTCCCTCCTGAGATTATCCACGGCTCGCTAAGGCTTACGATTGGCCATGATACCACCGAAGATGATATTGATTATGTCGTGGAAAATGTACGCGGGGTTGTGCAGAAGCTTAGGAATATGTCACCGCTGACACCGCCCGAACTAAGGGAATAAAAAATAGATAACGGAGGATACGATGTACGGCGAAAAAGTAATGGATCACTTTGAAAATCCAAGGAACCAGGGGACGATCGAAGATGCTGACGGAATTGGTGAAGTCGGAAACCCCCAGTGCGGCGATATTATGAAGATATACATAAAAGTCAGTGATGATATCATCGAGGATGTGAAGTTCCAGACATTCGGGTGCGGAGCTGCAATCGCCTCAAGCAGCATGGCAACCGAGATGATAAAGGGAAAGCCGGTGAAGGAGGCATGGGATCTCTCGAACAAGGCGGTTGCAGATGCTCTCGAGGGTCTTCCGCCCCAGAAGCTCCACTGCTCCGTCCTTGCCGAGGAGGCGATCCACAAGGCAATCAACGACTACCGCACAAGAAACGGCCTTGAACCCTGGGAAGAGACCGGCGGACATTCCCACCATTCCAATTAAGACTTTTTTTAGTTGATATTCGGCCAGAATCTAAATATGAAAATAACAGATATTTGTGTACATGAAAAATGTTGATATGAAACTCGATGGAAACATCCTCACAATTACGGTTGACATCTCAAAGGATTTCGGAGAATCAAAATCCGGAAAGTCAATAACAATAGCCTCAACTGAGGGAAACATCTCAATCCCCGATAATGAAGAGATAAAAATCGGCCTCAACATCTATAAGAAAAAATAAACACCTTAAAAGAATCTTATTTTTGTTCTATCCGAATACTTAAATCATATTTCAGCTATCATAACCTTATGAGAAAATTAATCCCGTTAATTCTGGTTTTTTTCTTTATGGTAATGACAGTTCTTTCAGGGGGTTGCAGCGGACCCGGGCCGGGTGAGACGCTGTTCCTTGACGAAATATACGGCGATACACACACAGAGACTCCCGGTGATTCAGGCGGAGGAGATCTCGAATCCCTCCCTGACGATATCGACAGGATTCCCGATGATGTGGAAAAGATCGAAGACAGTAGGGAATGATAAACACCAGTGTATGAAAATACCCCGAAAATAATGTATTTTCCAGCCGAATCATTCCAAAATACGGCATATGAAGGCCAAAATCAATATACGGTTTATAAAAAAAATAAAGTTACCTGAAAAATTATTCCGTTTTTCTTCTGACAATGAGATATGGTACAAGGAATATTAACACCAGAACCAGCCAGAATGAACCGAAGGCAAGAAGCATCTTCTCCTGAAGATCATCATAGAATCTTGCTTCGGCATAATTTTTCATCTTCCAGGAAATTATTGTGAAGTCCCCGCTCCTGTTAACCGAACCTCCGGTCGAGACCATTCCCAAAAGGGGATTTGCGACATTGTACTCATCCGGGAGATACAAAGTGATATTATACGGGTTATCCATCAGGACCCTGAAATCATTATTGCCAAACTCCTGATCGAACCCGACTGTATAATTACCTTTTTCAAACGATATTGAGTTCCATTTCTCTTCATATGCGGCATCTGCCCCCGATTCATCAACAAGAGATATATTGGAGACCTCAACCGGTACCTTCTCGCCGAGCATACCAGGTTCATTGAACTCATAACTTTCAGCATCATTAACCGCAACTTCTGCATGAAACACGCTGCCGTTTTCAGCGATATAGATATCCGCATCCAGCGCAGATGACGGACAAAAAATAGCTGCGAGAAGGATCAGCGCAGCACAGACAATAAAGATTCGAGATCCGCGTCGATCTCCACAGGTGGTTCGCATTGTTTTATCACCGTCTCCGGGTCCTTTAAAAGATGGCCCGTTACAACACATACTATTTTCTCATCCCTGTCCAGGAGACCCTCTTCCGCCATCTTTTTTATGCCCGCAACAGAGGCGGCGGATGCAGGCTCTACACCTATACCTTCCTTTCTTGCAAGATCCCTCTGCATTGCAAGAATCTCTTCGTCGGTCACAGACAGGGCTGTTCCTCCCGTCTCCCTTATCGCACGCAGAGCTTTCTCGGCATTTACCGGTGCGCCAATCCTGATGGCCGTAGCAATCGTCTCGGGATTCTTCTCGGGAACAACAACAGGCAGCTCTTTTGAAATTGCATCCGCAACCGGCCTTGAGCCCTCGGCCTGAACTCCGGTCATCATCGGCATCGAATCAATGAAACCAAGTTTGATTAGTTCTCCTAGTCCCTTATGAACCGCAGAGATGTTGCCGGCGTTTCCGATAGGAAGAACCATCCTGTCCGGAACTCCTCCAAGCTGATCAATGGCTTCAAACCCGATTGTCTTCTGTCCTTCAAGACGATAGGGGTTGACCGAATTCAGGAGATAAAGCCCCTCACTCAGACATAAATCATGGACCATCTCAAGAGCTCTGTCAAAGTTGCCACGTATCGCAATGACCTTTGCACCGTGCATGAGTGCCTGGGCTACCTTGCCAAGTGCAACCTTTCCTGCCGGAAGCAGCACTACAGAGGGTATCCCTGCCTTAGCTGCATACTGGGCAAGGCTGGCAGAGGTATTGCCCGTGCTTGCGCAGGCTACGGTCTTCATCCCGAGCTGAAGCGCCATTGAGACGCCGACGGTCATTCCGCGGTCCTTAAAGGAACCGGAGGGATTCATTCCCTCGTGCTTTGCATAGAGCTCCTTTAAACCGAGCTCCTCTCCGATTGTCTTTAAGTGATAGAGTGGAGTTCCGCCCTCATGTAGTGTCACAGGCTCCCCGCTTACAGGAAGAAGCTCCCTATAGCGCCAGAGCTTTAACGGGCGCGAGTCCCATTCCCGGCGGGAGATCTCGATTGAGCCGAAATCGTATTCTACCGCAAGCAGGTGTCCACATTTGCCGCAGCGGTATATTACCTCGCTCTGGTTGTATTCTGCACCGCAGTTTATACAGACAAGACGAAACATGATTAAAAATTTCTGTCTCCTGAGATGTTATATGTAGTGGATAATTACACCGGGGACAGTCGGACCGGAGGTCATCAGCTCCATTTAACCCCGGATATACTGAGAATTATAACCCAGGAGAAAAGAAGAACTACGACCGACGCCGCAAAGGGGATCCCGGGTGGAAATGTTTGCGTAAAGTCCCTGACATAGACCGCAGCAAAACCGATTCCAAGCACAGCTGTTACCAGAAGATTTCTTTTGCTTTTTAAAAGAAGCAATCCCCTCATTTTTATTTTTGAAAACGGGAAAAACCAGAATACGCCGCTTTTGGAGCATGAATCCTCAACAAGGTGCATAAACGCCCCGAAAAGAAAACCGGCCCCGAATACCAGAGCAAATTCAGAAAAAGCCCATGCAGACAGTATATACAGGACGATTAGCAGGCAGGATGTGACAATCACTGACATGAAGAAAATCCCGAAGAGTGAGTGCAGAAGACCCCTGTGTTTAGGTTTAACCCTGCCAAGGGTTATTATCCATACCATGAGTGATAAGGGAAAATATATCAGGTAACGTATCAGGTAGCCGAAAACCGGGAGGAAGAGAACGGTGTGCCGCCTGAAGATCCTGACCGGACCTTCACCTCCGGGGATACCGTGCATGATTGCAGAATCGGCTGAATCGGCATCAGGAGCAAGAGAGCCGATAAAAACCGCCACGAGAAAGACGATTATCCATGGAATATAATTGACAGATATGACGGGTGAAAGCAGGATACCTGCCGACAGGAGCGTGTAGAATACGTGCTGTTCCCCTCTCATTCAGACTGATCATTCTATATCCTGCAGCCAGGCCTTGTAAAGGTCATCCCTGCGGTCCGAAAGTGTGTCCGGCCCATAATCCGCCCGGTGAACCGATAAAGGATCGATATCGGCATAGAGCAAGCCTTCACCGTCTGCAGGGCCTGCTATGATATCCCCTCCCGGAGATACAGCCATAGAACCCCCACAATAGTCGTCGACCGGATTCCTGCCGGTTGCGTTTATGCCCACAATATATATACGGTTCTCAACAGCTCTTGTACGAAGGAAGAGTTCCCAGTGTGAAAGCCTTTTGCAGGGCCATGCTGAGGGCACAAGTATGCATTCGGCACCAAGAATCCTGTACTTATGGAACAGTTCGGGAAACCTTAGATCATAACAGATCGCAACTCCGAATTTCATTCCGCTATATTCAAAAACCGAAAGTGAGGACCCTGAGCTGAAATATTTGTCCTCACCGGCAGGGGAAAACAGATGAATCTTTGAATATTTCGAGAGGATATTTCCTTTTTCATCGAAAAAAACAGTTGTATTTGCCGGAAGACCTTCTTTTTTCTCCCTGAAACTTCCAAGGACTCCAATTCCGTATTCTATAGCTATATCCCTGTATGCAGTTGAAATAGGACCGGAATCATCCTCGAAAAATGATCCTGAAGACGGATCCCAGCCTGTTGCATACTGTTCCGGAAAACAGATAATCCCGGCATCCTCTGCTGACGCGGTCTTTGCAAAAGCAGATGCTTTTTTTAGATTCTCACCGGGATTCTCCCAGGATGATTCAGCCTGGGCTATACAGACCCGGAGAGGCATTTTATTCACTTGGCTCTTCCTTAATCTTTGAAGTACCGTACATTATAATTACAATTCCTGTAACTATCAGGATAGAGATTACAGGCAGAAGAATATTGAAAAAATCGAACCTGTAGTCCATTATCATTGCCGCTATTATTATTCCACCTGCAGCGATACTCACTGCTGAAAGAATAGCGCCTTTTAATATAATACTATCAGACATTCCCAATTTTCTTTAGAGTTAAAGACATTATAAAACAATCGTTGTTCAGGGTGAAAGGAAAAAGATTTGACATAAATGAAAAAAATAGACTATTTATTTCCCTTTTCAACACCTATTTCAAAGGCTTTGGTATTTATTTCAATTGTTTTGGGTGGAACCAGCTTTTTTACCGCTGATAAGAGTGAGTCTTCTTTAAGGGGAAGATGATGTGATGCAGCACCCAGCATCACAATATTCTGTGAGAGAAGGCTTCCGGCCTCCATCGCTGCAGACTCGGCATCGATAATATGGTATTTTATTTCCGAAAGTATGGCTTCAAGTGATTCGCAGGACGGTACTTCAAGACCTTGCTGGAATGTCGATGTGGGAACGACAATATTCTTACCTGATACGATTACACCACCATCTTTTAGGAAATGACTGTATCTCACAGCCTCAAGGAGGTCAAATGAAATAATCAGGTCTGCTGTTCCTGCAGATATCAGGGGTCCAAATTCTCCGTCGATCCTGATGTGGGTCTCTACAGATCCACCTCTCTGGGACATCCCGTGGGTCTCTGCCGAACGGACTTTTCTGCCCTCGGCAAGGCAGGCTTCTCCTATGATATTCGAGGCCAGTATTGTTCCCTGACCGCCGACGCCGACAATTAAGAGATCATAACTTCTGCTCATCTCTTCACCTCCGATCTTATCGCACCCTGCGGGCAGATCTCCGCACATACCCCACATCCCGAGCATAATGCATTGACAGACGCCTTACCATCGATGAATTCAATCGCAGGGCAGCCGAATTTAACGCAGAGTCCGCATCCGGAGCAGGCATCCGTATCAACGAAGAAGCTTCTTCTTTTGATTCCCCTGCGCCTTGCCTCAATAACGCAAGGCTGGCGGGCGATTATAACTTTTACACCCTCGGTATCCTTCGCACGCTTAAATGCCTCGATGGTTCCGACATAATCGTAAGGGTCGATCGTCTCGACGAATGAGATTCCGCACGACCTGCAGAGGGCCTCAAGCGAGATCGACGGTGAGGGATCGCCCATCGCAGTCACACCCGTATTCGGGTTGGGCTGGTGTCCGGTCATTGCAGTAATCCTGTTGTCGAGGATTACGACGGTCATATTGGCATTGTTGTATGCAGCGTTGATGAGCCCCTGAATACCGGTATGAAGGAAGGTCGAATCTCCTATTGTACAGACTACCGGATTTTCCTCGCCGGAGTTTGCAATTCCGCTTCCGACCGTAATCGAGGCTCCCATACATATTGTGGTGTCCACAGCACCGAGCTGAAGCCCGAGAGTATAACAGCCGATATCGGACGGATATATCCCTTTCTTCCCGAATACCTTCTTCATCGCGTAGAATGTCGCCCTGTGTCCGCAGCCTGCGCATAGGATCGGCGGGCGGGGGGGGAGACCTTCAACGGGAGATGAATCACGCGGGAAATTGCCGTCATACAGCATTCCAGCCTTTTCAAACGCCGCAGCTGTCGATGCGGGATCGAGTTCGCCTTCGTATGGGACGCAGCCGTCCTTCTTGCCGTGAACCCTCGTTTCGCATGCGACCTGCCTGACGACTTCCTCAACAAACGGGGCGCACTCCTCGACGACGAGCACTTTCTCGTGTTTTGATACAAATTCTGCGAGCCACTCCTCGTCTATCGGGTATGCACCGATCTTTGCGATCGAGACATCATCAGGCACAATCTCCTTTACGTACTCGGATGCAATCCCACTGGTAACAATCCCTGTCTTACCCCTGATTTCATATTTATTGTAACCAATTTCTACGAGCCGTTTTGCAATTGCATCCTGCTTTTCGTTGAGCTTTTTGTGGAGTACCCGGGTGTGTGCAGGGATTACGACATACTGCCGGGGGTCTTTCTCAAAATTGCCCTTCCGGTGCTCCTTTCCCACCTCACCAAGTTCGACATCGCTCTTCGAGTGGCATATCCTCGTAGTCGGCCTGAAGAGAACAGGAATTGAGAACTCCTCGGAGAGGGAGAAAGCGGCGGCCATCATATCGTGGGCCTCCTGCACGCCGGCCGGGTCGAGACAGGGTACTCTCGCGAAATGCGCATACATCCTTGAGTCCTGCTCGTTCTGCGAACTGTGGGCATACGGATCGTCGGCCGAGAGGATTACAAATCCGCCCTTAACACCCGTATATGCACTGGTCATAAGCGGGTCGGCAGCGACATTCAGTCCTACATGCTTCATCGTTACAAGCGACCTGATCCCCGTCCAGGCTGCACCGAGTGCATTCTCGAATGCCACCTTCTCGTTTACCGACCATTCGATATAGAAATCGCGAACGTCCTGTCTTCTTAAGGTATCGATAACCTCAGAAGAAGGTGTCCCCGGGTATCCGGATGCGAAATCGAGGTTTGCCTCAACGCAGGCATGGGCAATCGCCTCGTTTCCAAGCATATATCTTACAGCCATAATTGTTTGATAATTATGTATTCGGATGGCTTTTAAGCTGTTGATGAATTCCCGCTTCCCCGGTCGAAATCCACAACCTATAAAAACCAATGAAAACAATTTATTTAGGCACTAATAGAGGGCCCGTAGCATAGTCGGTGGTGCACCCGGCTGATAACCGGGAGGTCGTGCGTTCGAGTCGCACCGGGCCCACTTTTCATTTTTATGTTTTTTAAGCAAGAGTCATAACTACTCATAATAAAGGTAGGGGGACGATTCCCCCTCCCTATTACCCTCCCCTTCATCGCAATAAGTCGCAAAGAGGATGGGCAAGCATCCCCTTTTACTCCGAACTCTTACGGACAGCGATTATACTAAAGGCGTTCTCTCCCGGCCGAGGCTACCCGGAGGGGTAGCGTTCAGGCCGGGCTATCACCATTGCGCAAATTCGCGTAGCGGATTAAGCATAGGGCTGCCCTATCAGGGGCTTATGCACTCTCGAAAAAAAAGAGAATTCGATTTAAAATCAAAGAGTCTCGGCGCCGTTCATATACGGCCTTAGAGCCTCCGGGATGACGACTGTTCCGTCCTCTTCCTGGCAGTTTTCTATTATTGCACGAAGCGTCCTCGTCGTCGCAACGGCCGTGCTGTTCAGCGTATGGACATAGTTCTTTGTCTCGAACTCATGAGGGTCCCTGACCTTGATATTGAGCCTCACCGACTGGTAGGCGGTGCAGTTCGAGCATGATACGACCTCCCTGTATGTCTCTTCGCGGGGCATCCAGACCTCCATATCATATTTCTTCGCAGCGACCGTCCCGATGTCACCCGTGCATATATTTACGACATGATATGGGAGCCCGAGCATCTGGTAGAAGTCCTCGGCATTCTTAAGCAGCTCCTCGTGTAGCGCCCAGGAATCCTCCGGTTTGCAGTAGATGAACTGCTCTACCTTGTTGAACTGGTGGACCCTGAAAAGTCCCTTTGTGTCAAGCCCGTGCGAGCCGATCTCGCGCCTGAAGCACGGACTGATACCGGCGAGCCTGAGCGGAAGATCCTTCTCCTCGAATATCTCGTCCATGTACATTGCTGCCATAGGGTGCTCGCTCGTCGCGATCAGGAATTCGTCCTCACCGTCGATCTTGTACATGACATTCTCGAAGTCAGCGAGATCGGTCACTCCCTCGTATGCGGCCCGGTTCATCATGTAAGGCGGCATTACAGGAGTGTAGCCCCGCTCCATAAGAAGATCAATTGCAAATCGCTGGAGGGCGAGATCCATTAATGCAAGATTTCCTTTCAAAACATAAAAACCGGCTCCGGATATCTTCGCGGCCCTTTCAAAGTCAGCAACACCCTTCTCGACAGCAAGCTCCCCGTGGTTCTTCACCTCAAATGAAGGAACAAAGGGCTCTCCCCATCTTTTAACCTCCACGTTTTCCGTATCGTCAGCACCGACGGGGACACTCTCATGAAGAATATTGGGGATCCTCATCTGGTAGAACCTGATCTTCTCCTGGATCTCCTCAAGTTCAGACTCAGCTTCCTTTATCTTTCCGGGGAGTGACTTCGCCTCCTCCAGCAGGCCTGAGATATCCTCCCCGGCTTTTCTCGCCTGGTTTATCTCCCGGCTTATGACATTTCTCCGGTTCCGCATTGCATTGATCTCAACCTGCATCCCGCGGGACTTTTCGTCCTTTGCAAGAAGATCGTCGACCCAAGCGAGCTTTTCGGAATCTCCCCTTCTATTAAGATCAGCCCTGATAACATCCGGATCGGACCGGATAAATTTCAGCTCAAGCATAACTTCATTCATTTATGTCGATCATACAGGATTATATTTGCGAGCGGTTTTTTAGAACAGGATCAAATTCATTATTATTTATCCCCTTCAAAACATGGATTATTCAGATGAAGAAAAATCATAAAGTAGCAATAGTCGCCTGTCTTGCCTTATCACTTCTTCTCTTCCCCGTATCTGTCCTGCTCACAGCTGTAGGACTGATAATCACAGGAACTCTGGCAATGTCAGTCCTGATATCGGAATCCGCAGAAACAGTTGTGGATAAACCCATTCTTTTTGCATATCTCGGAGAAGACGGACGAAGTTTTATCCTGAAAAATATCGGAAATGTTGATGCACTTGATATTCATATTTCGTTAGTGCCTTCAAATCTTGAGTTTTTAAACAAACGTATCGAGGCCGACACTGAAGATAAGACTGAATGCGGACAGTTGATCGGGAAGAACAGGATCATTGTGGATTATACAGATGAAACAGGAAACAGGTATAGTAAAACAGCGAACCTAAATTTCAAGGATGATTGTGAATATGATCCGACGAAACCGATGATCCCGATATTCAAATAAAATTAGTTTTTGTATTTTTTATCCATCATAAAAGAGACGACCTTCTCGAGAGCATCAACAAACTCCTTCTCCTCGTTGAGGTACTGCTCGAATGCCTTATAAAGCATGTAAAGGATCTCAAGCCCGTAGAGATCAAGAGCTTCGGCAGCTGTAAGCTCATTTTCATATGAATCGGTAATCGGGCCAATTGTAGAGTACATTATCTCGAGAAATGTTCCGTCCTCTGTCAGGGCGCAGAACTGGCTGTTCACCGGCTTACTCATATCATCCGGGCGATATGGCATCGGATCTGTCTTCCCGAGAACAAACATCTTCTTTTTATGGAAGTGCGTCTCCACCATCTGGCCGGTTGCATCCGACTTTGCACCCACAAGTAGTGTCACACCAACCTCCGATACAAATGGTTTTGCCTTCTCCGCCAACCTCTCCAGAAGCAGTGCCTCCTTTTCGATTACTTCGGCAGTCAGTTCTTCTTCCCGCTCTTTGGATTCCTCGATCTTTTTTAATATCTCCTCAAAGCCGTCCTCGATAATTCCCATATCAGAAAATTGGATCTACAAAGCAAAAAAACGATCAGATATTATTCGTTCATGCTATTCTCAGGGTTTGAAAAGGGCATAAGCCCGGCCTGGAAATATGCTCCCGGGTAGCCACGGGCGGGAAAAACAAGCTTAACAAAATAAATCGGTGATCGGGTCGCCCGGGGAATCAATCAGGCAATATACATTCATGGAGCAGAAGAGGAGGGCCATAGGGAGAGGGAGAGAGCCCACCCTCCACAAATCCCTGTTAGATCCGCTCCCCGATAAGATAATGGCGCCTGTGAGATACGATTTTTACCCTGCAGCGGTTGCCGGTGTCAAGTTCCTCTTTTATCACAATATTATTGTAGGATTTGTCCCTTGCAATAGAGCTTCCGGCCCTCTTCCTCTCGGTGACGATAACGTCTATCTCCTTCCCGATGAATCCCTCATTAACCGAATCATACAACCTGTTAGCAGCGATTGTAAGGGTTCGCGAGCGCTCCTTCTTTATCCAGTCAGGAATGTCCTTTAGAGATGCGGCATCCGTCCCCTCCCTTACCGAAAACCGGGTGATGTTCACCTTTGTCGGCCGGGTCTCCTCAAAAAGGGCAAGAGTCTCAAGGAAATCCTCTCCGGTCTCTGTCGGAT
Source organism: Methanomicrobiaceae archaeon (assembly GCA_016928355.1). Taxonomy (GTDB): domain Archaea; phylum Halobacteriota; class Methanomicrobia; order Methanomicrobiales; family Methanomicrobiaceae; genus Methanolacinia. The sequence goes on from JAFGKW010000012.1 coordinate 37,725, forward strand.
AACCTGCAATAAAATCGGTTGATATCCGGATTTCAGGATCCTTTTCCCTGAACCCTGCGACAACATCCCTGAAATCACCGGAATTATATCCGCGATTCATATCCGAGAGAACCTTATCAGATCCCGACTGTACAGGGAGATGGGCAAATGAAAATATCTTATCGCCTGTGAATGCATCAGTCAGCTCTTCAAGCTGCGGGATGACGGTAGAAGGGTTCATCATTCCCACACGGACCATGAAGTTCCCTTCCATTGAATTAATACGTCTTAAAAGAGCCGCAAGAGAAGAACCTGTATCCAGCCCGTACGCACTGAGATCCTGTCCTGTCAACTGGATCTCAATCGCACCGAGAGATACCAGCCGTTCAATCTCGTGGATTATTTTATCTTCAGGAAAGCTCCGGAGATGACCCCGGGCGTTTCTTGTGATGCAGTAGGCGCACCTGTTCACGCAGCCCCTTGCAGTCTGGACGACTCCTATCGCATCGTCCACAAGGGCACCGATAATATCAGAACAGCTGTTTAACTCCTCAGGCATGATCAGCCTTGCATCGGGACGTACATTGTATATCAAATCCGGCTGGACTACCGGCATACACCCTGTAACATAGATCTCCTTGTCCGGGTAATCGGCGATCGCCCTGAGCATCGCTCTTTCAGTCTGGGCAACGACTGTGCATGTATTAATGACAACCGCCTCCGCCTCACCGGGTTTAACGATAGTGCACCTGTTCTTCTGAGCCAGGCTGACAATCTTCTCTGTATCAGTAAAATTAAACGTGCAGCCGTACGTCTCCAGGTGTATTTTTTTATCCTTCAGGGTGTGCATGTCGATCCTGTCTCTAATACTTTGTTTTTCGTACGGAAAAATGGAACCATGAGGGTAACAGGCCAGTTGCCCGCCGAATCATGTAAATATTCTCTATAATCCTATTGTGAAAATGATAAATAATCTCCTGAAGGAACAGGAATGTTCCGATGATGACCAGAAAAGAGTTGAACCCGACTGAAGATGAGTTCAGGCAGCTACCTATAGAAGAACCGGAAAGGACGACCTTTCCTGAAGGGATTTTTAAGCAAATGACTGACATTTCTCTACAGCCCGTTATAGTAACAGACAAAAAAGGAGAGATAGTATATTACAACAAGGCAGCAGCGGGTTTTATAGAGAAGAAGGGCGGCAGGGAGGATGTAATTACCGGCCGGGAAATTACGTCCCTTTCCAAATATATCTACTCACTCTTCCCCCGGGATGACCTGGGATTCACCAGCACCACACCCATAAAGATCATCGATAAATATGGTGATACAAGATTTCTGCGTCTCAAAGAATCGGTATTGACCTGTAGTATCAATATTTACCATTGCTTCCAGTTTACCGACCTGACGGAGAAAATTCTCTCTGAAAAAGCCCTTATCAGCTCTGAGAAAGACAAGACACTCATATTGAATTCCATTCACGAGAATCTCGTATACTATGACAGGAATTTCAGGATAATCTGGGCAAACCAGAAGCCGGCGGATTCTCTTGGCCTAAAACCTGAGGAGCTGAAAGGAAAAATCTGCCACGAACTCTGGTATGGACTCGATTCCCCTTGCAGCGACTGTACCGTTAAAAAAGTCCTGAAATCAGGAAAACCGCTGATAGAAGAGAAAACCAAGTCGAAAGGCAGAAGTATAAAAGTGGCGGCGTACCCCGTATTCGATGATTCAGGAGATATTATCGGTGCGGTGGAATCGGTGCTTGACATATCACGGCGGAAAAAAGCTGAAAAGGCTCTTGATGAGACAATGAAAAATTACATGGAACTCTTTACGACCATGACAAACGGTTTTGTCTTGCACGAGATTATTACCGATGAAGAGGGCAGACCGTCCAATTTCAGATTTTTGGATGCAAATCCAGCGTTTGAAGAGATGACAGGCCTCGTTTCAAAGGACTTAATTGGAAAGAATGTTCTTGACATTTTTCCGGACTATAATCCCAAATGGATAGAAAGATACGGAAGAGTGGCGCTGACGGGTGAACCTGAAGAATTTTCCGACTACAACAGGACATTGGGAAAATATTACCATATTTACTCATATTCACCTAAAAACGGCCAGTTCGCCGCGATATTTTCGGACATCAGCGATCTGGTAGCATTAAAAAAAGAGCAGGACCGGCTGATGATGCAGATCAACAGGAATTTCGAACAGCTTGCTATACTCAATGACGAGATCAGAAACCCACTGCAGATAATTACCGGATTCGCCATTATGGACGATTCTGCGTCATCTGATGAGATAATGAGCCAGATCCGTGTAATCGACAAACTCATAAATGAACTGGACAAGAGATGGCTCGAATCGAACAAGATCAGGGAATATCTGACGAAGCATCACGGTTTTTTTTGAGATGGGCGGGTCATCGGGTTTTCATTAAAAGCCAGTCCTCATCCCCGGCTTTTTTAAACCTGACGAGTATATAACGGCCTTTGATCCTTTCACCGTGCAGAATGAATACGATCTTTTCATTCTTCCAGGATTCCGTTTCATAGATCCCGGAATCATGGATCTCAATCTCACCGGCCCCGTATTCCCCTTCAGGAATAGTCCCCGAAAAATCAAGAACAGAGAGATCATGATCACCGCTGTCAACTGCAAGTCTTCTTAAACCCGGATAATCCGGGATCCCCTTCGGCACGGCCCAGCATTTAAGAACCCCGCCTCTTTCAAGCCGGAGATCGTAATGGGGGCTCCTTGACCGGTGATAATGGATCACAAAACGCTGCATCCCGTCCTCATCCACCTTTTCTGCAGGGTCATTTTCAATAGAATCCATCTGAATTGTGATTAATCCGGGAGGTTCAAAAATCTATCCCTGTCATCTCCGGGGAGACCCTCGTTCATATCGAACTCCGGGGAGACCCTCGTTCATATCGAACTCCGGGGAGACCCTCGTTCATATCGAACTC
>JAFGKW010000013.1 GCA_016928355.1 Methanomicrobiaceae archaeon
AACTCCCTGATCTTTGCAGATTCTATCCAGCCCTGGTCGATCTTTTTTACAATATTATTGATCTCCTCGACCTGATCCAGAATTATATCATGATCACAGTCGGGACCCAGAAGGACCTGACCCATTATCACCTGCAGTGGATTTCTAAGATGATCGTTCAATATCGCAAACTGCTCCATATTCTTTTCAATTTTTTGTATCATTCCTATCTTTAGCTTCTCAATTTCTCTTCTTTCAGAGATCTCTCGTGCAATACCCATAATTGCCGGAGTCCCGAAATTATTGAATATATGCGCCGTAACCTCAAAAGGAATCATCCGGGCGTCTTTAGTCCTGAAACAAATTTCAAATCTGCTATTGAAATCATCAGAATCTTTAAGAGCGGATCCTTCCGGTATTTTATTCTCCCGGGTAATATCCGATAAAGTCATTTGAAGCAGTTCATCCCTTGAATATCCAAGAGAAGAGATCATCGCCTTATTTACCTCAAGGAATCTTCCCGGATTACTCTCCCCGAGTAGTTGAACAATAAATACCATATCTTCCGCACTGTCAAAAAATAGCCTGTACCTCTCTTCCGAATCGTTCAGCCGGCACTCTATTTTATTCTTTGACTCATCGAGTTCGACAAGCATTCCGTTAATATTTGATGCCAGAGAAGAGATCTCATCCGAGCCTTCTTCATCGACCCTGAGAGTCGAATCCTTCTTCTTTCGAATTGAATCTATTGACCTGCTCAGGACAAATATCCTTGACAGAACATTCTTTTCGAGGAGGAAAAGGACAACCAGCCCGAGTATTCCGGCAGAGACAATGAACAGGATAATTGAGTATACCGTGGATTCTTTTCCTGTCTGGTAGATCTCCCTTGGTATTTTGACTTCAAGGATTATTGCTTCATCACCGTAAACATCATTTATTAGAATAAAACTGCCAAGGCTTTCTTCATTTAACGGTTCTATCTCAACAGGGGCGGTTAGAACCACCTTATCGTCTTCTTTCCTTGCAATAAATGGTCTTCGGGAACTTTTATACTCCTTAAAAACCGCCATCTTATCTGTCAGCTTGTTTTCCTGGTATATTACACTGACATCAAAACCGGTTATTGAAGAGAGTCGTTCCCGGATTTTCTCATCAAAATACCTGCCCATTACTATGGTTCCAAGATATCCGGAGTCTTCTTTTCCATATATGGGTCTGGCCGAAAAGAGCATCGGTCCGGCAGGCATTGTTATGATCCCCATAATGCCATCAGCTTTATCAAAACCGATCGAGTAGTTTACCAAAGGACGGATTATCTTATTTGATTCTTCTGAAAAAACAGAATATTCTCTGTTAAAGATGTTATATTCAAAACCCTGTACAAGGTTTTTGCTACTGTCGTAGATATATATCAGGTTGAACTGAAGTCTTTCAAAGGTTGCCTCATTCAGCTCTGAATATGAACCTGATCTGTTGTCGTAGCTTAAATACTGGACAAGGTTCTCCTTCAAAGACCATTCGTTCGCGACAGAATCCAGATGGTTTATGTCATCACCAACAGCTGTGATGACGCGATCCATATCGTGGCTGACGATATTATTTTCCATCTGCGAATAACTGCCAAGTATGATAAATGAATAAGAGAATAAATGGATGAAAATAAGCATGGAAAATGTAGCGACAATAATCAGAAGTGTCTTTGATCTAATATCCATAATTCTCCTTCCGGAAAACTCCTGATTTTAAATCATTATAAAACTATTAAAAATTATTTATGGCTTTTTTTGATGTTATTGTGATAATGGGAGAGAGGTTCTATTGTAATATCACCTTTCTTCATCGATTCAATTGCCATTGCTGACGCCTGTGCAGCCTGAACTGTTGTAATATAAGGTATTCCATAATCAAGTGCCGCCCGCATTATCTGCATATGATCCTGGCGGGAATATTTCCCTGAAGGGGTATTGATTATCAGGTTGACTTCATTCTTTCTCATAATGTCTATGACATTGGGAGATCCTTCCTGGACTTTTCTGACAAGATCAGCATCAAGACCGTTTTCGCGAAGGGTCTCAACCGTTCCTTTTGTCCCAATAAGGGAGAGACCCATTGAACTGAGTTTTCTGGCAACAGGAACAAGATCATTCTTGAATTCGCTTCCGGCCGAGATGAATACCTTGCCTTCGAGAGGCAGCTGGTTTTCTGCAGCGACACATGCCTTGTAGAACGCTCTTCCAAAATCATAGTCAATTCCCATAACCTCGCCCGTACTCTTCATCTCCGGGCTGAGCACTATATCCACTCCAGGGAGTTTGTTGAAAGGCAGAAGAACTTCCTTTACAGAGACATGGGATAATTCCTTTTCGCTGTATCCGTAATCCTTCAGCTTTCCGCCGGACATAACCTTTGCAGCGATCTTTGCAAGCGGAAGTCCGGTTGCCTTTGATACAAACGGAACTGTCCGGCTGGCACGGGGATTTGCCTCAAGGACATATACTACACCGTCCTTAACAGCGTACTGGATATTTATCAGCCCGACGACACCGATTCCAAGTGCCAGTTTTCTGGTATAATCCCTTACAGTTTCGATTACGTTTTGAGAGAGGGACTGTGGCGGAATGACACATGCTGAATCGCCGCTGTGCACCCCGGCTTCTTCAATATGCTCCATGATTCCGCCGATGAGGACATCCTCGCCGTCGCATACTGCATCGACATCGATCTCTATTGCATTCTGGAGGAATGAATCGATCAGCACCGGGTGTTTCCGGCTGACCTTCACTGCTTCCTTTATATAATTCTGGAGCTCGATATCGTCATGCACAAGCTCCATCGCCCTTCCGCCAAGGACATATGAAGGTCTTACCAGAAGAGGGTAGCCGATATTCTGTGCAATCGCCATCGCTTCGGATTCGGAATATGCCGAGCCGTTGGCAGGAGAGGGAATCTCAAGCTTTTCAAGAAGTTTGCTGAACTGATCCCTGTCCTCTGCAAGATCCATTGCAGAAGGTGAAGTCCCGAGAATCCGGGTGCTTAAACCGAACTCTTTGATCTTCTCCTCTATGGATACGGCAAGGTTAACCGAGTTCTGGCCACCGAACTGGACCATGACACCAAAATAATCATCCTTCCTGAGAATGTTCATTATGTCCTCAAGCTTCATCGGTTCAAAGAAGAGACGATCGGAGGTGTCAAAATCTGTAGAAACCGTCTCGGGATTATTATTGACTATATGGACTTCTGTCCCTTCGTCACGCAGGGCCATTACCGCATGAACCGTACAGTAATCAAACTCTATTCCCTGGCCGATCCTTATCGGGCCCGAACCTAAAATGAGGACCTTCTTATTTCCGCTCTTCTCAATCTCACATTCGACATCGCGTGTTGAATAGAAATAAGGCGTCTTTGCAGGAAATTCCGCTGCACATGTATCAACAAGTTTGTAGACAGGAAGCCCGGTCACAGACTCGAGTTCTGGTTCAGGTATTCCGGTCAGTTCATTCAGCTCGCCGATAGAAAACCCGAAGGAGGATGCATTGAGTATATCCTCATCAGAGAGATTGCCGCTTTTAAGTTTCTTCTCTATCTCAACGAGATTTGCTATCTTCTGGAGGAAGAATGCGTCAATATATGTAAGTTCAGATACTTCCTCAACAGAAAATCCCTGCCTAAAGGCGTCAAAGAGGCACCCGAACCTCTCATCGGTCGGGTTCTGGAGAAGCATCCTGATCTCGTCTTTATCGGTATGGGAATTTATGTCGGTATCAAGCGACCGCATCGCCTTCATGAAGGCCTCTTCAAGAGTCCTTCCGATTGCCATAACTTCGCCAGTACTCTTCATCGCGGTGGTCAGTGTCCGGTCCGCGTTCCTGAACTTGTCGAACGGCCACCGTGGGACTTTTACTACGATGTAATCGATTGCAGGCTCAAAAGATGCCGGCGTACATCCCGTAACCGTGTTCATGATCTCATCAAGCTGCAGGCCTATTGCAATCTTTGCCGCAACTCTTGCAATCGGGTATCCCGTCGCCTTTGAAGCAAGGGCAGAGGACCTCGATACACGCGGGTTCACCTCGATGATGCGATAGTCGCCGTCTTTAAATGCCATCTGGATATTGCATCCGCCCTGGACGTCCAGTGCACGGATTATCTTTATAGCGGCTGTTCTCAGGAGGTGAAACTCTTCATCGGTCAGGGTAAGAATCGGGGCGACAACCACACTTTCACCAGTATGGATGCCCATTGCATCGACATTCTCCATACCACAGATAATAATGCAGGTATCGGCGGAATCTCTCATCACTTCGTATTCAATCTCTTTCCAGCCGATTACGCTTTCTTCGATCAAGACCTGGTGGATGCGTGAACGCTGGAGACCGATCTCGACAATTCTCCTCAGTTCATCAGGAGAATGCGCAACACCGCCGCCTGCACCGCCAAGAGTGTATGCAGGACGGATGATAGCAGGAAGACCGACATTCTCGAGTGCATCGTCCAGCTGATCCATCGATTCAAGGATCATGCTTCTCGGGACCGGCTCATTGATATCGTTCATCAGGTCGCGGAACTTTTCCCTGTCTTCACCTTTGTATATCGCCTCAAGAGGAGTTCCGAGAATTTCCACACCCTGAAGTGCACCAATCTCGGCAAGCTCTGCGGTGAGATTCAGACCTGTCTGACCTCCCATTCCGCTCAGGATTCCGTCCGGCTTCTCCTTCTCGATAATCTTTGCGATGATATCGGCCTTCAGCGGTTCGACATAGACCACATCTGCCGTATCCGGATCGGTCTGTATTGTTGCAGGATTGGAGTTGACAAGGACGACCTCAATCCCTTCTTCTCTTAACGCCCTGCATGCCTGTGAACCGGAAAAATCAAATTCAGCTGCCTGTCCTATCTGTATAGGTCCTGATCCGATGAGCAGGACCTTTTTAATGTCTTCACGGCGTGGCATCTATTTGATCCTCCTGTACATCATATCAAATATCGGATTCTCGGTATCACGGGGCCCTCCGAAGGCTTCGGGATGGAACTGAACACAGTAAACATCAAGATCCGGTGAACAGAACCCTTCAAGAGAGCCGTCATTCACATTTTCAAAAAATATCTCACAGTCATCGGGAAGAGTGTCGGGATCGACTGCAAAACCGTGATTCTGTGTTGTGATGAAGATCTTCCCGTCTGATCTTCTTACAGGCTGGTTCGAACCCCTGTGGCCGAACTTCATCTTATAGGTCTTTGCCCCGAATGCAAGTCCGAGGACCTGGTTGCCCATACAGATACCGAAGACAGGTATCCGCCCGATGAAATATTTTGCGCATTCAACAGCGTCGACAGCAAGTGCAGGGTCGCCCGGTCCGTTTGTGATGAATAATGCATCGGGTTTGCAGGCCTCTATCTCCGAGGGTTTTGAGTTGTATGGGAATATATGGAGATCCGCACCGCGGCGGAGAAGTGAGACTGCAATATTTTTCTTAATTCCAAGATCGATTATGGCTATTCTTTTTCCTTTGCCGGGGATATGGTATGACTCCTTACAGGAAACGGTGCTCAGGAGATCGATCTCGGAGATCGGTTTCACTTTCCTTGCAAGGTCAATTGCATATTCTTCGTTGTCGTCGCCGACAACAAGGGCGGATCTCAGAGTGCCTTCCACACGGGTCTTGATCGTCAGCTGTCTCGTATCAATTCCCTCAATCCCGAAGAGTCCGTTATCTTCAAAAAACTTTACAAAAGGTGTGTTTACAGCAGGTCTCATGCAGACTTCATGGACCACGCAGCCCAGAGCATTGACCTTCGGACTCTGGAAATTATGAAAATCAACCCCGTAATTCCCGATCAACGGAAAAGTGAACATCAGGATCTGACCTGCATAACTCGGATCGGTCAGCGCTTCCATATAACCGCTCATCTGCGTGGTGAAGACCATTTCGCCGCTGCATGAGCCTTCAACACCGAAACCTTTCCCTTTGGCGAATTCTCCGTTTTCAAAACCCAAAACAGCTTTCATTTATTGCAATCATTTCCCAAAGTGTTCAGGTCCGGCAGAAACCTTTCACCTGTACACTTTTATTGTTATAATTAAGGAGATATAATCAAAAAAAGGTTGTCTTAATTATATAAGGGTATGTCAGCACACCCTGATAAATTTTATATATTATTATACGTGAACAGGAGAACATGAAAAAAATCTGTGCTTTTATCATACTTTTAATCCTGGTTTTTTTTGCAGGCTGTACCGGCAGTCCGGTTGATTCATCTACAACAACTCCTGTACCTGCAACACAGGTTGTCCCTGAACAGACAGATATTATAACCCCGGAGATGACTCAGGCCCCGGAATCCCCGTTTCCGGATGCAATTCCGCTTGGAAAGAATTTCGTCTATGGGGATGAAAAAGACGGAAGGATTCTGACGATTTATAATGCATTTCTGGTGCCCACATACTGGTTCCATTCAACAGCACATGGATATGACTGGGAATATCCTCCTGCTGAAGGAAACCAGTACCTGTTTCTCGAGCTGAAGGTAAAACACAACGGGACCAAAACCGAACTTGGTGCACCGTTCCCCGGAAGTGTCAACGTATACTATGACGGCAGATATTATTCATTCCTTGAAGAAAGAGAGGGGGCAGTCTACAAAGTAACCGATCCCAATGTAGGGGATGACTATGTTGGCGGAATACTCAACATACACGGGACAGAGGACGGATTTTTGATCTATGAAGTCCCGGAGAGCCTGACACTTGATGAAGCATATGTTCAGGTAGGTCTTGGGAATGTGTATGGCAGTCCTGTCTGGAAACTGACAGTATAACCATTTTTTGTCCTGATTTGTCAGGTGATATTTCAAAAATTCCTATATATTTCAGAGCGTACCAGTTATTGATGACTATTAGTAAAGTTGAGATAGAAGTTGTTGGATTTTCAGATTCGTCCTGCGGACCTTTCCCGTGTGACGGTGACCGGACCTGCGAACTTGAAAAATGTGCACCATCCGAGAACCTTGTTAAGGCATTTGAAGCCCTGAATGAGAGACTAAAATATATCTACGGGGAAAAAGTTGAGATGAAGCTCAGCCTCCTTGATGACGGGATACCTGAACACATACTCCTCATAATTGAGGAAAGACACCCGCCGATTCCGATTATCATCGTCAACGGCAGGGTAACTCCGATCGGAAGAATCTCGCTGCCACTGATAAAAGAAGAGATTGATAAGCTGCTTTAAAAGAAACAGAGAAGGATTTATCTGATGAAGTATACAATGGAAGTTGACATGCCCGAACTAGTTTACATCAATCCTTTATCCGCGGCAAAGATTACTGCTGCTGTCTCAATTGTCCTGGGTTTTATTGCAGCCGTAATAATAGGTATCCTCGGATTATTCTCGATATTCTCTTCATTTATTCTCCCGGCCAGTACCGGTGCCGCAGGCACTGACGTACTAATGACAATAGTTCAGGTAGTCCTTACGACAATCGTGCTTGCAATAGGAGGATTTATCCTGGGTGGTATTGCGGCTTTTGTTTACAATACCGCATCCGGGATCTTTGGTGGCCTTTATCTTGGTTTTGCAGATGTAATACTGATACCGGAAGAAGGAGAAGAAGAAAATGAAGGTTCTATCGGGTATGAATAATTACTCCCTGTAAAGAGAGACAACATCCCCTATTACTATTACAGCAGGAGGCCTGACTTCTCTTTTTTGTGCCTTTTCTGAAATATCAGCAAGTGTTCCTGTGGTTACTCTCTGATTGGGCCGAAGTCCGTTTTCAATTATTGCAACCGGCCTGTCACTGTTCATACCATTCTCAACGAGAAACGCCGATATCTTCGGGAGGTTTTTGACACCCATCAGGATCACAAGAGTTCCTTTGGTTCCTGCAAGCCATTTCCAGTCGATTGCAGACTTCTCTTTTGTCGGGTCTTCGTGGCCCGTGAGAAATGTAACCTGTGAAGCGAAGTCCCTGTGGGTTACAGGTATCCCGACACATTCGGGAACGGCAATTGCGGATGTGATTCCCGGTACCATCTCGACTTCGATACCATTATCCCTGAGGATCTCCATCTCCTCACCGCCGCGGCCGAAGAGGAAGGGATCGCCGCCCTTAAGCCTGACGATGATCTTCCCCTCTTCTGCATACCTGACCATGAGATTTTCAATCTCATTCTGCTCTTTCTTATGGCAGCCGCCATATTTCCCGACATCAACTTTTTCCACATCAGGAAGAGAATCGATGATCTCATCACCAGGCAGCTGATCATAGAGAATTACATCAGCTTCATCTATGACTTCCCTGGCCCTGTACGTCATCAGTCCCAGACCTCCGGGCCCTGATCCAACAAGATATACCTTTCCTTTCATTTTACAACCCAAGACTCATCTTTGCTTCTTCAATTATTTCATATCCTATAGAGCGGAGCTTTTGCCCAATCAGCCGCCCTTCTTCAATACTGCTTCCGTCGTCCTCGATCCTCTCCCATCTCTTTCCGTCGAGCGATAAAACCTCGGCAATCAGGAAGTTGTTTTCACAATATACACCCTGCGGAGTATAGCAGCCGCCACCAATCTCTTCCATTACCGCTCTCTCGACATTTGCATCCTTTTCTGTCTGCTCATGATTGAGGGGTCTGAAGGTATCAATTAATTCAGGTTCGTCCCGGCATACGACTGCTATGGTTCCCTGGTTCGGAGACGGGACATACCACTGGGGAAGGAGCCTTGTCCCCGGGAGTTCAAGGTTCAGGCGTTCCATTCCGGCTTCTGCAAGGACGATGGCATCATACTCACCTTCCTTTAATTTCCTGATCCTCGTATCCACATTGCCGCGAAGTTCTTTTATTTCGACATCAAGTCCGCCACGCAGGAACTGTGCACGCCTCCGGGTGCTTGAGGTGCCGACAACCTTCACGTCCTCAAGCGGACAGTAATGAACAAGAAAATCAGCCGGAGAGTCTCTCTTAAGAACAGCGCAGGTTACAACACCTTCCGGCCGCTTTGCAGGAATATCCTTCATACTATGAACTGCAAAATCGACTTCTCCGTTCAGGATTGCATCGTCAAGGGCCCTGACGAATATTCCCTGTCCACCGACCTTATGAAGCGGTACATTCGTCCTGTCATCGCCGCTGGTGCTGATCTTCTTCACTTCGGTTTCTATTCCGAATTTATCCAGCATTTTGCAGACTCTTTCAGTCTGTGCAATGGCGAGCCTCGAAGCTCTTGTACCGACGATCAAAGACATCTGTTGTATGCCTCTGATATTTTTTCAATATCTTCACCCGTATGAGCGGATGAGAGGAAATTCGTCTCAAACTGTGCCGGAGGGATGAATATTCCCTCCTTCAGCATCCCGGTCCAGAATCTGCCGAATTTCTCTGTATCGCTCTGCTTCGCCTCGATATAATTCCTGGGCGGAGACTCCCTGAAGAAAAGCTTGAACATCGAGCCGAGGCGGACGAATGAGTCCCTGTATCCTGCCGGAAGTGATTCATGGATTATTTTTGTTAATCCGTCAAGTCTCCCGTAGAGATCCCTGTTTTCATGAATATGCTTCAGTGTGGCGATTCCCGCGGACAGTGAGAGCGGATTGCCGCTGAATGTTCCTGCCTGGTAGACAGGCCCTGCAGGAGAGACCAGTTCCATGATATCCCTTCTTCCGCCGAAAATGCCCATCGGAAGACCGCCGCCTGCGATCTTTCCAAGAGTCGTTATATCGGGTTTTACCCCGTACATGACCTGTGCACCGCCTATGCCAAGCCTGTACCCGCAGATTACCTCGTCGAGTATTAGGAGAACATCGTTTTCGGCGGTGATCTTCCTGACTTCAGTCAGGTAGTCTTTTTCCGGGAGGATAGGTCCGATATTGCCCATGACAGGTTCAAGGATAAATGCAGCAATGTCATTATTTTTGGATATCAATCCTTCAAGGCCTTCAATATCATTGTATGGAACCTGTGCGGTATGGGAGACAATCTCGGGGATGACGCCCGCAGAGTCCGGGACTCCCGTTGTAGTCGCACCGGATCCTGCCTGGATCAGTACTCCGTCATGCGCTCCGTGAAAGCCTCCTTCGATCTTGATTATGTCCTTTTTGCCAGTGTAACCCCTTGCAAGCCTTATGGCAGCCATGGTGGCCTCGGATCCGCTGGATACGAACCGGCACATGTCAATGGAAGGATGATCTCCTGTAATTATCTTTGCAAGTTCGATCTCCTTTTCCGTCGGGGTTCCAAAGAGCCACCCGGCTGCCGCGGCCTCTTCGATTGCCGCCTTTACGACCGGGTTGCAGTGCCCGAGGATTAATGGCCCGTAACCAAGACAGCAGTCGATTAGTTCGGCGCCGTCCTCTGTATAGATCCTGGAACCTTTTGCATTCTTAGTGTAGAACGGGTATGGTTTAATTGCCCTTACCGGACTGCTCACTCCGCCGGGAATGAGAGTCTTTGCCGTATCGAATAGTTCACTGCTCTTCATTCAGCCACCCTGCAATATCTTCTGCAAAATATGTGATTATCAGGTCGGCACCTGCACGTTTGATGGATTTCACACTCTCCATCACAACACTTCTCTCGTCAAGCCATCCCTTCTCAGAGGCGGCCTTTATCATAGAATACTCTCCGCTGACCTGGTAGGCCGCAACGGGGACGCCGAGGGATGTAATCGATGCGATAATATCGTGATAGAATCCTGCGGGCTTTACCATGAGGATGTCCGCCCCTTCGGATAAATCCATCTCCGACTCGAGGAAAGCTTCCCTTGCATTGCCGCATTCAAGCTGGTAGGTGGTTCGGTCGCCGAATGCCATTCCCGAATCAGCAGCCTCCCTGAACGGACCGTAAAGAGCACTTGCAAATTTGGTTGAATAGGACATTACCGGGATATCCTCAAAGCCCTCTTCATCAAGAGCCTCCCTGATGGCGGTTACCTGCCCGTCGAGCATACATGAAGGTGCGACGATATCTGCACCTGAAGCGGCATGTGACACGGCTATCCGCATCATCAGCTCAAGTGAGGGATCGTTTAAGAGATCCGGGCCGCAGGGGGTATCACCGATAATTCCGCAATGCCCATGGGAGGTATATTCACATGCACAGACATCTGTTATCACAACCATATCCGGCACTTCTGATTTTATTGCTCTAACAACGTTCTGGATGACGCCCTCTTCATTCCATGCTTCAGATGCGGATTCGTCCTTTGATTTGGGAATCCCAAAGAGAAGCATCGCCTGTATCCCGGATTCAGACAACCTCTGCGCAACATCCGCTGCTTCTGCTACAGGATACCTGAATTGTCCCGGCATCGATTCTATCGGTTTTCTTTCCGAAAGATTCTCATCAAAAAATACAGGTGCTATAAGGTCCTCTTTCAGGACTTTCGTTTCCCTGAAAAGAGGCTGAATAGCTCTTTTTCTTAATCTTCTAAGTCTTCTTTGCGGATACATGGGTTTTTACCTCTCGTTATTGCATGCACGTGCATCTCAGCTGATTCAAGGTCACCTGATTCGGCACAGTTCCGGATTGCTACAGTTGCATCTGAAAACATCTTTTTTACGAGCACCTTTGAAAAATCATCGATGATGCCTGCAGTCCTTTCATCCACGTTCTTTAACCGGGAGAGTGCCTTGTCCCTCTCGCGAATCCGGATCGATTCCGCCCATGTGTGGAGGTCTGCAAGTATGTCATCGGCCGAAGCCCTGTTCACCATTGAAACAAACTGGAGCAGTTCGATGGATATCATTTTTTCTGCAGATTCAGCCTGTTTTCTACGGCTTTTCATGGTCTTTTCATTGATACTTCTCAGGTCATCGATAGTAAAGACCCTGACCCTGTCGATATTACAGACCTTTTCCTCAACATCCCTTGGCTGGGCGATATCAATAAGTATCAGGGGCCTCTCTTTGTCGTCAAGAGGCCAGTGGCGGCTTTCCAGTGCCTCGCTAAGTTCTTCTGCATGTATTACGGCATGAGGAGCGCCGGTACACGAGATTACGACATCTGATAAGGAGATATAATGGTAAAGTTCGTCCATTTTGACGGCCTTTCCGCCAATCTCGTCGGCGAGGTGCATTGCCGTGTCATAAGTCCTGTTTGTTACATAGATTGCCTTCAGGTTCTTTTCCGCTATGGCCTGGGCAACGAGTTTTCCCATCTCGCCGACCCCGACTACAAGAATATGGCGGTCTTCAAGTGTTCCGAGGAGTTCTTCGGCAAGGATCACGGCTGCAGAACCTATGGATACGGCACCGTTGTTGATCTTCGTCCTTTTACGGACCTCGACTCCGGTGTGGATTGCCTTGTTGAGACACATCTCAAGGACAGGGCTGCACTGGTCCAGGTCTTTTGAGAAAAGAAGCGCCTTTTTCAGCTGCCCGAGGATCTGGTCCTCTCCTACTATCATGGACTCCATTCCGGAAGCGAGTCTCAGGAGATGGTTTAAGACATCCTTTCCTTCAAGTATCCAGTAACCGGATCTCCCCTTTTCCTTCAGGAAGTGGTCAAGCATCTCAATGTCGCCCTGTACAAATATCTCAATCCTGTTGCATGTCTGGAGGAGAACGACCCCCCTGAAATACTTCCCGGCCTCTTTTAAGAACTCCTCTTCATCAGGAAAACGGAAATCCTCCATCGTCGGAATATCGGCTTCCCGGTGAGACAGACCGGCGCATGCAACGGGTATCAAAAGACAGTCTTTCATTTGAGATATTTCCTTGTTATATATTCCATCGCTGCTCTTTTGTTATTTTCGAGATGACTCCAGACTTCCCCGTCTTCGACTATCTTCCTGAGAATCCTGTTCCTCTCCTCCTGATCGTCGATCCGGGTTTTGAGAACTTCCCTGAACTCCGACTGGATCGCTATCATCTCATCAAGTCCGCGGCACTCCCTCTCGATCAACTGCCGGATGTATCTCGGGACGGCCGGACTTTTCCCTTCGGTAGAGATTGCGATCATATAATTATCACCCCTGACGACCGAAGGGATCATGATGTCGCCCGGTTCACCGTCGGCGTTGTTGAACATTATTCCCTTCTCCCTGCATACGGCGCCGATTGCGTTATTCAGTTCCTTGTCCGATGTCGCCGCGACGACTACCGACGAATCCCCGATATACCCGGAGATCTGATCCCGGTCGGGAGTTATCTGGCCGGATATGCATTTTATTCCAAGATCGATTATCTCACTGTCGATAGTACGGCTGACAACGGTCACCGATGCCTCAGGGTGGAAAAAAGAAGCCTTCCTGAGTGCAACGCGGCCGCCGCCGAAAATAGTGACGCTCTTTCCCCTGAGATCATGGATAAGAGGAATCATTGGTTAAGATTTATGATGTAGTTTTATAAAACTTTATCAGAAGAACAAGATCGATCTGTAACACTTTTTTAAAACCCGATACAGCCCGAAGGTCAATGCCTTTGGAAAAGAATTAATATCAATATATCAGCCGATTCCAAAAAGACTGAAGAAATTCGATACGTTTATATTATTTCAATAGTAATATTGTAGAGCACCACAGAAGGGATGCCAAAGAGTGTCTTCTGTCTGTAATGCGTCGATAGTGTAGCGGTTATCACTAGGCGTTGCCAACGCCTAAACCCGGGTTCGATTCCCGGTCGACGCACTCGATTTTAAGTTCGATTCTTTAACATTTTTACATATTTTGTTTTCCCGCCCGTTTTATATCACAAAATTAAAATTGGAAACTTTATTTCACTTCCACAATACAACCAATATCAAATATTGGTGATGAAATGAAAAGGGATCTTTTTTACATATCCGTTTTATTATGCCTGCTTGCAGTCGTTTTTACAGCCGGATGTACCGGGGACTCACAGAATACCGGACAAACCGGGGTACCTGATGATCTAGTGCCTTATGAATCCGAAGATGGGTGCATTGTTCCTGATGCGACACTGGATGAAAAGATCGGCCAGATGATTATGGTAGGCTTCCGGGGTTTTACCGCAGATAATGACTCACAGGTTGCGGATGATATCAGAAACGGAAGAGTGGGAGGCGTTATCCTTTTTGACCGTGACGTTGCCTTGAACAGCAGTGAAAGAAATATCAAATCCCCGGAACAGGTTCTTTCACTTAACAGCCAGCTTCAGGGTTATGCAGGAGAAATTCCCCTCTTTATTTCAGTCGACCAGGAAGGGGGTAAAATCTGCCGTCTCAAGGAAAGTTATGGCTTTCCGACAGTTCCCTCTGCAGAGTATCTCGGCAGCATGGACAATGAGACTATAACACGTGATGCAGGAAGCACTCTTGCAAATACCGTGAAAAGTGCGGGATTCAATATGAATTTTGCTCCTGTTGTTGACCTGATGGTGAATCCGGATTCTCCTGCAATAGGAAAACTTAACAGAAGCTTTTCGGAAGATCCGGATGTTGTAGCCCGCAATGCCAAATGGATTATTGATGAACACCAAAAATCAGGTGTAATAACAGCGATAAAGCATTTCCCCGGACACGGGAGCGCGATGGCGGATTCTCATGCGGGTTTTACCGATGTGACGGATACGTGGAGCGGGGAGGAGCTTATACCCTATCAAATACTGATTGACGAGGGTATTCCGGATATGGTGATGACCGCACACATCTATAACCAAAACCTTGATCCCGATTATCCTGCAACCCTCTCGGAAAAAACCATAACGGGCATTCTCAGAAACAAACTGGGTTATGAAGGGGTTGTAATTACCGATGCGATGGATATGGGCGCAATCGCCGATAATTACGGTATGAAAGACGCCTTAAATCTTTCAATAAACGCCGGCTGCGACATAATTCTCTTTGCAAACAATATCGTCTATGACAAAAGGATTGCAGACAATGCGACAGGCCTGATAAAGGAGCTTATACAGGAAGGCAAGATCTCCGAGGAGAGGATAAACGAATCATATGACAGAATAATCCGGCTGAAGATGAAGTACCTGATGTGCGAATAATGTGATTTTTCATCATATACCATTTAACAATGGCATGCAGAATAATCAGATAAATTCCTCTAATAAATC
>JAFGKW010000014.1 GCA_016928355.1 Methanomicrobiaceae archaeon
ACACTTGAATAAACTGTCTCCTGTGCCTTCTGTGTTGTAAAGAAACCGGCACCAAGAACTACATATGAAAATACAGCTGCAACCACAACAAATGCAATCAAAACAATAGCAGCTTCAAGACCTGTAAAAGCTTCGTTATTATCACATTTGTTCATAATATCCTCAAAAAAAATTGATTGATTTCAGTATAAAATGTTTATACTGTCAATCTTTTCGGGTCCCTTACGGTTAATACCGTATGAAGCCCCGACAGGTGGTTTAACTTCCAGGCTGAACCTTTCGTTTGGAAGGACTGTTCCTGTTTCAAGTTTAGCGTAGATTGTGAACTGCTCCTGGTTTTCCAGAAGTGCTCCCTTGTCATTGTCGTCATTCTGGATATCAATAATACCCCATTCATTGTCTGCAACAGCATCTGATGTTGTTCTGACATCTGTTGATGCACTGGTTATGGTAGAATCTCTGCCAAGATCGACTACCTGTGAGGTGTTCCTGAAGAGCATTGATGTCGAAGCGAAATCGACTGATGATCCGCCTGCTGTAAGGCCTACTACAAACCTTATTGCATCAATCTCTTTGTTGCTTGTATTTCCAATACCATATACATCACCGAGTACTTCAATACTGGATGATGCCATGTCAACACTTGAATACACTGTTTCCTGTGCTTTCTGTGTTGTGAAGAAACCGGCTCCGAGAACTACGTATGAGAAAACAGCTGCCACGACTACAAATGCAATAAGAACAATTGCAGCCTCAAGACCTGTAAAACCTTCTTCTGATTTAAACATCTTCATTTTCATCATCTCCTTAGTATAACGGATTTACACCCAGTATCCTTGCAGGTGCAGTTCTTGAGATCGTGTATGCTGTTCCTACTGCAGGGCGAATCTGGAGATTGAATTCCTGATTTGCACTGATATCGTCGATCGGGTTTACCATGATTGTAAACTGCTCCTGGTCTTCAAGAAGCAGGTCGGCACTTGCATTGTTTCTCATGAGGATAACTCCCCACTGGCCAGGGTCAATGGTTCCTGTTGCAATTGCGCTTCCTTCTCTCTCAAGCCTTGAGACATTGTTTTTGTCACTGTAAGTGATTGTTGTCTGTGAGAAATCAACAGGTGATCCGCCTGCTGTAAGACCTACTGTGAATCTGACTTCATCGATGTATGCAGGGCTTGCTGATGTATTAATCCCGTAAACATCTCCAAGTATCTCAACACTCGAACTTGCCTGATCAACACTCGTATAGACAACTTCCTGTGCCTTCTGTGTTGTGAAGAAACCGGCTCCGAGCACTACGTATGAGAATACGGCTGCTACAACTACAAATGCAATAAGTACAATTGCAGCCTCAAGACCGGTAAATGCTTCCTCTTTATTCAACTTCATACAATTTCCTCCATTTTTATGAATTTATTTGGTTTGGTTTCCGATATGCGACAGTATTGGATCCCTCCAATATCAATCAATATACTTTACGAATATATCCTTTAAAAGTTTTATTAATAGAACATTTTTTTTGGGAATTAATTTGTAAAAATTTTATTGATTGTGAATGTTTTGTTTCTTTTATCTGATAAAAATTGAGATCCCGGTTCTATATTTAATCTAAAATTCAGTTTGAAAAGGTTGATATGAATCCTAATTTTCGTTTTCTCACTGAAAAGAAGAAAACCGAATATTTTTGATAGCATTAGGACTGGATATTATTCTATCTGGAATTCCCTTGCTTCCTTTTCAAGGAAGTAACCTAGTACAGTCCTTATGATTACAACCACTGCAAGCATTATGAGTTCTTCCTGTGAAGGTGATATGATGGTTGCCAGGATATCTGCAGCTATCAGGAATTCCAGGCCGAATACAATCTTTCCAGTCAGTTCAAGCCTGACCTTATTGTATGAATAATCCTTTTTTCCTGTCTCAAGGAGCAAAACCTTTCCTGTGGCGATTATTCCGCCATATATTATCAGAAGTCCGCCGACCATCTCGAATAAGATCACTACCAGGAAAATTATATTTTCAAACCATATTGTCGACATAATTAATCCATTTTATAGTCCTATATACTCCAGTCCTCCAAGAATCACGATTATAAATATAATCATCGGAATAATCACAAACCATGGATTTACTCCCAATTTTTCCGGGATAGTCAGATGCATGAATTCACCTTTTTTCAGGACTTTTTCATATAATGAAGGGTAAATCGAGGAAAAGAGGCCGGCACCGATCAGTATTCCCAACACTCCTCCAAAGAGGGCATCAAGAGACCCCTGGCCAACAGCCCCTGCAACAGTGCCCGGACAGTATCCAAGTATTGCAAATCCCGCCCCGAAGATCAGGCCGCCGATTATAGTGGATCCTGCTGATCCCTGTTTGACATGGAGGTTCACTATCCCTCTGCTCTTCATTATATATATGCCCGGCATTCCGACGATAACTGCTGTCATCATAACCTTAAGAACAGTGAAATCTGTGAGTAGCAGCTGACCGATGATTACATTATAGTGTGTAACACCGGAGATATACAGGAAGAATCCGAAGAATATGCCTATAATAAATCCGAAAATCAGCTGAAGTTTCTTATTTTTCCTTATTTCTTCAAGCATTCCTTTCACCTCTCAGATCACTCCATATAACAGCATCGACACTGCAATTCCTGAAATAAAGAATGCAACAACCGCAATCCAGCCTGATATTGCCAGCTGGAGTGTTCCACTGATCCCATGACCGCTCGTGCATCCTCCTGCCCATCTTGCACCCAGTCCCATAAGGATTCCGCCTAAAAGAGCGACAATCCATCTCAGTGTCGGGTCATACCCGAATTTATTCCCGAATGCTGAAGGAACCCATTCGAGGGCAAACCCTCCTGTAATTATTGCGGTTAGGAATGCCCCGGCGGCAATTCCTAAGACAAGCATCCACTGCCAGTCTATCCCGAGTTTGATTTTCCTATAATATTCTTTATCTTCGGTTTTTTTTCCACGGAAAAAACGTTCGATCATCCCGGTGGTGTTTGCATAGGCAGTCGAACATCCCAGTGGCTTGTCTGAGATAAGAAAAGCAAACCAGCTTAAGACTCCTATCCCGGCTCCTGCAAGGTATGGCATCCATTCCATTTTATCACCTCATTTCAGGTATCCTGCGGCTGTATAGCCGGTAATTCCGCCTGCAGCATTGTATACTTTGCTGAAATTATGCTGTTTTAGGATACTGGATGCAAGACTTGAACGATGGCCGGTTCTGCACATTACTATTACAGGTCTTTCAGTCTCGAGTTCTTTGTATCTGGTCCTGAGATCCATCGCCATTATATTTATCGCTCCCGGGACGTGCTTTTCTTTGTATTCTTCTTCTGATCTTACATCCAGAAGATAGAATGCGTCTTCCTTCAGCTTTTCACTGACCTCCTTTGGTGAGAGCTGATGCACATGATCTGTCTCGTAACCTGCCATCACCCAGGAATGGGTTCCACCTTCGAGATAACCCGCAGCACGGTCGAGTCCGACTCTCCTGAGCATTATAACGGCTTCTTGGGCCTGGTTTCTGTTGTCGGTTACAAGCAGAATGTCCTTTTCCGGGGGAAGGACCCACCCGGCAAATGTTGAAAAATTGCTGTTTATATCTATATGATAACTTCCGGGGATATGATTGCCGCCGAATGTTGCATAATCCCTGATGCTTAAAACAATTGTCTTTCCGTCGCTCATTTTTTTCTTAAATTCGGGGGGATTCATCGGCACAATATCCGGGAGGGTTCTTACGGGAACCGGTCCTTTCCTGTTGATATCGCTGCACCTCCCGAAATGGTCTGGTGCCGGTGGCATATCAACGGTCAATGATTGGATGAATTCATCCCGGTCTTTTGTAAGAAGTGCTTTGTTATATTTGAGCTCATATCCCATCGTTGACAGTTTCATTGCCCCTATCGCCTTGCCGCAAAGGGAACCTGCACCGTGTGCAGGCAGGACAATACAGTGTTCCGGAATTTTTACAAGCTTTGTGTTTATATTTTCATAAAGCATTCCGGCAAGCTCCTGGGCTCTTCCGGGGAAGAGGTCGGGCCTTCCGACATCCCCCACAAAGAGGGTGTCGCCTGTGAATGCAAGTACTGGTTCATCGCCCCTTGACCTGTCGGTTACAAGATATACAAGGCAGTCGGGAGTATGGCCCGGAGTATCCAGAACATAAAAATTCAGGTCCTCTATTGAGAATTCGTAACCCTGGCCTACGGCGACATGATCAAATTCGCAGTTTCCGTTCTTTGGGGCATAGATCTTTGCTCCGGTTTTCTCCGCGAGATCGATATGCCCTGATACGAAATCTGCATGGAGATGTGTCTCGATAATATGAGTGATCTTAAGTCTCTCTTCTTTTGCCGCTTCAATATATCTGTCTGTATCCCGGGCAGGATCCACTATGGCACAAGATTTATTCCCCCCGATAAGGTAGGAACTGTGTGCAATCTTTTCAATAAAGAAATGTCTGAGCAGCATGGTTAGTACTCCTATGGCATCTTATCATATGAAGAATATATAAATCATTCCCACAGCGACAAAAAGAAAGAGTATTGTCATTAATCCACCTGCTCTCATGTAATCGGAATTGCTATAGCCCCCCGGATTCATCAGGAATGCATTTACCTGATGTGTCGGCAGGATAAACGAATTCGAAGCGCATACAGCTACAAGTAGTGCAAGTCCACGAGGGTCAAGTCCAGTTGATTCCCCTATGATTATCACAAGGGGGACAAGCAGAACCGTTGCCGCAACATTAGACATAAACAGGCTGAAAAATGTTGCCAGAATTGCGATTGCAAAGAGAATGATTAACGAGTGACTCTGACCTGTGACATTGATGATTATATCAGCGATATAGGCGGCAGTCCCTGTCTGGTCCATTGCAAGTCCGAGAGGGATAAGCCCTGCAAGCAGGAATACAATTCTCCAGTCTATTGCCCGGTATGCTTCATCAATATCTATTACACCAAGCAGAACCATTGCAATTGCACCGGTTAGAAGAGCAAGTGAAATTGGCAGGCCCGTAAATGAGAGCATGATTCCCCCGATAAAACAAAGGACTGCAACTGGTCCTTTATCTCTCTTCAGGCCTTTTTCTTCGAGTGGAGTAATCAGGACAAAATCAGGATCCTTTCCGATCGCTTCAATTCTGTTCCAGGGCCCATATACTACCAGGGTGTCTCCTGTTTTTAAAGGAATATCAGAAAATTCCTTTCTTTTCTCGTCTTTTTCACTCAGGAGTATAATTATCTCCAGGCTGTAATTTTTTCTGAACGAAATCTCCCTGATGGTTTTTCCGATCAGCTTTGAACGGGGCCTGATAATAATCTCTGCAAAACCGGCATTCTCTTCTCCGATTTTTTCTGTAAGTTTTTGTTGGTTCAGGGACTTTATCAGCCCGTAGTCTTTTGCAAATTTTTCGGCATCTTCATTGTTCCCAAGAAGTGTTAAAACCTGTCCTGCAGACAATATGGAATATCTCCATGGTGCATATATTATGTCATTTTCATCGGTGATTGCAAGGAGATAGAGAGAATATTTTGTTTTAAGGGCAACTTCTTCTCTTTTTAGACCGTTTATCCGGGATCCTCCCGGGATTAAATAGTGATGCATGTTTTCCGGAAGATTCCATGAATTTATCAGCTCTTCCTGTGGCCGGTAGGATTTAGGGGTATCATCTTTGCCCGGGAGAACGAACCGGCCGAGGAGAAGGAAGTATGAAATCCCTGTGAGAAGGAGAACAATCCCTATGGGGGTAACTGCAAAAAATCCGAATGGTTCCAGTTGGCCCTGTTCCAGGAGATCATTCAGTAAGATCAGGGGGGATGATCCGACCATACTCAGGGTCCCTCCAAGAATTGCTGCAAATCCCATTGGCATTATGAGGCGTGATTTGGGGATTTTTGTTTTTTCCGATATTCTTAGAATTGCAGGGAGGAAGAGGGCGACTGAACCGATATTCTGCATGAATGCCGACATTATACCAACTACCGATGATATGATGGCCGTAATTCTTTTTTCACCTGATTCACCCAAATCAGTTATCTTTCGTGCAATTACTATCATTATCCCCGTGCGATCTATACCATATCCAAGGATCATAACGGCGATTATTGAGATGACAGCATTGCTTCCGAATCCTGAAAATGTCTGGAGTGGATTTACAAGACCCAGGAGACCAACCGCCAGCATTATAATTATTGCACTTACGTCAATCCTGAAGATGCCTGTAACAAAAAGAATTACTGTTGCTGCAAGCACAATAAGGGCAAGGAGGATCTCGGGAGTCATTTGATCATCACAGGTATTACTGAATATTGCCTGACTGGTAAAAAGCTATTCCCTCGTTAAACCCGGCAGATGATTCATACTCTATTCATATTGTCCGGGACAAAAAAGGTGAATTCAGGATTTCTCTAATATATTTAGAAATTAATTCTCTAATTTTTGGCAGATGTGTATGCATCATACATGCTGTAAATCCACACGATCAGGTAAAACGGTATTCCAATGATAATCGTTGACATTGCTCCAAATAATACTGCAAGAAGGAACAGTGCAATCGCTTTTAAAAATTGTCCAGTGTATAATTGTCCGAGACCGGGTATAAAAAAAGACAATATTAATGCCAGAATTGGTGATGCCATATACTGAATTACTGCAAGATAGTATTTGCATGTTTTGCTTGTTAATTATAAACAGGTCATTTTAAGATAAGAAAATAATCTGTTGAAAGAAGAAACCCTGAAATGATTAAAACAAATGCGAGGGATGGGATTCGAACCCATGGACTCCTGCGAGAACGGATCTTAAGTCCGCCGGTTTTGGCCTGGCTTACCTACCCTCGCTAAAAATGCAGAATAACATAGTGGTTGAAATTTAATAAAGAGTCGCATTTTATATATTTGACATCTTTGATGATGGTCAGAAAAATAAATACAGTGCCTTTATAGTGTATGAGATCTTAAGTCCAGCGCCTTTGGCCAGGCTCGGCAACCCTCGCTAAAAATGCAGAATAAAATAGTTGTTGAAATTAAATAAAGAATCGCATTTTCTGAATGTGAAAAAATAATATTTTTGGGTTTCGAAAGGGGCGGAGCGGCCCTTCGGTCGGCAACCCTCGCAAGATTAATGCCAGAAGCTGATGTTAAGTATATTTTTTCTTAGAGAATTTAGATGATCTAAGAGGTACATGTGAATTTTCTATTACTTCAAGAGAAATTTTCACAAAGTTGATGTACCAGTTTTCAGACATTATTTAAGGAACTCCGGTCATATTTGTGGTTGAATAAAATTAGAGTTCCTGTACGATCGATCTTTGGTTCGCTATTTTCTTAGAGGATTTCTCCAAGGGCCATTTTTCATAATTATCAGCCCTCAAAATTTTTTTTAGTATAGGATGTTTACATAATCGATCTTTGCCGGTCCACTACGCACAATACCGTAAGATGCACCAACTGATGGGATTATCTCAAGACTGAATTTTTCGTTGGGCAGAATTGTTGCAGTATCCGGAAGGTGTACAAAGATTGTAAATTGTTCCTGATTCTCAAGAAGTGCTCCATAGTCGCCATCACTGTTTTGGATGTCGATAATTCCCCAATCGCTAGCTGAAATGCCCATTGTATTTCTAACATCTGATGATGAACTTGTAATTTCAGGATCTCTGCCTAAATCAACGATCTGTGATGTATTTCTGAAAACCATTGATGTCTGAGCGAGATCAATAGGTGATCCTCCTGCTGTGAGTCCTACAACGAATTGAATTGAATTGATCTCTGTTGAAGGAACAATATTTACACCGTTTCCATACCCATATACGTCGCCAAGTACTTCAACACTTGATGATGCCATGTCGACACTTGAATAAACTGTCTCCTGTGCCTTCTGGGTTGTGAAGAAACCGGCTCCGAGCACTACGTATGAGAATACAGCCGCTACGACTACAAATGCAATAAGTACAATTGCAGCCTCAAGACCGGTAAATGCCTCCTCTTTATTCAAATTCATACAATTTCCTCCATTTTTATGAATTTATTTGGTTTGGTTTCCGATATGCGACAGTATTGGATCCCTCCAATATCGAATATCATACATTTAATTATGTTACTTAAATTTGTATCGTATTGTGTTAATTTTGTGGGAAATATTCTGTAAAAAGCAAATAATCTCTCTTGATTTTATTTTCGCTAGGGGGGGGCGGGAATGAATTTTTTACATGCAATAAATTTCAAATAATTTTATAATGGATAACAGCCGCTCCCTGCCACCTGTCAGGTTAAAGAACGATCCTATAATTCATATTAAAGGATGGTAATGGGAAATATGATTCTCATCCTCTTTTTTTATTGAATCTAATTTCATCCGAGGAAAAGATACGCGATAATCGAGAATATAAAAGCAAGTACGAGGATTGTTGCACCCAGTGGTGCAATGAACGTGAGCATTGCATTTACCGTACTTGCGAGCTGTGATATCCTCTGTGACCCGAATACTACAACACCCTCGCACCATGCAGTCGATGCACCGGCTTTTGCAGGGGAAAGATCCTCTAAAGCCTTCTTCACTGCTGATATCACATGGGGAAGCATCTCTTCAGCTTTAATCCTGTATCCTACAGGATTCTTCCCACTCATGGTGTTCACCACATGAGTATCTGTGGTCATCAGTTCACATTCATCGACAAGGTTCAGAATCCTGTCCCTGATTTCCTCCCGTATTCCTTTTTCGATATTGTTACCATCAAAGAGAATGTATGCGGTGGTCTGATTCTCAACCC
Organism: Methanomicrobiaceae archaeon; assembly: GCA_016928355.1. Classification (GTDB taxonomy): domain Archaea; phylum Halobacteriota; class Methanomicrobia; order Methanomicrobiales; family Methanomicrobiaceae; genus Methanolacinia. The sequence goes on from JAFGKW010000014.1 coordinate 8,800, forward strand.
GTACTACAAGGACCTGTATACCGAGATCACCAAATCCTTCCTCTCTTGAAAACGGAACCTCGTAATGGCAGTAACCGATATCGAAATCTCGCATAGTGTTCTGTTCTCTCGTCTCTTCCATCGCAATATTTGACGCTTTTATATATTCGTACGCAATTTTCGACGCAGGCATTATCGGGCTTGTGACATCCACCATACAGTTATGGCCGTCAATGAATCCCACATGGGAAAAAAGCCTGTGACCTTCTGCCATAATGGAAAGACCGATCGAATAATCGAGATCCTCGGTCATCTCAGGTGACCTTGTCGTAACCATGAGTATTGAATCCCCAAAAGGCTGGGCGAGGACCTGAACCGATTTATACTCGAATCTTTTGGATTTGCCGGCATTAGGGCTGTATGAAATCTCATCCCTGCTCCCGTTTACGGCCGACACGATCTTTTCGATCTCATCCTCAGAGACCAGATTGAAGTCATGAGTCGCACAACCATGTGGAACAAGAGTTTCCTCATCAAATGAATGGCAGAGGATCTTCGGGAGGTTACCACCGCCGATCTCACCCATCGGTCCGGGGTGAAGGTTGGGGATTGTCACGAGAACGTTTTTTTTGCCGTCCCTGCTGAAGAAGAACGAAGTCTGAGGGACAAATACCTCTTCTCCGATCTCGTGAAAGAACTCTTCGAGGGCCTTTGAACCGTCGGTATTGTGCGCAATAAATGCGTTAATGAAATTAAGAGCGCTTATATGGAAATTCTTCCGAAGGGGCCTTTCAATAAGCCATAAAAAGAGGAACACACTGATTCCGAAAAGGACCTGAATGGATATGCTGAATGCCAGAAAATCGATTCCGAAATAATATGTTCCCGCAGCCATCGCTGCAATGCTCTGCGTTGCCGCAGGGAGAAGCATCCTTGAGATCCTGTAGTCGGCAATCGCAACGAGGACAATCAACCGGATCCCGAAGACCACACCAAGAGAGACCGAGTAAAGAAGCGGGAATATTCCCTCAAAAATGAGTAGTACAGGGAATAGACTAATCAGTATCGAAAATACAGTGCATGCAAGAGCGAGGAGTGCGGACCTGTTGAGGGTAATTTTCTTTCCTGATATTGCAACAAGTGGAATTGTAAGTGCAAATGCAATTAATGCCGGAAGGAAAAATCCAAAAAATCCAAAAAACTGAATCTCGTGATTTCTTAATATACTTGCTATATCCAGAACAAAAGAGAGGACAAATATGAACAGGAGAGACATCTTCCATGAGGGGGCAATGAACAGAAATCTGCTGAGCCCTTCAATTTTTGTATCTCCCGACTGTGCCAAACCGATCAAATCCTGATTTTTTATTATTTCGGTTTTATTTTATTTATCATTCTACATTTGGACTTTCTAGCTGTCCGAAGTTTTCACCATATCTTGCAGACATTATCTTCCAGTCCGGAAGGTTCGTCTGGCAACCAATCACTTCCACGGTGAATGAGGCGGATACAGTTCCTATTTTACAGCATGTGAGAATATCATAGCCTGTCTGGTACGCTGTCAGGAAACCTGCCCTGTATGCATCCCCTGCTCCTGTAGGATCTGCAAGTTTTACAGGCACTACCGGTATCTTATAAATCCTCCCGTCTGTATGGATTTCACTGCCGTCTCCGGACATCGTGATTATCGAAACCGGGATCTTTTCGATAAGGTCGTCTTCTGATACCTTAAGCATCTCAGTCATTCTTCGGACTTCATGATGATTGGCAAAAAGTATGTCTATGTTATCGATGATGGTCTCAAGCTGCTCTTTAGAATAATTGATTAGATCCTGCCCGGGGTCGAAGGAAGAAAATTCTGCTTTTTCAGCCACTTTTACATTATATGTGGGGTCAGCGGTTGCCATGTGGACAAATTCAAGGGACGGCGGGTCAGAATCGGTAAACCCTGTTGATGCACCCCACTCAAAGAAGGTCATCTGGTCTCCTGCTTCATCATTGAAAAGGAAGCATGTAGCGGTTCTTTTCCCGTTAACTACAATGAATCTTTTTTGAACCCCGATGGAGCTCATCCATTCATCATAATCGCTTCCTTCAAAGTCATCTCCCACAGCACTCAGAAGTTCGCATTTCCCACCGAGTCTGGCAATTCCTGCGGCAATGTTCGCCGCACCGCCGCCATAATAGATCTTATGATCCACTACAGGCACTGATCCATGCCTCTCGGGAAAGACCGGTACTTTGCATATATGATCAATTGCCGTATGGCCAACGACCGTAATCATGGATTATATCTCCTCTACATCCACGATTGTAAGCGGAATATCTCTTAGTGCCTTTCCGACAACTGATTTTGCAATTCTTTTAGCATGCTCTTCGGATTCGGCTTTATATACCTTCATCTCAAGAGCCAGTCCTACGAGAGCGGTACTGCCCACAATAAGGGCACTGCTCATCTCCTGTTCACAGAACGGACAGGCCATCTGTCCGACTTCGATCTCTACAAATTTTGCACTTGGATTTAAGCGTTTTCCAGCTTCGCTGATGGCGATACCTATGGCATCATCAAGAGATTTTACATCCTTGAGGGTCCATGCCGCATCCAGTGTTACAAGATAATCAGTCATAATCAACAACTACCAGGTCTCATTATGTATATGTTCCAAAACAGGCATCCTGCCTGTTTTCTGATGTGATTCTCTGCCTCTTCCAACTGCAAGCAGGGCCACTGGTCTTGCATGCTGCGGAAGGTCGAGTATTTCACCCACGGTTTCATCGTCAAAGGCGCCGGTCCAGCATGAATGAAGGCCGGCAGAATGTGCAGCAAGCATCATATATGTACATGCAATTGAGGCATCTTCCATTGAATAAAGGATTCCTCTTTCACCATACTGCGACATTGACCTTACATAATTTGTACAGACGGCAAGGATGACAGGGGCGGATATCAGGTGTTCCTGTCCGAAAGCCGCATCCGAGAGGTCCTCTTTTATTCCCTCGTCTGTGACTATCACAACATCCCAAGATTCCCTGTTGCCTGCACTCGGTGCTGTAACTGCACATTTAATTATGAATTCAATCTCTTCATCCGAAACTCCGGCAGAAGTAAATTCCCTGACCGAAGATCTTTTGGAGATAAATTCATAAAATTCAGACGAGTTCATTTTCAGATAATACCTGCCATGAATTCTGGGCAGGCGTAGTACATTCAGTTACTGCTTTACCGATCTCAAGCGCTGCCTGATCTAAATCATCGAATTCGAGGAATTTTTTTGCATTGTCAAGGAACGTAGAAGCATTTCTGAATTCTACTGAATTCGTTTTGCTGTAACCCTGTTCGAGTTCTGCCTGAATGGATTCTATAAAAAGAGTCAGAAATTTCTTAGCTCCTGATTTTTCAGCTCCCTTGTAGTCTCCAAGCAAAGCCAGCATCTTTGAAACTGTAATAAGATTTGTTTTTCCTCTTTCAGAAAAAAGATAATTATTTACTGCCTGCTTTTTCATCGTCATATCATCCCGCCTCAATATAATAAAAGGGTTCTTAATTCTTTAAGAATTATTTGCCCTTTGCGCCTTTAATGGATGACTCTGATCTTTTGATGCGTCTTCTGCATCTCGGGTCGTTTACTGGTCCTCTTCCGCGGGGATTTCTTCTTCCACCGCCGCGTGGCCCTCCGCGACCTGTATCCTGAGTCTTCTGTGTTGCTCTCTTCAGTTTTGAACCTGATTTGAAACGCTGGTTGGGGCCGGGCTTCTTGTAGTTAGTCTCTTTCTGAGGTACAAGTCTTACCTGACCCTTGACGCTTTTAATCTGGGTCCATGCTGTGGTTCCTGTTTTTCCCATTTTTACAACTCCTGAATCTACTGGACGATTGCAGCCTTTGCATCCGTTCCTTTTGATTTTATAACTTCAACACGGCGGACTGGGTGAAGCTTCTTTACAATCTTGAATACTTCGCGTGAAATATCTCCCATGACCATCTCTTTTACGAACTGGTCATAGCCAAGTTCAGCGGCCCTTGCAACGACATATTCGGTCACTGCCTTTCTGATTGCATGTGCCTGGCTTGCATCTGCACGGTTGATCGTGAAGCAGCTCGTTGTTACACGGATTTTTCTTCCGTCTTTGGTTGTTACCTGAACTATACTGTCGATTCTTGATGCACGGCGCTTGACCATTGCACGGAGGTAGTCCTTTGTCACTTCATGCCCGACGAAATCGGAGTAAGCGGAATCTCCTGCAACGTTTGTGATCCTGAACCTCATCTTGATGTTCTGCTTTGAATAGTCCTGAACCATTTCGCCGAGTGTTGTCTGCATTACGCGCCCGTTAACCTTCTCGGGTTCGTTTGCGATCGTGTCGCCAAGGTACGCCTTGTCAAAGTAGTCGGGAGCGTATACCTTGTACCAGCTTTTGGCTTTCCAGCCTTCAACTCTTCTTCCAACTGATTTTCTTCTTGGTGCCATTAATTCACCTCTTGTTTTTCATATTTTCCTGTAATTTCAATTGAATCTCCTGCATTATGCCCTATGCTGCAGATATCCTCTGCAACTGAGAGATTCATAAGATAATCATCGACTGATGCGATCACCGAACGGAGTTTTTCTCCGTGGATTTCGCATATCACATCATTTCCTTTTGCCTTCGTTTTCATCGAGAGGAGATTGTCTGCCGAGAGTGATTCTGCGACAAATTCAGCGTTGGGATAATTTGAAACTATCCTTCCTGATATCTGCATTATGCAAGCGCCTCCTCAATGTTTTTGATGAAGATTGGAAACTTTTCTTCTTCGATTCTGGCTCCGGCACGTGTTTCGTGACCGCCGCCGGTTCCTCCAGCGGATTCTGCCGCCTCTTTCATCATTGATGCCAGATCGCAGTTTATCCGGGCAGGACAACGGGCAGATATCGAATAATTTCCGTTGATTCTTGATACTGTGAATACGGGGGTGTCAAACAATCCGTCTTTTGCCAGTATGTCAGCAACAGTGCT
>JAFGKW010000015.1 GCA_016928355.1 Methanomicrobiaceae archaeon
ATCTGGTATCACTTGTTGCATGTAATATGAGGTTTTATCACGGGATTTCTAAAATTAAGGAGCTGATATCCGGTGGTGCAATTGGGCAGATATACTGTGCGAGAGTAATTGCAGGACACTACCTGCCCGACTGGCATCCGGAACTGGATTACAGAAATTCATACAGTGCAAAAGAATCTATGGGGGGCGGTGTCCTTCTGGATGGAATTCATGAAATAGACTATCTCTGCTGGCTTTTAGGAGATGTCGAGGATCTGTTCTGTTTTTCAGGTAAATATTCGCAGCTGGATATCGATACGGAAGATATGGCTGAGATGCTCCTGAAATTTAAATCCGGGGCTGTAGGTGAGATTCATCTTGACTATCTTCAGCGTGCATACGGGAGATCCTGTCAGATTATTGGTGAAAAGGGAACAATCCTGTGGGATTTTAATACCAAAAAGGTCAGCCTTTATTCTGTTGAAAAGAGGGAATGGCAGTATTTTGATGAGCCTGAAGGATATGATGTCAACCAGATGTATATTGAAGAGATGAAGTATTTTATCAGGTGCATTGCCGGGAAGGAGAAATCATTTAATGATATAAATGAAGGCATCAGAATTCTTAATATTGTAATTGCAGCCAAAGAATCTGCGGCTGAAGGGAAATTAATCGGGACGGGATTATAATATGATTCTCGGAATTATTCAGGCAAGAAGCGGGTCTTCACGCCTGCCGGCAAAAGTGCTGAAGGTTGTTGAAGGAAAGCCGCTGCTTCAGCATATGCTTGAGAGGGTCCAAAGGTCGAAAATGGTCGACTCCTTCGTTGTTGCGACAACAATTCTGAAGGATGATGATTCTATTGCCCGGTTGTGCGATGAACTCGGTGTTGACTGTTTCAGGGGTAGTGAGGACGATGTTCTCGATAGGTACTACCAGTGCGCTGTATCCAGCGTTCCGCAGCCGGATTATATAGTACGGCTGACTGCTGACTGCCCCCTTCACGATCCTGAAGTGATCGATTTTGTGGTGAACCGTTTCCTCGCTGTGGGAGCTGATTATATGACAAATTCATTCCCTCCTGTATTTGAAGACGGATTTGATACTGAAATCTTTTCATTTAATGCACTGAAATACGCATGGGAGAATGCAAAGCGAAAATCAGACCGGGAGCATGTTACACCTTTTATCCATAAAATGGCATTTCCTGATGAGGAAACTCCCTTTAAAATATATACTGAAAAATCCAATGAGAGATATCATTACAAACTTTCTGTTGATACGCCGAAGGACTTTGAAATCGTCCGGGAAATATTTAGTGAACTTTATCCGGAAAACAGTGGATTCGGGATGTCTGATGTGATAGATCTCCTTGAAAGAAAGCCGGAATTATTGAATATAAACGAAGAGAGCAGAGTAAATGAGGGATATTATAAATCATTATCCGAAGATGGTCTGATTAAAAATGAGGAGGATTGATACAAAATGATTCAAAATAAAGGTCCTGAATTGTGGAAGAAGGCAAAAAAGATAATTCCCGGGGGAACTCAGCTTCTCTCAAAGCGTTCAGAGCAGTTTCTGCCCGAGTTATGGCCATCATACTATAAAAAGGCAAAAGGAACAGATGTCTGGGATCTTGATGACAACCGGTATACCGACATGTCCCTGATGGGAGTCGGAACTTGTATTCTTGGCTATGCAGATGACGATGTTGATGGTCCTGTAAAGGAAGCAATCGATATGGGTGTTATGTCCACGCTTAACTGTTATGAGGAAGTTGAGCTTGCAGAAATTTTACTTAAAATGCATAAATGGGCAGGTTCAGTCCGTTATACCCGTACCGGCGGTGAAGCGATGTCAGTTGCGGTCAGGATCGCAAGAGCATATTCTGGTAAGGATAAAATTGCATTTTCCGGATATCACGGCTGGCATGACTGGTATCTTGCATCAAATCTTGCTGATGACAGTAATCTTGACGGGCACCTCCTGCCCGGACTAAACCCGCTGGGGGTGCCGAGAGGTCTAGTAAACACTGCGTTACCGTTTAATTACAACTGTATTAATGAGCTTGAGAATATCGTTGCAAATCATGACATCGGAGCCATTGTCATGGAGCCCCTTCGTCACTTCAGGCCTGAACCCGGTTTTCTGGAAGAGGTCAGGAAGATTGCAGATGAAATCGGAGCTGTACTTGTTTTCGATGAGATCAGTTCCGGTTTTCGTATGACTCCGGGTGGTTCATACTCCCTCTTTAATGTAACACCAGACATTATCGTGTACGGGAAGGCAATGAGCAATGGATATCCTATGGCAGCGATTGTAGGAAGAGAAGAGGTTATGGAAATGGCCCAGTCCAGTTTTATCAGCAGCACCTACTGGACTGACAGGGTTGGACCTGTTGCCTCGATTGCCACAATTGGAAAACTCGAAAAGGAAAAAATCCCCGCAAGACTGAGAAAGAACGGTATTAAAATTAGCAGTGGCTGGAGAAAACTTTCAGAAGAGCATGAAATTCCTCTGAATATATTTGATGAGGGGCTGGAATCGGTTCCTTCATTTGCCTTTGAGGATCAGGTAAACAATCTTGCACTCAGGACGCTCTTTACGAAGGAAATGCTTGAAAGGGATTATCTGGCATCCAATATCTCTTATCAGTCCGGAGCGCACAACAATGAGTGTATTGATAAATACCTTGAAAATGTGAATGAGGTATTTGCCCTTATCAGGGGTGCTGTCGACAACAACACTTTCAAATCGCTGCTTAAAACCCCTGTAGCCCATTCCGGATTTAAAAAGATTACATAAACTTTTTTATTTTTATATCCTAAATCCATTCTATTTAATACCTCATCCTTTATTGACTGTTCAGACAAATTATTACTGGAGTTATCTATGGATGTCGATATAGTCAGTACCGGACATACTCCGTTCGGCAAATGCAGTGAAGATATTGGAGGCCTGATGCTGAATGCATGCAATGAGGCACTGGAAAACGCCAACACCGGTGCATCGGATGTTGATGCAATATATATTTCGAATTTTTCCAGTTCATTTTCAAATCAGTGTCAGCTCCCCGGACTCCTGACCTCTAAATTAGGGGTTGGTAATGAGATTACCCGTGTTGAATCTGCATGTGCTGCCGGAGGACTTGCAGTTAAAGAAGCAGCCCTTGCGATTCTTTCCGGACTTTATGATAAAGTTCTGGTCTGTGGGGTTGAAAAGATGAGTGAAACCCCCACAGACAAAGCAACCGAGATTATCGCCCGTGCTTCTGATCAGGAGGAGATTAATCACGGTGCAACCTTCCCCAGTTTATTCGCACTCATGGCACAGAGACATTTCCATGAATATGGAACCATGGAGGAGCATCTGGCTTCAGTGGCAGTAAAGAATCATAAAAATGCTTTGAATAACTCTCTTGCCCAGTTCCAGAAGGAGATTTCTGTAGAGAAAGTTATGAACTCAAGATATATCGCATCTCCATTGAAAATATTCGACTGCTCGCCATTGTCTGATGGTGCTTCAGCTGTCCTTATGTGCAGAAAAGAGCTCTCCCGAAAATATACCGATGCACCTGTTAATTTTGCAGGAATGGGGCATTATACGGATTATATCGGTTTATATGAACGCAAAAGTCTCACCGAAATGCCGGCTGTTGCCCGGGCTGCAAAAAAGGCTTATTCAATGAGCGGACTCTCCCCCGGAGATATCGGTTTTGCTGAAGTCCATGACTGTTTTACTATTGCCGAACTGGTGGAGATTGAAGATCTGGGCTTCTGTAAAAAAGGAGAAGGAAAGAATATTGTTACTGACGGTACAACTGAAATTGACGGCAGTCTCCCTATAAATCCAAGCGGCGGGCTTAAGGCAAAAGGTCATCCGATAGGGGCAACCGGTGTCAGTCAGGTTGTTGAGGTTGTCAAACAGCTTCAGGGTGATGCAGGAAAGAGGACAATATCAGGAGTTGACACAGGACTCTGCTGCAATATCGGGGGAAGTGGTTCTTCAGCTGTTGTAAGCATATTCAGGAGGGAATAGAATGGTCTGGAAGATATATACATACACTGAAATAAAATCAGCAGCTGATCCCGATTTGAATGAAAATATTGTTGTCATTGCTGAAGACGGAGCCGGAGAGAGAATTGTCGCCAGGGTTGAGCCTTCATATGATGGAGAAATATCCATCAATCTTGAGGGAGAAATTGAAGCTGTGGATGATCCAAAAGGCCGGCTGTTTTATTTCATTCCCAAAAACAATTAATATTTTATATTGCAGTGAAGGTCGTGTAACTGCCTGTGATCCCGTGAATATGGAGATGACAACTAATGAAAAATAAACGGTCGGTATTCAGGGTGGACGGTTCACCTTATATCGGAATGGGTCATGTTATGCGCTGTCTGGCACTTGCACAGGGCTTTTTTGAAAACCGGATTGAACCGGTTTTTGTAATGAGAGATATGGAGAATAACTCATGCAGTCTTGCAGAGAGTTGCGGCTTCCATGTCGAGATGATACCGGATGACTGCAGTAAAGAGGAGGATGCTGAAAAAACTCTTGAAATTGCACGTGATTTTGGAGCATCAGTAATAGTTACTGATCTTGGGTATCTCATTAATGCAAGTCCGGAAGTTTATTGCAAATATCATGACATACTGAAAAAAAACGGGCATTATATTGTCGCCCTTGATGTAATCTGTGAAACTGAGGTTTCTGCGGATCTTGTTGTTAATCCATATATCCTTGATGAAAATTCACCGATTTTTTCATTTGACAGTGACAGGTATCTCACAGGTCCTGATTATTTTATATTAAGGGATGAATTCAGGATTTTATCCGTTAATAAAAGAGTTATTCGAAAGGAGGCTGGTAATATCCTTGTCTCTTTTGGGGGGAGCGATCTGAGGGATACAACTGGGATGATTGTAAATGCCCTTGCCCATGCAGATATTTCCGGACTGAAGGCAGAGGTGGTTGTTGGAAGCGGATATCCGGTTACCAATATTGAAAAGCTTAAAAAAATCATTAAGTTGTTCCCTGATCGTTTTGAATTATTTCATGACAGCAGCAACATGGCTGAACAGATCCTGAAAGCCGATATTGCCATACTTGGAGGCGGCCTTACAAAGTACGAGGCAGCGGCCCTTGGTACTCCGTCTGTAATAATTACACAGTTTGAACCTGAGATAAAACCAAATGAGGATTTTATATCTGCAGGTACTGCGGAGTATATCGGACATATCGATATGATAAATGAAAATGATATTATTATAGAAATAAAAAATCTGGTTGAAGATTATCCCCGGCGTGTTGAAATGTCAAAAAAAGGCAGAAAACTTGTTGACGGGAAGGGAATTGAAAGAATTCTGTCAAAAATCCCAAAAGAGGTGTTCTCTTGATTAAAACCATAAAAATTGGAAATAAAAAAATAGGTCCCGGAGAACCGGCATTTATAATCGCAGATGCAGGTTCAAATCATGACAAAAAGCTGAGCCAGGCAAAGGAACTTATTGATATTGCTGCGGATGCAGGAGTGGATGCAGTTAAATTTCAGCTTTTTAAGGCTGATACGTTCTATTCGAAATCAGATCCAATATATGACCTGTTCAAGCAGTGTGAACTTCCCCCGGAATGGATTGGAGACCTTGTGGATCACAGCAGGGATAGGGATATTATCTTCCTTACAACACCCTTTGAGAAGGAATCCGTTGATCTGCTCTGCGATTATAAGATTCCTGCACTGAAATGGGCATCTTCAGAGATTGTAAATCTGCCATTCCTGAAATATGCCGCTGAAAAGAAACTTCCTATGCTTCTTTCAACAGGAATGAGCGATTTTGCGGATATACAGGAAGCAATTGATATCGTGCGTTCATCAGGAAATGAGGACATCGCTCTATTCCAATGCACGTCTCTATATCCGACACCTTCAAATCTTGTTAATCTTAAGGCAATTGATTCAATTCGGGAAGCGTTCTGCGTACCTACAGGTCTTTCCGATCATACGCTTGGGATATCTGTTCCTGTTGCAGCAGTGGCAAGGGGTGCCTCCGTTATTGAAAAGCATTTTACAATAAGCAGAGAGCTTCCCGGGGCGGATCACTGCTATGCGCTTGAACCTGATGCACTAAAAGCAATGGTTGATGGTATAAGGGAGGTTGAAGATTCACTCGGGAGTTCTATAAAACAGATGCTGCCTGAAGAAAAGAGACTTGCAAGAAGAAACAGTATAATTGCAGAAAAGGAGATTCCTGCAGGAACGGAGATTACTGCAGAAAATATTGTTATTAAAAGACCTGCACATGGAATCAAACCCAAATATTCTTCGGTAATAGTTGGAAAAAAGGCTAATCGAGATATAAAAGCTGATGAACCAATTGACTGGGATATGATATCAGATTAATGACCTGAAACAATCTGTGAAGGTCGCAAAAACAGAATAAATTGCTCCTTTTTTTAACCCGTGCAACTGTAATATAATATGAAAATCATATATTATGGGTATATGGATAAAAATGATGGTTCAAACCCGGAAAAGACAACAAAGGTAGTGATTTTCGGAACGGGAGACGTTGCTGAACTGGCTCTTTTTTATTTCACCCATGACAGCCCGTATGAGGTTGTTGCATTCAGCGCTGATGAACAATATATTACTGAAAAAACAGCATATGGTTTGCCTCTGGTACCTTTTGAGAAAATTGAGGATTTTTACCCGCCTGATAAATACAGTATGTTTGTAGCGTTGAGCTATAAGGATGTAAACAAAATCCGTGCACAAAAATATTATGAAGCCAAGGAAAAAGGTTACGAGCTTGTAAGTTACGTATGCTCACGTTCGGTTCTCTGGAATGATCTTGATGTAGGAGACAACTGCTTCATATTTGAAAACCAGACAATTCAGCCCTTTGTAAAAATCGGCAACAATGTCACGATGTGGAGTGGAAACCATATAGGGCACAGTTCGATTATTAAGGACCACTCTTTCCTGACATCTCACGTTGTCGTATCTGGCCATGTTGTAATTGAACCATATTGCTTCCTTGGTGTAAATGCTACACTTCGTGACGGAATCACAATTGCAGAAGGCTCGGTAATAGGGGCAGGTGCTACTGTAATTAAAAATACGGTTGAGAGAGGCGTTTATATTGGTAAGGCAGCAGAATTATTCCAGAAAGACAGTTCCAAATCGAAATATTTCACAAATACAGCATATTCAGAAAGAAAGTAACCTATAGAAATTAGTATGTCTTGAGATGGCTAACATGAAAATATATTTCATATTTTAAACTCTATATTATCAGTTAATAATTTTAAGGAATTTTTATGACAGAAAATCAGGATTTCGGCTATAAAATGGAGACTAAGGCCTCTGATGATAAGGTAATACACAGGGAGGTACTCTATTCGCTTTTCAGAGAACGCCCTATGCCGGATGATCAGCTACTCATTTGCCCCGGACTTTACATGAGAAGCTCGGCACTGGCAAAAATTTTATTCCTTGATGAGCTTTATCGTCTTATTGTGAATCAGCCCGGAGTGATTGTTGAATTCGGAACCTGGTGGGGACAGAATCTTGTTGTTTTTGAAAATTTAAGGGCTATATATGAACCATTCAATCAAAGTAGGCGAATCATAGGGTTTGATACATTTAAGGGTTATCCTTCGGTTTCTGAGAAGGACAAACCAAGTGAAACAATAAAAATCGGCGGCTATACAGTAACCGAGAACTACAGAACCTATCTTGAGGCACTTATTGATTATCATGAAAAGAATAATGTCCTTGCTGATGTCAAGAAGCATCGTGTAATTGAAGGGGATGCGACGGAAACCGTTCCAAGATTTTTCAAAGATAATCCTGAAACTGTTATTGCACTTGCCTATTTTGATATGGCATTATATGAACCTTCAAAAGTTTGCCTTGAGGCAATCAAACCCCATCTTATGAAGGGAAGTGTAATTATGCTTGATGAATTTAATTCCTTTGATTATCCTGGTGAAACAGTAGCCTTTAAAGAGGTTTTCAGGGATGTCAAATATTCCCTCAGGCAGTCGTCATTTATCCGGGATCGCACATTCATAATAATTGAATAATAAAAAAAATTATTTTTGGAAAGATATCATGAAATGGATCAAGAAAGGCCTGATTATTGAACCTCAAAAAGATATCCCGTGGATGAATACGCATGCAATGGTTCCCTTTGCCGAAACAGTTGATGAAAACAGAATCAGGGTTTATTTTTCCGGAAGGGATGAAAAAAACCGTTCTCATGTGACATATGCCGAACTGGATATTGAAAATCCTGAAAATGGTGTTGAATATGCCAGGAAACCTGTTTTTACTCTCGGAGACCTGGGCTGCTTCGATGATAACGGTGTTACGCCATCATGGGTTATAAATCATGGCGGGGAAAAGTACCTTTATTATATCGGGTGGAATAAGGGCAGTACTGTCCGTATGCACCTTGTTGCAGGTCTTGCAGTAAGTAAGGATGGTGGAAAATCATTCACCCGGGTTAAGAGAGTTCCGATTCTGGACCGAACCGATGAAGAACCGCTCTGTCTCCAGACCGCCCCCTGTGTGATGATAGAGGACGGCCTGTGGAGAATGTGGTATGTCTCAGGAATAAAATGGATTGACCCGGATACATCCAAATATAATATAAAATATGCCGAGTCAGAGAACGGAGTTGACTGGGTGAGAGAAGGAATTGTCTGCATCGACCTTTCCGAAGATGAGAAGAACCTTGCACGTCCATGTGTCGTTAAGGAGGATGGAATCTACAAGATGTGGTACTCCTATAAAAAGGGATATTACAGAATCGGTTATGCAGAATCTCCTGATGGAATCAACTGGACGAGAAAGGATGATCTGGTCGGAATAGATGTCTCAGATTCAGGTTGGGATTCCCAGATGGTCGAATATGCCTTTGTTTTCACCCATAAGGGCAGGAAGTATATGCTATATAATGGGAATGATTATGGAAAAGGCGGAATCGGTTATGCGATCCTGGATGAATCGTGAATAAATAAAACTGAGTGATAATAATGTCTGATGATGAAATATTCTTAAAATCAAAGAAGGTATGGGAGGATAACCTTAAGTTGTTCCCTCACACTAAATTGCGCTATCCTGACGAAAATCTTGTTAGACTCATGTCAGGAAAGTATGTTCCTGTTCCCAAACCTCCGGCAAAAGTGATGGACCATGGTTTTGGACACGGTAACAATCTCTGGTTCCTTGCTGACAAAGGGTATGAGTGTTCCGGCTGTGAAATAAGTGAGGCTCTTATTGCCGATGTCAATGAGCTGTTCTCAAAAATCGGTAAACCAGTAGATCTAAGGCCTGTCGAGGGACTGAAGATTCCCTTTGATGACAATGAGTTTGATATTGTTGTCTCATGGAATGTACTTCATTATAATGGTACGAGACAGGGCGTAATTGAGATTATCAGGGAACTTCACCGTGTACTTAAGGAAGGAGGTATTTTGGTTCTTTCAACAGTCCACCCCGACAGTTCATTCTCAGACCGGATGAAGGATATGGGTGATGGTACATTTTTAATCGAAAAAGAGAATCCTCATGACAACAGGCAGGGTCTTTCATTCTTCGTTGCAGGCTCTGATGATGAGTTGAAAGAACTATTCGACATGTTCTCAGATGTAAAGACCGGATACATATACACAGATCTTTTTGATAATTCTGAAAGGAATGCATGGTATCTGGTCTATGCAAAAAAATAAATTTTTAGTATTTCTATGACTTCAGTTGCCATAATGCAGCCCACCTATCTGCCATGGATGGGTTATTTCGGTATGATAGATTCTGTTGATGTTTTTGTGTTTTATGATGATGTGCAGTTCGTTCAGCGATCATGGCAGCGAAGAAATAAAATAAAAACAGCAAACGGATGGACCTGGCTTACTGTGCCGGTTATTGAGTGTTTTGGACAGAATATTAATGAAGTCCGGGTAAATAATGACATTAATTGGTCTGAAAAGCATTGGAAATCAATAGTCCATTCTTATAAAAAAGCACCATATTTTGAGGAGTTTAGTCCGGAATTCGGGGAGTACTATAATTCAGAGCATAAGATGCTCCTGGATGTAAATTTAACTTTTATAAAAGCTGTATGCCGAAGACTTGGAATAAAAACAGAACTGATTCTTTCTTCCGAACTTGGTGTAGACGGCAGTAAGACCGACAGGCTGATAAATGTCCTGAAAAAAGTTGGAGCGGACAGGTATATTTCCAGCCCGGCTTCCGGCTGTTATATGGAAAATGATAAATTCTTTAATAATAATATCGATCTCTTCTGGTACGAATTCAGTCATCCTCAATATAACCAGCTTTATGGAGAATTTATACCTTATATGTCAGTTATCGATCTCCTGTTTAATGAGGGTGCGGAAAATTCAATAGATCTTATCAGATCCGGAAAAGAGGGCTCGCTGAGAAGGGAAACCTCTTTATTATGACAAAGAATTTGAACGTTTCCATATTTTCATAAATGCGTGCTAAATAATCTTTATCTGCCTGTTTTACCAAATTGTTTTAATGAAAATTCTTTTCATCAGTACCCCTACAAGAACATATACCAAAAATTATCTCCCGCCTCTTGGCATAATGTATCTCTGTTCATATCTCAAAGAGAATGGCCATGAGCCCATAATTATCGATCAGGCTCTTGAGAGGCTAGATACCGATAAATTGATGGATAGAATCAGGAAAGAGAATCCTGATGTAATTGGAATATCAGGGATTATTACCGCATTTGATTACGTCAGGGGCCTGATGGAGACCATTAATAAAAGATTTCCTGATAAAATAAAAATCATCGGCGGCCACATTACTCTTGATATCGAAGATATTCTTTTAAAAAAGCTTAAATTTGACTATGTGGTCAACAGCTACGGTGAAAAAAAATTATTATGTCTCTTTGATTATCTCAGTGGTGAGGGAATTCTTGAGGATATTCCCGGAATTGCATATTTAAAGGATAATGGGTGCGTTATCAACCCCGGAGAGCTTTACTTCAGGAATATTGATGAGCTTCCTCTTCCTGCTTATGATCAGGTTGATATGGAGTATTATTCAACTGTCAATTCCACTATCATTAAGCTGGACAGGTATCTTGATAAAACCGGGAAGAAAAGGCCTGAGATGAGGTATTTTCCGGTTATCGGGGCACTTGGATGTACGGATAAGTGCTCTTTCTGTATTCATGAGTTTCATTTTAAAGGATTCCGTTTGCATTCGGTTGATTATGTAATCGAAAATGTCAGGCATCTATATGAGAATTACGGTATACGCGTCTTTTCTTTTGGTGAAGATCTCTTCCTTTTCCGGACTAAATATGCAGCTGATTTTATTAAGGCCATGAATGAAAATTTTCCTGATGCCTATTTTTCATGTGCAATACGGTCGGATTATGTCAACGGGGAGATGCTCTCTATCCTGAATAACTCCAACTGTTTTACAATCGGTTTTGGATTTGAGTCGGCTAATGATAATATCCTGAATGTTTTATATAAAAGAAATACCCGGAAAAATAACACCAATGCATATAATCTGATAAGAGAAGGGACAAATATGGCTCCTGCCTGTTCTTTTATGGTTGGGACACCTGGTGAGACAGAGAAGACGGTTGATGACACAATCGATGCAATAAGAGAGGCAAAAATTACAGATAGTGCAGTCTTTATAACAAATCCATATCCGGGCACCCGTCTCTATCGCTGGTGTATTGAACACGGGCTGATAAAGGACAGGATGAGATTTCTTTCAGATATCTCAGATCGTGATGCAATAAAATTAAGTATCAATATGACTCCATATCCTGATTTTATTGTTAAAATGATGAGAATTATGGTGATCAATCAGCTTGAAAGGAATAAAATTGAATCCGATCCCGGCTTCAGGTTGCCACCATTAAACAGGATTATAAATCATATCTTTGTCCTGTTAATCTATCGCTCATATTTCAGGATCCGGAAACTGCTTCATGGTAAAGAGGAAGATTTTGGGGATATACAATTAAATGAGAAAAAAACTGTCCTTCTCAGGGGAGAAGAGTGATATGGTAAATAATGAAAAAGGTTATGGAGAGTACCTTTTCAGTAAATATTATGAGAAGCTGGAAGGTCCTGATTCACATGCGTCTTCACACTGGAGTGATTATTCCTCAAGTTTCAGAGTAGATTTTAAAGAAGGGGAAACGCTGGCTCTTGAGGGTTTCGGTTTTGGAGACATGCAGGAGAGGTCACTTCCCAACAGGTGGCTTGCCCGGCTTTGTAATTTTAGTTATTTTATACGGGACCCTCATAGAAAAGAAAAAAAGGAACTGCTAAGGATCGGAAAAGAACTGGCCGTGGAGATGGATGGATACTTCTCATTTGATTGTTTCAGGCAGGTGTATTCTTTTGATTTGATAATGAAACAGTTGAAGAATTTGAATATAGGTGACAATCCGCGAATTCTTATTATTGGAGATGGCTTCGGTTTTTTATCATGTCTCATAAAAAAGGTAATTCCGGGAGCCAGAATAATACTGGTGGATCTTGGGAAAACGCTCTTCTTTCAGTATTATTACTCGGGAAAAGTTTTCCCTGATGCAGGATTGCTTGGGGTGAGCAGCAACGGTGAGAAACTATCAGTCAGGGATATTGAAGAAAAGGATTTTATATTTTGTCCTGCGGATTTGACGGATGCACTTGAGGAGCTTGAGATTGATGTCGCAGTAAACATCCACTCGATGCAGGAGATGACATATGACAGCATCTCCGGTTATTTCACCCTTCTTAGAAAAATAATGGCAGAAAACAGTTTTTTCTATTGCTGCAACAGGGAGAAAAAAGAGCTTGTGGGTGGTGAGGTAATAGAATTTGACAATTATCCGTGGGATAAAGAGGATAAGATCCTCCTTGACGGCTACTGTCCCTGGTGCACGTATTTCTTTTCAACTGCAAAAACGAAATACGGAGCAAAAGTAATGGGAATCAGGATTCCTTTTGTAAATTATTTCGACGGTCCGATCCGCCACAGAGTTGCAATCCTGAAGAAGAACTGATTGTTCTCAATTCAGAAATATATCCATATTATCTTCTGTAATTTTATGGAAGTAGTCATCAAGATATGAGGATGCTTCATCTGCTTCTTTTAGGTATTCTGAAGTATTTTTTGAGTAGACCGAATTTAAAGCCTTTTTTACCTCTTCGGGATTTTTAATTGTATATTTTAGTGCTGAAAGTCCAAAGAGCGGGTCAACCGGAATTAAATCCCCAAGATGAAGGTATATTGCATAAAGGCCTGTTTTAACTGCTTCCAGTGCAAGTGTGCTCCCCCTGTAGATAACAATATCAGACCTGTTCAGGTCATCCATTACAGAGGGCTTGTCAGAGATTTCAAAGTGTGGGACCGAATCTATCCTGAATACAAGATCCTTTGCAAATTTCTCATAAGGCAGAGCAGGGTGTGCCCTGATGATTACTTTTACTCCTGTTACATCCTTTAATGCCTCATAGACAAAATTGCAGATCTTTATCGATTCTTCGGGTATACCTTCGGGTGTTACAAGGATTGTCTTGAATTCCGGCTTTGTACTTCTTCTTTCAATATTGAAAAGGTGCATGAAACGGAGGCCGCAGCCTGAAAAGACCATGCTCTCATCATATCCACCCATATCTATCAGGATATCCCGGGTGATATTACCTACAGTAATCACCTTATCGGGCCTGGGAGTAGTTGAAAGGCTTTCTTTCGGGAAGAACATATTCAGCGAGTACTTTGACACAACCGAATGCTGGTATCCGGTAATCCGTGTTTTTCCGGACAATTCCTTAAGCCTTATGAAGCAGACTTTCTCCCATG
Source organism: Methanomicrobiaceae archaeon (assembly GCA_016928355.1). Taxonomy (GTDB): domain Archaea; phylum Halobacteriota; class Methanomicrobia; order Methanomicrobiales; family Methanomicrobiaceae; genus Methanolacinia. The sequence goes on from JAFGKW010000015.1 coordinate 13,845, forward strand.
GATTGTTCTCGTATGTCGTCAGGAAATCTGCAGGCGGGATCTTCATCAGCATATTTTCGATAAAGTACGAGAACTGGAAGGATTCCGGAAGCGTCCTGTCCGAATATTCCAGTGAGAGCTCATGATTGATTATTCCAGATACATCGTTCCCAAAGAATAGTGTTTCTTTCAGCATTATCCTGTTTTTTCTTAATGAAAAAAGGGTTTTAACAGGACTTTTATAGCCAAGGAAAAACTCCTGGGGAATTATTGTGAAATTGTCCGATTCCCTGATTTTATTGCAGATGGCTTTGTAATCCCCGATAATCCCTCCTATTAATATCAGGGGCTGTTTTTTTGAGATATGCTCCGGAAGCACTCCAAAGAATGAGTCCCTGTATTCATTTTCGTCCGTAAAGGATCTTTCATATATCCACGTCCTTATTACATACGGGTCATCCGGAGGGTTTTCAAGGCTTCTTTTTATCTTCTTACCCAGCCTCATCCTGCATGTAAATATCCTCTGCCATGTCAGAAAAGTGAAAATTGCCGAATTTTTCACACAGTTCCAAAGATAGAGTAAATCTCTCCTGATTATTGACGATTTATCGTATTTATACTCATAAGGAATCCCCTTCCTGTTGAGATAAACGGAAACCGACTGGAGAATTCCCGGTGTGGCGGTTATTGTGAGAATTTGGCAATCTGAATTCTCAGTCAGTTCTTCGATCTCTCCTGTGAGGGCATGAAAACTGCACAGGTTGACAAATGTATTCGTCATGAACCTGTTTTTGGAGGAGGTGAATGTTGACCACCAGAATATGTTGTTGTTTTCTTCGGATATCCTGCTCATCAGTTTGAGATATTCATCGACAAGTACCTGAACACCGCCTGTCTCCTGAATTTTTCCGGAGAGATCTATCTCTTTTACTCCGGTTTTTTTGATAAAGCTGCGGATTTTTTCATCCCTGATCAGGTCAATGAAAAAGCATCCGGGAAGTCCGTAGTCCTTCTCATCGAGTTCGCGGCTGGATGATGCAAGCAGGATTTTCATAGTGATTCCTGTAATTTATTTATTCTTCTCAAGGTAGTCCAGGAGGTTCTTTACAGATTCGATCTCCATGGAATTTCTTGACTCTCTTGTCAGGGTTGAGATGTGAGGTGTTAGAACAACATTTTCAAATCTGCAGAGTTCTCCTGTGTATGGCTCTTTCCTGAAGACATCCATCGCTGCACCTTCGACCTTCCCTGATTTGAGATATTCTGCAAGAGCTTCTTCATCGATGGCCTCGCCCCTTGATGTGTTTACAATCAAAACACCGTCCTTCATCCTTTCAAATTCATCCCTGCCGATTATAAAGGGTCTTTCTTTATCATAAGCTACATGGATGGTGATAATATCACTTTCTGAAAGAAGCCGGTTCAGCTGTACATATTCCACGTTGTTCTCTTCAGCCCATTTTTCGTCTTTGAATAGATCATAGGCGATTATCCTGACACCAAAGGGACTTAATAATGCTCCGACCCTCTTTCCGATTCTGCCAAGCCCGATTACCCCTACAGTCTTTCCTGGAAGAAGAGAGCCGGGTTTCTTCTCGTTCCATCTCCCGTCCCTGATGATGGAGGTATGGTATGTCAGTTTCCTGCAAAGATCGAAGATCATTGCAACTGTCATCTCCGCAACAGGCTCGATTACAACGTCCGGTGTATTCAGGACAGAAACACCTCTCTCTCCGGCAGCGCCTTTGTCGATATTGTCGGTTCCTACACCGGCACGGCTTATGCATTCCAGGGAGGATAGTTTATCGAGTACTTCCTTGTTGTAGGGTTCGACTCCGGCAATTACACCCGAGCAGTCTTTCCCCAGATCTATTATCTCATCCTTTACCAGCCTGTGGCCGAGATTGTTGTATATTATTTCATATCCCGATTCTTCGAGCATCTTTTTTGGCTCTTCCCCGTATTCCCCGAAGGTCTGGAGTGCGACAAGGATTTTCTTCATAATTCAAGAGTCCGTTTGTAATATTCGTTCTGCAGGCTGTCATTGTTCAGGATATCTTCGATTATTTTTACATCCTCTTTTCTGTCCACCCCATAGGTCCTGAACCTGGTTTTGACTGCCTTGATTGTGTATCCGTTCTCAAGTATTCTCAGAAAATCAACGGATTCTGCCTTTTCAAGGGGTGACTGCGGGGTCTTTGTATATGTCTTCAGGAATTCTGAGGTGAATGCCGAGATTCCCGTCTGCCTGAAGCAGGTATAACTGCTGGTGTCACGGAAGTAGGGGATTTCAGCTCTTGAAAAATACATTATGTCATCGTTGAGGCTTACTATGGCTTTTACAATGTCGGTGTTCTTCAGGTCCTGCAGGTCTTCAATTTCTGAGACGATATTTGCGCAGTAGATACCGTCATCCGAGATCATCGTATCCATAAGGGTCTCGATGAAATCAGGAATTATAAGGGGCTCGTCACCCTGTATGATCCCGATAACATCAGCATTGATACCTTTTGCAGCCTCTTCAACCCTGTCGGTGCATCTCTCATGGCTGTCAGAGGTCATAACGGCTTTTCCACCGTTCTCTTCAACGACGGACATGATTTCTTCATCGCATGTGGCTACCCAGACTTCGTCGAATTTACCGCTGAGAAGGACACGCCTTCTCACATGCTCGATCATAGGCATGCCGAGAATTTCTGCAAGGGGTTTTCCAGGGAATCTTGATGCTGCCATTCTTGCGGGAATCACTGCTGCAGTCCTTCTCATTGCGGAAACACCCCGCAGTCGACATTTATACACTGCCCGGTAATTGCCGAAGCCTCATCCGATGCAAGGAATAGGCACATCTTGGCGACCTCCTCGGCGGTTGGGAGTCTTTTCAGGGCTGTATCCTTTGATGCGAATGATTCAAGATAGATTACAGTCTCAGTTCCGCATGCAGGAGAGCAGGGCTCTTTAAGGGCTTCAATAAGTCCTTCTGTTGTAATATATACAGGGCAGACCGCATTAACCCTGATTCCTCTAATACCTAGCTCCTTTGCGAGAGCCTGGGTTATACCGGAAACACCAAATTTTGATGCACAGTATACCGAGTTGTTTGCACTCCCCCTTTTTCCTGCAATGCTCGAGAGATTGATGATTGAACCGCCTTCTCCCAGGTATTCTGAAGCAACCTTGCACCCAAAGAATGTCCCTTTAAGGTTGGTATTGATCATTTTGTCCCAGAATTCCTCACTGACGTCTTGGACCGCGCTCCACCTTGAAAATCCTGCACAGTTTATGAAAACATCGATTTTTCCTGTTTTTTCAGCTGCGGTCGCTGCCAGTCTTTCAAGGTCTTCTTCTTTTGTCACGTCAGTCATGACAAAAAAGGTGCCTTCTCCGAGTTCTTCTGCAACACCGTTGTCTGTTCTGGCACCGATGAAGACATTGTACCCTTTTTTATGGAAATAACGGGCGATTTCTTTTCCCATCCCTTTATTTCCCCCTGTAATTACAAGAGTCTTTGATCTATCCATATTATCACCATCATATTGTCATTGCGGTAAAGCCGCCGTCGACCGTTATCTCGGCACCTGTAACAAATGACGAGGCATCAGAGCAGAGCCATAAAACAGCACCTGTCAGCTCTTCAGGTTTTCCGTAACGTTTCATGGGTGTATGTCCAAGGATTGCATCATTCCTCTGCTGATCAATGAAATGCTTTTTGCTCCATTCTGTCGGGAAGAATCCAGGTCTTAATGCGTTAACCCTGACATTATATGGGGCCCATTCCCTTGCAAGATTCTGGGTCAGGTTTTTGATGCCGGCTTTTGCCACGGAATATGTGAAAGCCTTTGAAAGCGGGGGTCCTGCCGATGCCGAGGACATATTGATTATTGAACCTTTATTGTGATCAACCATATATCTTCCAAAGACCTGGCAACCGAGGAATGTCCCTGTTGTGTGAACTTCTATTATCGAATGCCATTCGTCGAGGCTGATATCAAAGAATGGTGTAGGGGCATTTATCCCTGCACCGTTTATCAGGATGTCAAGATCCCCGAATGAATCGAGAATACCTTCAAGGACATTAACATGCCGGTCTTTTTTTGTAACTTCGAGCTCAAAAGGTTCTGCTATACCACCCGCCGAAGTTATCTGGTCAACGGTCCTCTGTGCATCCTCAGGTCTCATGTCGATGACTGCGACACTGACCCCTGCCTTTGCCAGGGACCTTGCCATTTCGCCGCACAGGTGTCCGCCTGCACCGGTTATTGCTGCTACTTTTCCTTCGAGATTGAATATATCTTCAAGATAACCCATTGTGATCACACTTTTTCAAATATATAATTTTCAAGAATATATCCCTTTATGCCATACAAATCCGGGAAACTGACAATCCCTGCTTTTTTAAAGTCATATTGCCTCTGCCTTCCGATAAATCTGCATCCATAATTCTCAGCTGTTTTCAGGTCCTCGGGGCTGTCTCCTATATACAACATTTCTTCAGGCAGAGTATGTTCCGAATCTGCAACTGACTGCAGAATCTCAGTTTTCGGCCTGTCAGATCCATTCGCCGATGAAAAATACCGTGAAAGACCTTTTTTTTCAAGTATTGTCATAAGGTCTCCCCCGGGAGTTGCGGAGGCGAGATGAAGAGGGGTTATTCCTGAAAAATATTCCAGAAAGTCAAGCGCTCCCGGAACAAAAGGGCATTTTATTATTGCGTCTGTTGTGAGATTTCTGAATCTTTCAGACCATTCTTTAAAGAGAGTCTCGTCATATCCGGTTTTCATGATCCCGGTCATAATGTGACGGAATTTATCATACCTGTCAACTGCATTGTGAGAATAGTGATAATCCATTATTTCATTGTAGAAATCAGGATATTCTGAGAAGATTTCAGAAAAGGCACGGTGCTTAATATTGTCTGATTCTACGATTACACCGTCAAAATCAAGGATGATTGTTTTGATTATTTTCATCTTTTTGAGTTTGAATTTTCAATCAGGCTGCGTGTTTTCTCTCCCCATTTCCAGAGCAGGAAGACGTCTGATGCCATGACAATAAATGAGAAGCCATATGAAAAGGCCTCTTCCATGTTCTCCTCATCCGGTTCGACGAGCTGTGTGCCGCAACCTTTTTTGTGCCTCTTGCAGGAATCTATGACTTTTTTTCCTGCTTCAACTATTCTCGGATCTTCTATCTGGCCCGGAATACCCAGGGATCCTGAGAGATCATAGGGTCCGATCATAGCTCCGTCAATATACGGGTTTGAGAGAATTGCATCGATATTTTCAACGCCTTCTTTTGATTCAATCTGAACAATTATAATGGATGAATCGTTCCATTCTGAACAGTAATCGTCAAAATCAAAGCCATATCCCTGTGCTCTTGATATTCCGTAGCTTCTTGATCCGAGAGGGGTGTACTTTGCCCACCTTACAATATCTTCGACTTCCCCGGGACTATTGACCATAGGAACTATGATTCCGTCGGCACCTGAATCGAGGAGCCTCTTTATCATCTCCATATTGTGAGAAGCTATTCTTGGTAGACAGACAATGCCGTTCTGGTGGCATGCTGCAATAATCCTTTGGGACTGTTCCTGGCTTATCGTGCTGTGTTCAATATCGATACCAATAAAGTCAACACCTGATCTCGCCATTATCTCGGTAATAACCGGGTGGCCTATGGATGTCCATCCTGCGTAAACTTTCCCGCCTGAGAGAAGTTTCTTCTTCAGTTCTTTTCTTCTTTCGGTAATTTCTTTCATAATCCTACCGGAATCAGAGCTTTTTTGCATCATCCAGAAACATCCGGACTGTCTCTTTGGAGTATGGATGCACTATAATGCCTTTCAGGATGTCAGGTGTTACTGTTATTATGTCCGCTCCGGCATTCAGCCATTCAACGACATTTAATCCTTCTCTGATAGAACCGATAATAAGTTTTGAATTCAGCGAGTGACTGTCTATAAGATCTCTTGTCTTCATAATCTCTTCACAGCAGTTGTATCCCATATTGTTGACCCTGCCGCCGAAGAGTGAAACATATGTTGCTCCTGCAAGTGAGGCCATAAGACATTGCTGGGCACTCATCATGGCTGTTGCATTTATCCTGATGTCATGCCTGTTTTCAAGCATGTTTATTGCCTTCAGGTTGTCAAGTTCTCCGTCGGGTCCGTGAATTGTGATCTTTACATTGATATTGTCGGCCCATCCGGCATATTCGACAGCCTGCGAGATCATCCCTTCATAATCGTTTGTCGTAACCTCTACAGAGAGGGGGTATGGGTCAATAAGTTCTGCAATGTCGATAGTGCATTTTTTTATTGCCTCATTTCCGCCTTTTATTCCGCATTTAACCAGTATTGAGGGGTTGGTGGTGACACCCCTGATCAGCCCCATATCCAGGAACTGCTCAATTTGCTTAATATCTCCTGTATCAAGAAAAATGGTCATATTTTCACCGGGATTCCTATATATTATATTTTGACATGAAGCAGTATAATATTATTCTAAGGATTCCCATTTGTTTTCTATTTCTTTTAGTCTTGGATCAGATGCAATCAGGTGCAGAATCACTCCCTGGAAGGATTCAGAATGCGGGGTAATGTTTTGGGGATTTACCGCCGGGATTACAACCCTTGCATCTGCATTTTTGGCAGTATAACCCGAATCCTTTCCAAGAATGCCGAGAACCTTTGCATCTTTGGATTTTGCATAATCAACAGCCTTTACAAGGTTTGCGCTGACGTTCTTCTCCAGGTCCCCGCCACCGACAGAGAGTACAAATACCGCATCCTTTGAGTTTATCCTGCTGGTTTTCAGCCATTCGGAGAATACCGTATCCCAGCCTTCGTCATTTGTTCTTGCAGTAAGTTCTGATACATTATCCACAGGTGAATACGTCTCTATTCCGGCCAGTTTCCTGAAATCATTTACAGCGTGTGAACAGTTTCCTGCACTTCCGCCAACTCCGATAAAAAACAGTCTTCCTCCAGTTTCTTTCGTATCGATCAGTATTTTTGTAATTTTTTCGATGTCGCTGAGGTCAGTTTTTTCAGCTATCTCCGCCACTTCTTTCATGTACTGTTTTGCATGCTCCATTGTATCACTCCTTTTTCTCAAGGACAACCCTGACAAAAGAACTCAATTTGTTTATCTGCAGGAAATTCTGGAAATCCCTTTTCATCTGTTCATCATTCTTTTCAATCATTTCTCTGATGAATCCGGGGATATCAGCATCAGGAACTGATCTGTATTCCTGTTCAACATTGTTGAAATCCAGAATTCCCGGTGTGCTGTACTCTACGGGTTTGAATCCATGACGCTCAAAAAGGATATTCATTCCTTTTCTGGAGAGAGCATTCACCCTGTCCGGAGGGAAAATATTTCTCGAACTGCCCCTTAAAACCTGGAGGTCGAATCCGCTGATCGAGATTGTCGTAAGAAAAACAAGACCGCCGTCCTCTAAAATACCATTCAGGGCTGAAAAAAAGCTGTCTATATTATTGAGACTGTCGAGCGCCTCAAAAGCTCCGGCGATATTTATCTTCTTCCCGGTTGCGGCAAATTCTTCTATTGATGAAAATGCCTGACCGTTCATCCTTTCATCGCCATACCTGGGAATGCTGAAGTACGGGTTGATAAGGTATTTTTCAGAAAAGAACTGCTCCTTTGCAAGACAATCCGCAAATATGTAGCTTTTTGGATAAAATAGTCCAAGTTTCCTGTCTTTTGGGATATACTCTTCACATGTTGAGACTATCCATTCATGCTCGGGCCTGTAGATCTTTCTGACTCTGGTCTCCTTTGTTCTGTTCGCAAGTTTTTCCTGCCAGAAATGACTGGAATCCGAATTCAGATAGTGTTGTTTAATCAGTTCGTCTTCCGGACAGGGATTTAGAAACACACTTCTGCAGTTCTTACATTCTGTATAGTCAAAACCGAATTTACTGAATGTATTTTCAAAATCCTTCGAATTGCATGCAGGGCAGGCTCGAATATTCAGACTCTCCGGGTTTAAGGCTGTCTCTTCCCTGAAATCATCCTCGGTTTTACTGATATACTCGTTTATCAGTTCAAGGGGTTTAAAGTCGAATTCATGGCCTATATCATTAATTACAACATTTCTCATTGTCTGTCCCTGTTCAGTGTCAAATCGTTCTCAATAATCTCTTCTTTTAAGTAGATTTTATCGATAATCTCCATTACTTTAAAGGCATCTTCAGAGGAGCTGTTCTCAACAGGTTTATCTTCACTTATTGCTTTAATAAAATTTTCCACTTCGGTGGTCCATGAGAGATCCTGGTCAAAATAGACCATCTCTTCTCTTGGATTTCCAAGTGCAAATGATTCGTCCTCAAACTGTCTTCTGCCTATAGTGAGTGTTTCCCTTCCATAACTGCCCGTTTTAGAGAGCAGGCCAGAGACAATAAGGTAAGCATCGTTTAGAAAAATTTCCATCTTAAATGAATGCTTCCACAGGGTTGCCGATGAATGCAGTGTTGCAACCTGACCTTTGTTGTTTCTCAGGAAAACAAACGCGTTGTCCTCTACATCCGTTCTCCAGTACATTTTTGAGAGGTATCCCGATACATCATTGAAATCCCCGCAGAAGTACCTGAAGAGATCAAGCATGTGGATTCCCTGGTCAATCAATATTCCACCGCCCGAGACCTCCTTCATGTTTCTCCATGATGAGAGATAATTTCGGCCTCCTGATTTCCCGTAAGTTCCTTTAATAAATAAGATATTGCCTAATTTTCCGCTTTCAACAATTTTTTTGGCTTCTAATATTCCGGGATGATAACGATGATTGAAACCGAACATCAGTTTCAGGTCGGGATGTTTTTTCTCCTCTTCCCTCATGTTTATTATATCCTGGAGATTCCTGCCAGGGGGTTTTTCACAAAATACATGTTTGCCTGCTTTCAGGCTCTTAATTACTATATCGGGAGAAGCGGAGTTTGGAGTGCATACAAAGATCAGGTCTATGTCTGATTCTATTAATTCTTCATAGTTGCTGAATACGCTGATGCCTTCTTTCTCCAGGTCCAGGATTGTGTCAGTATTTTCATCACAGATTCCTGTGACTTCAACGTTGTTTACACCATCCAAAATTCTTTTTCTGATCTGGCCCATGTAGCCGTAACCGACAATTCCTGCTTTATATGGTATTGTATTCTTCATTGATTCTCCCATAGGCTGATTAAGTTTTGTTTCATATACTCTTATTTTTATTTATAAGAAAACCGGGTTATTAAGTGTCGTTTAATATGGATATTTATTTTTTAAAAATTCCGCGAATCCACCACCTGGATCCGCCTTCTTCATGGATCTTCAGGTAATCATAATAATATTCTTTTTCCCAGTCCGCTGAATTGTGGTACCTGAACTTAAAAAAGGCCTTTTTAAACCTGTTAATGAATGCAAACTTCAGTAAATTCAGCCGGTTTGGCATCATGAACTCCTTCTTAAGGGATTCATGGTCTCTCCCGTAAGTGCAGATGTCAATCGTATCAATGTTGAGCCTCTTTCCAAGATATCTCAGGCACTCTTCTGAATAGAAACCGACATGGGGGTCGAGCACGGGTTTGAAGATGTAATCCCTGTCCGGTAATTCAAGGAAGAGATATCCGTTTTCATTTAAAAGCTCCAGGGCGCCGCTTAAAAATTTATATGGTTCGGTCAGGTGCTCAAGTACAGAACACAGGCAGACGATGTCAAATTTATCATTGCTGTATTCATCGATGCTCTTTGATACTTTGATCCCTTTATTCTGCAGTCTCTTTTGATTTTCAGGATTTAGTTCAGTGGCGTGGAATTCAACATTTCCAAATTTTTTCAGGAATGCGTCATACAGGAGCCCGTGTCCTGAACCGATATCCAGAACCTTAAGATTATCCTTATCTCCTGTGAATTTATGAATATATTTCACTCTTTCAAATGCCTGAATTTCATAGACTATGTTTACATCATCTGAAGTGTCCCATACTTCTTCATAATAATAATCCAGGTCTTTTTCAGTGGGGTATGGAAGTGCAAATACCACTCCGCACTCTCCGCACCTGTATAATTTAAGATTCTCAAACACCCTGTGCTGGTTAGGGTAATCCTGAATATATTCAAAGGCCGTTTCTTTATTGCAGAGATTGCAAAAGAACTCCATAACAGTATTTAATCCCTTGAAGAAATTTTTTTTGCAGGAACACCGCCTGCAATAACATACTCATCTACGTCCTTTGTGACAACCGCACCTGCACCAACCACTGCACCGGTTTTTATCGTCACCCCTTTTAGAATAACGGCATTTGCACCTATCCAGACATCATCTTCTATTGTTATCCTCCCACCCGTATGCCCTTGTTTCTGAATGAGAGTGTCTGCCGATGAGAAATTATGATCCGCTGAACGTACCACCACGTTAGGCCCAATAAGGACATTATTTCCTATTATGATACTTCCGCCACAGTCGGCATTCAGCATCACGTTTGAGTTTGTGTATACATTATTGCCTATTACGAGTCCGCCGGGATTGTCAGTACAGTAAAGCTGGTTGTTGATTCCGATATTAACGTTGTTTCCGATCGAAATATTTTCATAGCCTCTTATATGAGTTCCTGTCAGGAAGGAGTTTGGTCTGCCAAAAGAAGTAAATTTACTGCGATATATTGTGTTCCTAAGTATTATTCCGGTTTTTCCCGGGATATTCCTTAAAATGAATGAGACCGCTTCATTGAATTTGTTTATCACTGTAATTAATATGTGATGTATCATGAATAAAAAATATGGGTGCCGGTTTTGCATTTGTATATTATTATGATCACCATTTCTGTCCGGACGTTTAAAAAGAGCAATTAAGTATCTTTGATTTGAAAATAATAAAGAACGAATCCTCTAATCAATGTGATTACATGTCCGGTCAATATAATAATAAACTCGCCTTCATAATTCCCACAAGAAACCGGGTGGAATGCTTATCCGAACTTATGGATAGTATGATTCCTCAAAAGGATTTGATAAGCCAGATAATTGTCGTTGATGGCAGCGATGAGCCTGTTGGAGAGTCATTTTTTGAGATTTATCCTTTTGATGTAGATTACCTGTATGTAAATCCCCCGTCTCTGACACGGCAGAAGAATGAAGGAATAAAAAGACTGAATGAGGATATCACTATTGCAGGAATATTCGACGATGATATTGTCTTTTATGAAGATACACTGGAAAAACTTCTTGATTTCTGGGAAACCTGTGATGATGGTCTCCTCGGTACAAGCTTAAATATTGTCAATACGCCTCCTGTAGGGATTATCAGGAAAGTCCTGGCAAGAATCTTTTATATGGATGTTAAAAAGCGTGGAAAAGTTCTGAAATCCGGTTTTTGCTCTGATCTGTTCCCTCCTGAAAAGAACATCTCCGTTGAATGGTTGTGTGGCGGTGCTACGGTCTGGAGAAGCGAAATCCTTCACAATAACCGATATGATGAATCCCTTGCCGGATGGGCCTATTATGAGGATGCTGTATTCAGTTATAAGCTCTCAAAAACCGGCAGACTATTCGTATTAAAGGATGCAAGGGTCGATCACAACCCTCCGGAGTTCAATATCGGCAAAAATCTTAATCTGGGCCGGATGCTTGTAATAAACCGTTATCATTTCGTGCGTCATCATCCCGAGCTTTCCGCATTTTTCTTCTTTTATTCATCTCTTGGAGAGATAATCATTAATATGCTCCAGTCTTTTTCCAAAAGAGATATTAGCGGATTTCTACTGGCATATGGTAATATATTAGGAATATGGGATATTATAATAAAAGAGAGAAATCAGATCGATGAGAGCTTCAGGGGATGAAGTCTTATCACCTGATTTACAGATAAAATATGTGAGAATAATTCATGAGAATATTAATTACAGGTTCTACAGGATTTCTGGGATCAAACCTTACAGGTTATTTTTCAAAAAAGGGACATGATGTCACAGGTTCATCACGCAGGGAGATGACTTTTGATTTTGAGAACCATGTCGGGGACCTGAGAGACCGGGAATTTACCGATAAACTTGTTTCCTCTGTATCTCCCGATATTATAATTAATACAGTCAGTCTTGCAAATGTCGATGAATGCGAGAAGGATCCCGAATATGCATCCGGCGTGGTCGTTGATACTGCAGAAAATATCGCATCTTCTGCTGAAAAATATGGTTCCAGGCTTGTTTATATCTCAACAGATCATCTGTACGACGGAAGCAGGTCCTGGTACGGAGAGGATGATCCGGTAAACCCGATCAATGAATACGGGCGCCTGAAAAAGGTCGCCGAGGATGTCACCCTCTCTGCATCTCCCAAATCTATGATTGTCAGGACGAATTTTTTTGGATGGAGCCCTTCATGGCATGCAACAACCTTTGGTGAATGGCTCTATGAAAACCTGAAAGAGCATAACGAGATGAACCTCTTTACCGATTATTATTACACTCCTATAGAGGTCGGTCACCTTGCCGGCATAATCGAAGAGATCATAAATACCCCATTTTCGGGGAAAATAAATATTGCAGGGGCTGATCGCTGCTCAAAGTATGATTTCGGGATGAAGATGGCTGAACTTGGGAATCTGGATTCTTCATGCATTCATCCGTCGACACTTTCTAAAAGTGGTCTCAGGTCAAAGCGTCCCGGAGATCTCTCTCTTAGTACTGAGAAACTGAAGACGGTTCTTAATATAAATCCGCCGGGGCTTGAGGATTGTATTCGGGGTTTTCTGGAGGGTGCTCAGGGAAGACAGGATTCATGAAGTCCGATTAGCTTCTTAACAAGGACGTCATTGTTGTAGTCTCTCTTCACTTTTTCTTCCCCTTTTATTCCCATCTCTCTTATTGAACCGGGATTTTCCTTCATCCAGTTTACAGCATCCGACAGCCTGTCGACATCCCCGGGAGGAATGAGAATGCCGTTTTCATCACTGATTATCTCGGGAATGCCCCCCACATTGCTGGCAATAACGGGCAGGCGGCATGCAAGACTTTCGAGGAGTACTATTCCCAGACCTTCCGAATGGCTTGGAAGAGTCAGGAAGTCGGCAGAGTTCATGAGTGCCGGGATTTTTTCAGGATTCACACTGCCAAGAAAGATGCAGTTGTCGGGGTGTGCAGGCACAGGGCCGGGCCCCCCGAATACAAAAGTAACTTCTGGATTTTTCCCTGCGGCTTCGATCAATTCTCCGATTCCCTTCATCGGATGGAGCCTTCCCACATACAGTGATATCACCGTATCCGGCGGGAATGAAAATTCCTCCCTGCACCTTTCTTTATCCATCGGCCTGAATTTATTGACATCAATCCCGTTTGCAATTGCACTTATATCTTCAGGATCGGTCCCGATGGAAATTATCGTCTCCCTAAGCGATTCGCTGCATGTGAGGATGTGGTCGGCCCTTCGTATCGAGTATTTAATCAGGGCCATATTGAACCTGTTTTTGAAGGGATAAATGTAGCCGTCGTCTCCGTGAAATTTTATGAATAGTGGCCTGTTTAATTTTAACAGCGAGGGTATCAGGCTGCTGTGGGGGATATACTCTGCCTGAAGAATGTCGGAGTGCCTGAAGCAGTTGATAAAACTCCTGGTGTAAAATGGTGCATAGGCGAACGGACAGGAGCTCTTTTTTACGGCTTTAAGAATTTTTACATTATTCTCCTCAAGCTTTTCCACCATCTGCCTGATAAAGATCCCCCTGCTGTCCAGATCATTTTGAGGATAGAGGTTTGCGTATAATCCAAGTGTATAATCAGACATAATCAATCATTTTACGAGAGCCATCAGGGAATACCCGCCGAAGAGGCGGACGGTCAGATCCGGCGCAACAGGGTAAAATATTCTTCTCGGGACCGAGATCAGTTTATCCTTCAGTCCGTAATTTCTTCCTATCGAAAATCCGGGTGTATAGAAATAATCAATCACCTTGTAGTCAAGCTCTTCCAGCATCAGGATTGCAGTATCCTTTGAAAAGGAATGCAGGTGGCCTACATTTTTTCTCTGGTTGATTGTAAAATTATGATATAATGCCGCAAGAGCAAAGAACTCAAGGGGGATATGAAGTATTTTATATTCACTTTTATCCTTAATTTCCCTTAAAAAAGAGAAATAATCCTCCAGGTGTTCAATAACATCAATAAGAAGTATCAGGTCAAAGAATGCATCCTCCTCTTCCAGGAAATCCATGAGCCTGAAATGAAGGGATTCATTCTCCTTTTCTTTACATATGGAGTACGCCTGAGGTGAAATCTCGTATCCGGTAAAGGTGCAGTCCTTTAACATCATCTCCTGAAGTGTTTTCAGGATTTCTCCTGCACCACATCCAATCTCACATATTTTCTTTGGATGAAGGCCGTTCTTTGTAATGATCTTCTCTATCTGTCCGGCCTTCCATGGAGAATCCTCAATATCCCAGGAAGGGTTGTGCCTGAGATATTCGCCGTCTGTATACATCCCCGGTATGCTCATGCCTGCTCCACATTGAATATATTATTTATATTATTATATTATCCCCATTTCACTCAGCCTCGCAGGCAGGTACTCCTTTGTCACGAAGTCCAGACCCCTGCTTGCAAACGCCTGCTGTTCAGATTTAAGACCCAGCTTAAGCTGGAGATTTATCTGGTTCCGCCAGTATTCGGTATCGAACCTTGGGTCAGAGAGTTCAGACTTCAGTGCTGCGATATCTCCTTCAGTAAGCTTGTCTGCCGGAAGATTATATTCACTGATATCGGAGGGCTGAACCCCTATAAACTGTGCTCCCGGAGTTGCAAGAATATCGGACATATGTGCGGCCTTTATCGAACCGTAGGCTATACTTGCAAAGATACGATATGACCAGGGATCACCGTCTGTAAAGACCACGACGGGAAGTCCCAGTTCGTTGTTCAGTCTTTTAAGCATTCTTCGTGTAGATCTTGCCGGCTGACCCTTAAGGTGAAGAAGGACCGCATCATACTCCTCGCCAAATCCGTTCTCCATAAGACGGGCATACATACCGCCGGTCTCCATTGCTATTACGAACTTTGCATCGTTTTCCAGAAATGTCAGGCGTTCCACGTTGTTTGGAATAGAATATCCGGCCTCCCCGACATCATCCCTGCAGTGAATGTCCTTATCTCCGCGGCGTGTCTGCTCCCTGATCCTGACCGGTCCGTATATCGATGCGCCGTCCTCCTCGGGCCTGAGGTGGAACGCCTCTCTTGAGAGTTCGGTTATGATCTCAAGGTCCTCGACAAGCATATTGCTCTCGTCCTGTGCTGAAAATTTCGCCTTCTTCCAGCCTTCGGAGATATAATACATCTCCCTTAATGTCGATGACCTGTTTTCTCCGATCTGGTCCTTGAGGAATCCAACCACATAGGCCATCTTTAACAGGTGGAGGGCACTCTTCGCCGAACTGGCAGTTCTCATCGTCTCTTTTTCCCCGTACTTCCAGACCTCGGTCTTCTCGTCATACTCGATATTCTGTTTTGTACGTGTAGGAAGTGAGATATAGGGAATCTGTGCTGTCTGGATCTGGGAGTACCATTTATCGGCAATCTCCAGGAGCTTAGATACAGCTTTTTTATCCATTTCTTCCTTAATTATCAAGATCAATCACCACCAGTTTCTTCTCTTCAACACCCCTGATATCAAGGGTACCGCCGCTTTTTCCGGAATACCTTGCATTCCACATTCCATCAGGCTCAATCTCAACCTTCCAGAGCTTATTGAAATCATCGCCGATTTTATCGACAAAATCGGGTTTGGGGGTGGCGTCTTTTCCGTCTTCAGGTGAGATATTGTATATTGTGAGTGATACTGGAGTGCTGGTATAATTATTTACAAGTATCTCTACATATCCATCCCTGACGCCTTTTTTAGCAACTATCTTTTTCATAATCTGCCCTTCAAGAGGGCTGATGTCAGGAACCGGTTTATCAACGATTTGACTGACTTTTTCAGCTATGTCCGGCAGGATCGAACATACTGCCCTGGCTCTCTCCTCGAACTGTTTGTTCCTGTCGCGGCGCCCGAGGAACATCTTAAGGTCGCGTCCGAGGTCCTGTAGGGTGAGGACGATCTCCTTTTCGATCTCCGGGATCGATGCGATTGCATCTTTGCTTTCACTTGTAAACGGGACATTGGTGGATGCGACATGTACAAGTATAAGCACGGGGCCGGTTGGAAGACCCTGCTGGGATATATTGTAGGCCCTCCAGTTGACCTCTGAAACAGAGTTTGTTATTGCGCATGCACCCTGCTGGTACAGGAGCGGAACACGGTTTGCAAACCTGAGTATTCTGGCAGTTCCTTCAGATTCAAGTTTTCCCCCATAGCCAATCGCCGCTTCGACAATGAAGGGGTGGCCGGAGAAGACTTTGCTTTTTCTCGTTCTTGACCTTACGAAGTCCAGCTGGAACTCCTTGTCAAGGCCTCGTATAATCATGTCTTCACCTATCGGGGACAGACACTGTGATGCAGGAGGCGGGGGAACCTGGGTCGTCTGCATGGATTCGAGCAGTTTCTTAAGCTCCTCATTTGAAAGTGTCTTTGCCTTTCTGCTCTCCTTAAGGCCCGATCCTCCGATTATCTCATCTGCATTCTTATCCCCCACCCTTGAGAAGCTGTTGATAAGGAAATCCTTCAGGTTATCATCGGATAAAGACGCGATTCTCTTCAGCTGGCCAAGCTCGAGGCCATGAGGATGTGGAAGTATGGCCTTTGGCGGGGTGATCGCCTCCTCACTGACTCTCTCGAAATTGTAAACCTCCCCGTCGATATCGGCTTTTATTCGTGCATGCGGGTTGACGACCGCAGTATACATAAGATATTCCAAAAGGCGCTTCTTTGCTGCAAGTGTGGTCTTGAATTCGATCTCCACTCTTGTACCGTGCATCCTGTCCCATTCGATCTCTTCGTCCCTGAGAATCTCTGGCTCATTGGCCTCGGTTTTGATCATGATCTCAAAACGGTGGGCCTTATTCCTGTGGCTGGTCCTGGAAATTACGACTGCGGGAACGCCTGTTGTAAGCTGTGCATAAAGAACCGCGGCGCTTATTCCTATTCCCTGCTGACCCCTGCTCTGCTTGATCTGGTGGAAGCGTGATCCATAGAGCAGTTTTCCGAATACAAACGGAACCTGCTTGGGAACGATCCCTGGCCCGTTGTCCTCTACGATTATCCTGTAGACTTCCTTGTCAACCTTCTTGATGCCTACAAAAATATCCGGAAGGACCTCGGCCTCTTCGCAGGCATCAAGCGAGTTGTCGACAGCCTCTTTAATCGTAGTGATAATTCCTCTTGTCGGTGAGTCAAAACCAAGAAGGTGTTTGTTCTTCTCGAAGAATTCTGCAACGCTTATGCTTTTCTGCTGTTCTGCAAGCCGGTCTGCAAGCTCCAATTCTATTTCACCTTGCCTGGTAGATCTTCGGGTGCACATTCCTTCTGTTCGCCGGTGGCGAGGTTTTTCAAAGTGACTTTACCTGATTCTATCTCGTTTTTCCCGATTAAAACAGCAAACTGAGCGTTCTTTGCCGCATGCTTCATCTGTGCCCCGATGCCACGGTAGAGAAGATTGATCTCGGTCAAAAGTCCTTCTTTTCTCAGCAAAGATGCGATCTCAAATGCACGCTTCTGTCCTTCAGGTGTATACAATATGGATATTAGCGGGGATTTCTCCAGTTCTACACTGCCAAGGGAGACCATTACCCTGTCAAAGCCGATCCCGAATCCGCATGAAGATGTATCCTCGCCTCCGAAGAGATGCGCCAGCCTGTATGACCCCCCGCCGATTACCTGGTTTTCCGCACCGAGGTTCTCCGCAAAGCCTTCAAAGACCATTCCTGTATAGTAGTCAAGGCCCCTGACAATCCCGAGGTTGAGAGTATATTCCAGTTCCTGGCTGTCGAGAATTCCCAGCATTTCCTCCATCCTTTCCATGCCCGGAAACTCTCCGCATATGGCTTTTGCTTCATCTATGCTCCTGCATTCGGTAAGGGCGGTGAGTTTATCGTAAAATTCAGGTTTTCCGGTATTATTGAGATAGCTTTCCAGTTCCTCGAAGCTGCGTTTGTCGAGAAGCGCCATCACCTTCTTTTTATCATCTTCAGCAAGATCTGACAAAATATGCTTCATTGGTGCAAGATGTCCTACCTGGAGTGAAAATTTAACCTCTGCAGCCCTGAGGAGTCCGTCGGCGAGTAGTATTATCTCTGCATCTGCAGCTGCAGTGTCTGCACCGATAAGCTCGGCCCCGAACTGCCAGAACTGCCTGTATCTTCCTTTCTGGGGTCTTTCATACCTGAAGCAGTCGAGAAGATAGCACCATCGTATCGGTTTGGGGAGGACTTTTGCCTCGTTTACATACATCCTGAGGACTGCAGCTGTTCCTTCAGGTCTTAAAGCGAGTTTTCGTCCACCCTTGTCTTCGAAGGTGTACATCTCACCGATGATGCCTTCACCTGATTTTATCGTATATAATTCCTGGTTCTCGAATGTCGGGGTGAGGATCTCATGGTAACCGAAGAGGGTGGCAACTCTCCTCATTCTCATCTCGATTTCACGTCTCTGTTCCATCTCTTCCGGTAAAAAGTCCCTTGTACCCCTGGGTTTTTGAAGCATATTTCGTATCCTCTGAATTAAATTACTATCAGTTGCAATTCACTTGAATATTATTATTTTTTGTCTGTTTTTCCCAGAGCCCTGTCTATAGCCGATGATTTTTTGGACCAGATTTGATCTCTCTCTTTTTCGATCCTTCCCTGCAGAAATAGTGCCAGAAGCACCAGCCCGAGGCCGATGAATTCGTAATTTCTGTATATGAAGATAACTCCGGTCATTGCAACTGCTGAATAAAGAATGCCATAATATGCCGCCTTCCTGTATCCGGGAAGTCCTGTGCGGGAAAAGATCCTCGCATCCCTTAGCCAGAGATAGATTATTACAGCTGCTCCAAACACACCGATATAGAAAAACATGCTATATGCCATGACAATACTTATTATTCAACGCCAATCCATATCTAATTGTCCAATATGAAATCCAATAAATCCCTGAAGGATGTTCTTGAGTCGTTCAGGTCAGGCGGGATCTCACTTGATGAGGCCGAAGTACAAATATCCGGTCTTCGGGTGGAGAATATAGGGGATTTTGCACGAATAGATTTAGGAAGGAATATGCGTTGCGGGATGCCTGAGGTTATTCTGGCCGAGGGCAAGGAGACCGGGCATCTTATAGAGATATTGATGCATATCACAAAGTCCGGCGAGAGGTGTCTCGCTACAAGGGTTTCTGAAGAACAATCTGCAGCGATAATTGAATCCTGTGAAAAATCAGGAATCTCCGTTGATTATAATCCTGTTGCAAGGACTGTTGTCCTCTCAGATGGCATGCCTCCCGGGAAGACCGGCGGTGTTGTGGCAGTGATTACGGCCGGGACCTCCGATGCCAGGGTGGCAGAGGAAGCTAAGGTGATAGCTGAAGAGATGGGCTGCACGGTTAAGACCGCCTATGATGTAGGGGCTGCAGGAATCCACCGGCTCTTTCCTGCAATGAAGGAGATCAGCGATGCCAGCGCCTATGTGGTCTGTGCAGGTAGGGAAGGCACACTGCCCACTGTCATAGCAGGCCTTGTAGACAAACCCGTAATAGGCGTTCCTGTAAGTGTCGGTTACGGCTATATGGGGAAGGGAGAGGCCGCGCTTGCCAGCATGCTCCAGTCATGTGCGGTAATTACAGTAGTAAATATCGATTCAGGTTTTACAGCCGGTGCATTTGCAGCCAGAATAGCAAATATGGTGAAGAATAAATGAAGTTCAACAGGGGTCTGTATATCGGAAGGTTTCAGCCGTACCATAACGGCCATCATTCGGTCTTAAAGAGGATAGCCGAATACGTCGATGAGATTATAATTGGAATCGGCAGCGCGCAGCTTAGCCATGAGACTGATAATCCGTTCACTGCGGGAGAGAGGATAATGATGATTACACAGTCACTGGAGGAGATTGAATGTCCCTTTTATGTAATTCCTATTGAGGATATCAGGAGAAACGCGCTCTGGGTGGCCCATGTAAGGTCGATATCCCCTCCCTTTTCAAGGGTATTTTCCAGCAATCCACTTGTGGTCCGGTTATTTGCTGAACAGGGCACGCCGGTTGAATCACCGGATATGCACGAGAGGCAGAGTCACAGCGGCACCGAGATCAGGAGAAGGATGCTTGAGGGTGAAAACTGGCATGAGCTTGTCCCAAAGGCTGTTTCCGATGTAGTTGATGAGATAGACGGTGTTGAACGGCTCATCCGTATATCGGGGTCTGACTGAAGGTTTGCTTATGGCTGGTTTTCTAGATCGACTGCTGAAGAAAAAGGAGGTCCGCGGCGAAAGAGCTCTCACGATCAATGAGATCCCGGAATATCTCAGGTCCATGGAAACAGAGGTAAATGAAAAGATCAATGCCGCCGCAAAAGAGGCCCGTTTTGCTGCTTCTGCCGGGATGGAAGAGATAAAAGATAAAATCCAGGGACTTGAAAAGGTGGGTATTGATGACATCAGCCATCCAAGCCCAAAGGTGAAGCAGACTGCCCTGAAATCCCGGAAAAATTTTATCGTCTCTATGGAAAAAACGCTCTCGACAGAGCTTCCGGAAGATCCCGATCTGCTTTATCCTGTCCTTGTTGAGCTTATCCGTTCGGTTGCCAACAATATGAGGAGGCAGGGCAAGTATCTTCATCCGGCATTTCCATCTGAGATGAAGGATATCAAATCGTCCCTTGATGTAATCGGCCGGGTGCTCAATAAAATGACAGAGGAATTCAAACCATTGGTTGAACTCAGGGAGAAGATCAGGCGTTCAAAGGCGGATTTTGATAAGATAGTCTCTGCAGCAGCTGAAGTCAGGGATATTGAATCCGCCAGAGTTGCTTTTGACGAGCAACTTGATTCAATGGACAAATCCCTAATTGGTCTGGAATCAGAAAGAAAGGAGATCTTATCTTCAGGGAAATACCTGGAATATGGAGCCCTTTCAAAGGAACTGAAATCCCTCTGTGAGGAGAAGGAGGAGATCTCAGGAAGGTACGGGAGTTTTCTGGTTGCATGTGACAATGTGCTAAGAAAGACTGCCTACATCGCTGAGAAGAACGGGGATATTGAAATTTCAAAGAATCTGGATTATCTGGTTCTTCTTCTTCATTCAGGAGATCAGAAGGATTCAAAAGAGGCATCGGAGATCTATAGTAACCTTTACCAGTATATCCGGGAAGTCATCTCCGGGAATGATGCCCTGATAAAGAACAAACATGAGAGCCAGCTGTTCTCATCCGGAAAATCTTTTATTTCACAGCTTGATGAGATATGCCTGGCATATTCCGCTGTAATTTCAGAGATCAGCCTGTTAAAAGAGAAGCTTTCCTCTCTTGCAGTGGATGTTGATATAAAATGTCTTGATGAGAGAATAACCGGTATTGAGGCTGAAATTAAGAGAATAAATGATGAAATTTATTCTGGCAAATCCCGAAGGCAATCAGTTGAGGAGTCGGTTCCGGGAATCATAGAATCTATGCAGGTTCTTCTCTCGGAGATAGATGGCGGGGATATTTTAATTGAAGGTGACTGGGGAGAAGCCGTCTCCGTGCAATAACATTGGATCTAGATCTCATCACCTTCGAGCCGGTACAGATACCAGTCCTGTCTTTTTCCGCCCTGTTTTTCATAGAATGTTATTGAAGGCTCATTCCACGTGAGAACGGTCCAGTCCATGCGTCCGCACCCGCGGGTTTTTGCAGTGTTTCTGCAGAATTCAAAGAGACTTCTGCCGAGTCCGTGATTCCTCCATTCTTCAAGTACAAAGATATCTTCAAGATAAAGAGTGGATTTTGCAGTAAATGTAGAATATGTGAAATAGAATGTGATATATCCGGCAGGGATTTCGTTCACGTATCCAATATATGCCTCGTACCGTGGATTAGCTGAAAAAGCGTCTTCTTTCAGGCGTAATATCGCATCTTCATCCGGTGGCATTAATTTTTCATATTCTGCCAGTTTTTCGATCAGGCCCGTAAATATATTATAATTTTCAGGGTTTAATCTCTCTATTCTGATCGCTTCAGGGGCTGTATTTTCGCTATACGGCATTAACGGGAATGTTTGGGAATAACACTATTTCATTTTATTTTATTGGCCCGGGATTCTGAGAGAGTAAGGTCCAAAAAACAAACGGCCTTTGAGGATAAGGTATATTAAAATAAAAAAATTGGAATTTTAGTTTATTTATTATAATGAGTCCAGGCTTATCGAGTTGAATGTGTCGGCCATCTCGGAGATCTCCTTGACCCCGAATGCGGTCTGGACCGATGTCAGGTCGATCTCCACTGCGCATGAGCACACATAATCGATAATGTCTATTGACAATTCCCTCTTCTGTTTGCTCTTCTTCATCTGCTCGACAAGGAGTGCAAACTGTTCGGGCGGCTCCATTCTAAGTTTGGCAAGGCTGACTACACACATATAAATCCTGGTCAGATTGCGGTCTGTACCGGTGATGCAGTCAAAGAAATTTTTTATGACCTGTGCCTGGAATATTTCTCCGCCCATGGTAAAATAATAATCAACAGATCAATATAAAATGTTTTTGGCTTAATATGCCGGAAAGGGATATTCTGGTTATTTTTTTGTTGAGACAATCTTTATTATGTCGCCGTCCTTTAATTCGTGGTTTTCCTTGATCCTCATCTTTGTTCTGGCATCGACAGCATACAAAAAGCCTTCTCCTATATCGGTATGAACCTGAAATGCAAGGTCGTGCGGGGTGGACCCTCTCTTCATAAGGAATGCATCGGGGAGAACTCTCCCCTGTCCATCACAGTACTTGTTTTCATCTTCTACCGGGAATACAACTATCTGGTCAAGCAGTTCAAAGACAGCTCTGTTTATCGATTCCTGAACTCCCGCTCCGCTGAAATTCTGCAGGATCTTTCTTATTGCCTCAAGGCCGGATTTCTGGGCGTCTGTAAGTTTTTCCGGATTGTTGATGCTGAAATTGGGGTCTCCGGGTATGTATTCGATGAATTTACCATCGGCTGCCTTTCTAAGGGCAAGTTCACTTGCAGCGCTTGCAAAGGAGATTTCCTCACTTTTCAGTCTTTCGATGATCTCGGGGGGTGCAAGATCAATCTTGTTTCCCACCACAAGGAACGGCTTGGAGGAGCTGATAAGCTCACCGCAGAAAACGGTCAGCTCATCCGGGGTGCATTTCCTGAGATCAACACCTGCCTTCCTCTGGGCATCGACAACATCCTCGTACGTGACTGCAAGTCCTGCAAGCTGTTCGGCTACTGCATCCTCTATTGAGAATGATCTCTGCTGGGAAGACCGCTGGATCTTCTGCCAGTTCTTTTCAAGGAGGCCGACTACCCACATTTTCATCTCGGTTTCAACAAAGCCGATATCTTCTATCGGATCATGTGTTCCTGTCCCGACGGGATTTCCTTCTTCATCCGTTCCGCCAGAGGCGTCTATGATATGAAGTATCGCGTCTGCTTCCCTGAGGTTGTCAAGGAATTTATTCCCAAGTCCTCTTCCCTTGTGTGCATCTGGAACAAGTCCGGCAACATCAATAAGCCCGATCTGTATGAATCTGACACCGTCTGTACATGCCTTACAGTCTTCAATTCCAAGTTCCTGGCACGGACAGCTGATTCTTACATATGCAACACCATGATTTGCATCAATGGTGGTGAACGGATAGTTGGCGATCTCTGCCGGTGCAAGCGTACTTGCAGTAAAAAAGGTGGATTTTCCGCAGTTTGGTTTTCCAGCAATTGCAAGACGGATCATGGTTTAACACTCCTGAATAATTGAGTACTCCTGATGAATTAATACCTCGGTTATTAAAACGATTTATACCCTGTTCTGTGACGAAAAATAAATTATTTCTTAAGGTTAAATATTACGAATTATGAGTTATTCGGCCAAAAATACCTATTATTTTGATAATCCGGGTGCAGAGAACACTGCGGACTGCGCACTATTTGCAGTTGAACGTGCAAAAGAACTTGGAATTGATAAGATCGTTGTCGCAAGTTCGAGGGGGCAGACTGCAGGGATATTTTATGAAACCATAAAGGATACAGGAATTTCACTCTTTGTCGTTACACATGTTGTAGGGTTCAGTGAGCCGGGCGTCTGGGAATTTCCGGAAGAGATTGCAGCTGATCTTGAATCAAAGGGTGTAAAGATAATAAAAGGGACTCATGCACTATCCGGCCTCGAACGTGCGATCACAAGGTCCCCGAAACTCGGGGGCTCTTCGAGGACAGAGGCAATTGCCGAGGCTCTCAGGAGAACAGTCGCAATAGGCCTGAAGGTCGCGGTTGAGTGCACACTCATCGCAGCCGACCAGGGTGCAGTCCCTGTGGATTCCGAGATTATTGCTGTTGGAGGAACTGCCACCGGAGCCGACACCGTCTGCGTGATTAAGCCTGCACACACTTCTGATTATTTCTCGCTTCAGGTCAGGGAGATTGTGGCAATGCCAAGGAACCGCTAAACATGGGGATGAAATCATTAAAATCAGGTCTTGGGCTTCTTAAGAATCCTGTATTGTGGATTACTCCGTTAATATGTGGGATCTTTGCATACTTTCAGGTGTTTCTGGCTTTTGATGATTCCGGGATATTTTTTGGTGAAAAACTGGGTATAATGTGGCTTTTTATTATGCCATTCTTCCTTGCCGGGACATATGGCTGTATAAATAAATCTGAATTTACTCTCCGTTCATTTATGAATGAGGGATTTCACGGGTACTTCAAAATTCTTCTCCCGGGTTTTCTCCTGTTCTTTGTTGCAGCAATAATAATTATATTTGCATCAGCTCCTGCAATGGCAGGTCTGGGCGGTATTTACATGTTTTTAATGCTTACATTAGTGTTCGTGCCTTTTCTTATTCTTACATTCTTTTATGATACTGCAGCCATATTTGAGGGAAAAAAAGTATTTGATTCGATAAAAAGAAGTTATGAAGTTGTAGTTCAGAAACCTCCCGAGGTTATCTCTTTCTTTGCTGTTATATTCCTGCTGTTGGTTATTATGGGATTTGGACTTATGGTCATTTGGTCGGGTGCAATGACAGAGCAGCTGTTGCCTCTTATGGATATGTCAGATAGTGAGCTCAATGAACTGTCGGCCGATCCTGAAGCATTTCTGGATATTATCGGCGATTATGGTGTGATGGTGACTTCGATATTTTACAGCATCGCTGTTTTTCTGTCAGTTTTAATATTTCTTCCTTATAAGGCTGTATTTTACAGGGATTTTCTGATGCCTGTCCGGGCCGAAGAAACTGTCATTGAAGATATGGGCGAATATGATGAAAAGGGAAGATGGTATAAATACTCCTGATATTTTTTAGTTTAAAAGGATTATTGCTGCAATTCCGCCTGAAAGGGTACAGAACAGATTCGTCCCTGAGTTGCCAATAACTCCTTTTCTTTCAAGAGTCGCACCGACAATACTGTCGACGTTTGTACCGACAAACCCTGCCAGTGCTGCCACAGGGATGATCTCGACGGGCGCGATATTCAGGGCAAATGCAGTAATTCCTATGATGACTGCCGAAATAGTTGCAAGAATCTCTCCCATTATTGTCACTCCCCCGTCTGTTCCCTTGGGTACTGGTTTTAGAGAAGTTATCAGGAAAGGCTGTTTTCCAAGCAATCCAAGTTCGCTTGCTGTTGTGTCTGCCGTTGCAGCTGCAATACTCCCTACAAATAGTGAAACAAATGCAATTTCACCATATATGCCATAGAGAATGGCACCACAGAGTGCGAAAAGGCCATTGGCAAAAACATTTGTAAACCCCCTGATGCCCCCGCGGGATTCCGCAACCCCGTCACGTTTTTTTATCTCATATTTGTATTTTGTAAACACGGTTCCAAGGATGAAGAAAGCGAACATCAGCAAAAACCACCTGACATCTGCAAAGACGATTATCAAAAGTCCCATCAGCGCCCCGGAAAAAAGGCCGGATTTATCTGCGGCTTTCATCCTGTATGCAAAATATCCGAATGCAAAGGAGATTATAAGTGCAAAAACCAGGGATGTAATCTCTACCGAATAACTGAGGTCCTCAAAGAGATACATAGTCATTGCAGTACCGAAGCATTCGATCATTATTGCATCCTCTCTCTTTTTAAGAGCAGACTTGAGGAGAAGGGCAACAATGACTCCCGTAATCGGCACAAGGATGTAGCTGTAACCGATGTATGTATAAACCCCTATCGCAGCGGCCATTGAAACGAGGATATTTGCCAGATATGCCCTTTCAGGTTTATCTGTTACCCTGAATACAGCCTCCCCCAGGATGACGATAACGAGTGTGCCGAGGAAAACCATCAGCGATACAAATCCAAGGCCATAAAAAAGTGCGACGATGCTGATCCCTATGGCGGAATAGTGCGTATTCTTCATAAGGTAAAAGACGCCGCTTATCAGGATTGCTATCAGTGCAAGAACCCACGCCGGCTGGATAAACGGGGCAATCAGGACTCCGGCTATGCAGAGAATGACTGTGAGTATCATATCCGGGCGTGAAAGCATTATGTATAGAATATATGAAATACCTAAAATAAAGTAACCTTTTTGTCATTAACCGGGGAATGGCGGGCAAAGGCCTATACAGAACTGCATATACCTGTTAATCAATGCTTTACCGATTCGGGGACTTATAATGGCAGAATATATGATGCTATAAAACCAATTTTTAGGAAATGTCTGCACCTAAGGAAATACCGAAGAATTATGATCCCGCTGAAGTTGAAGAGCGCTGGCTCGGTAAATGGAAGAAGGAGTCCTATTATTTTGATCCAGAATCTGAAAAACCGCAGTTTATTATCGACACCCCTCCTCCATACCCCACAGGGAATTTTCATATTGGAAATGCTTTTAACTGGTGCTATATCGATTTTATCGCCAGGTACAAGAGAATGAGGGGTTACAATGTAATGTTTCCCCAGGGCTGGGATTGCCACGGTCTTCCGACCGAGGTCAAGGTTGAGGAGATAAACGGAATTACCAAGAACGATGTTCCACGCCAGCAGTTCCGTGATATGTGCAGGGAACTGACCCTTCAGAATATCGAAAAGATGCGTAAGACCATGATAAGGTGCGGTTTTTCCAATGACTGGAGCAATGAATACATTACAATGCTCCCGGAGTACTACGGAAAAACCCAGCTTTCATTCCTCAGGATGTATGACAAAGGAGATATCTACCAGAGCGAGCATCCTGTCAACTTCTGCACCCGCTGTGAGACCGCAATAGCATTTGCCGAGGTCTCTTACGAGGACAGGGTGACGAAGCTGAACTTCTTCGACTTTGATGGTGTGGAGATTGCTACGACGAGGCCCGAACTCCTTGCAGCATGTGTTGCTGTTGCTGTTCATCCTGAAGATAAGAGATATGACAAAATCAGGGGTAAGGCGCTTAAGGTTCCAATCTTCGGTCATGATGTGACGGTAATCTCCGATGAAGCCGTCGATCCGTCCTTTGGAAGCGGTGCGGTAATGATCTGTACATTCGGTGACAAGCAGGATGTTCACTGGTGGAAGAAACACAGTCTCGATCTCAGAAAGGCGATCGATCTTAGGGGAAGGATGACCCCGGTTGCCGGAAAGTACGAGGGAATGTCTTCAGCCGAATGCAGGGAGGCAATCCTCTCGGACATGGAATCACTCGGGATACTAAAGAGTCAGGAAGAGCTTGAACAGAGAGTCGGGACCTGCTGGAGGTGCAAGACGCCCATTGAGATCCTCTCTGAGAGGCAGTGGTTTGTTAAGGTACACAATGACGATATTCTAAATGCTGCCGATAAGATCAACTGGACTCCCGGCCACATGAAGATGCGCCTTGAGAACTGGGCCTCGCAGATGGAATGGGACTGGTGCATATCGAGGCAGAGGATATTTGCAACCCCTATTCCTGTCTGGTTCTGCAGCAGCTGCGGAGAAGCGGTCCTTCCGGAGGAAACCGACCTCCCCATCGATCCGACGGTCGAAAAACCCAAAAAGCCATGCCCGAAATGCGGTTCGACCGAATTTACCGGCGAAGAGGATGTCCTTGATACATGGATGGATTCATCCATATCAGTCCTGAATATCACCGGCTGGGACGGTAGTGGAACTCCTGAACGCTTCCCTGCACAGATTCGCCCGCAGGGCCATGATATTATCCGTACGTGGGCTTTCTATACTATTCTGCGTTCGGTTGCAATTACCGGCGGGCAACCATGGGAAAATATACTCGTAAACGGCATGGTTCTTGGTGATGACGGTTACAAGATGTCAAAAAGCCGGAACAACATCATTGCTCCTGAGGAGGTTTTAAAAGAATATGGGGCCGATTCATTCCGCCAGTGGAGTGCAGGCGGTGCATCGACCGGACAGGATATCGTATTCAGCTGGAATGATGTAGTTGCTGCATCAAGGTTCCAGACAAAGATCTGGAACATCAACCGCTTTGTCCTCATGCATCTTGAAAAGGGCAATCCTGAGGATGAGGAAGCTACAGATCTTACAGACCGCTGGATGATACACAGGCTTTCCGAAGCTGTCGAAGAGGTCACAGAGGCAATGGAGAGCTTCCAGTTCGACCAGGCGATCCGTGCGATAAGGGAATTTGCACGCGACGTCTTTGCCGACAACTATATTGAGATTGTAAAAGGCAGGCTTTACGGGGACGGAGAAGGCAGGGGAAGTGCCCTGTTCGTCCTGAGGACATGTATCGATGCGCTCTGCAGGATGCTCGCTCCGATAACTCCGTTCTTTGCCGAGGAGTGTTACTCCCACCTGACAGGAGGGAATGAGAGTGTTCATGCCCTGTCATGGGTGACACCAGTCTTTAAAGACGAAAAGGCAAAATCCGAAGGGGATCTTGTTGTAAAGATAGTATCAGAGATTCGGAGGTACAAGCACGATGAAGGTCTTGCACTTAACGCTCCTCTCGGACATGTAACTGTGTATGCTCCTATGGCTATCGATGACGGCGGCGATGCCTCGGCAACACTCAACGCTGAGGTTGAGTGGAGATCCGACAGGCCGGATCTTCAAAAGGTTGTATCCGATGTATCCTTTAATATGGGATTAATCGGTCCGAATCTAAGGAAAAAGGCGAAAGGCTATATGGATGCGATAAGATCGCTTTCTGATGAACAGAAGATTACACCTCCAGGATCCGTAATGGTTGACGGAGAAGAGACTGGGATAATTCCCGGGTCTTTTGAGCCTGTATTTGCGTACAGGGTTGCCGGTGAGGAGGTAGATGTCCTCCAGGCGACAGAGGATGTTATTGTAACCATCAGGAAAAAATAGTTTTTTTATCTTTTTTTGCAGGATTTTATTTTTTAAGTTTTTGCCTGGCGATACTGTTGATTGCCCTGAACTCGCTTTCATATTTTTTCCACTCCATATCAAAGCTTAAAAGCTTTTTTTCAGCTTCCTTCGTCAGTATGGCAACTTTCATGAATGTCGGATCCGTGTCCTTTTCGCGATTATTCTCAATGAGTTTTATGAGCTGGTATAATGCAGTCCTGATATCTCCCAGTCCTGTATGGAGGCTCTTCATTACGTCCTGCCTTTCGGTAAATTCCCTGTATATCAACTCAAAATGCTTTTTTGCCTCTTCCAGATCAGTAACATCCCTGATGATTGTAATTACCGAGCTTACAGTCCCGTTTTCTTTTACCGGAATAAAGGAGTAATCCAGGGTTATGTTTTCTCCATTCGTGGTATACCTGCATTTTTTTTCTTTTTGATGACTTGTCCTGAATACTTCGTCATAGTCGCTGATATCAACTATTTTTGAGAAGGCGCCTGTTTCATATATCGGCCTTTCCAGCTGGAATCCTGTAATTTTTAGTTTTTTCGCGAGATTTGAGAATTTATTGTTATAATGACCTATATGGTAGCTCCTGTCAACTGAAAATACAATTTCATCCATTGAGTTGAAGATAAGATCATAAATCCTGCCTGAATCATAGGACTGATCCCTGTTTAGATCCCTGTTGATTACAAATATCTGCTCCTCAAAATTATCTGAATAGTCCCTTACAAAACCTGTATTGACCCTGACAGGAATTTTTTTATTTCCGGGAAGCCTGAAGAAAAGATTGTCAGGCATTTCGGGAAAAGTCTCGTTTTCATTATTTCGGCCGGTTTCTTTAGAACCCAGGAATGACAGGATCTTCTTGCCGATCATTTCATTCTTTCCAAAACCCGAGAAAAGCTCCATCTCTTTATTGATTCTTGTTACTGCTCCTCTCCTGTTTACTGTAAGTGTGGGTGCGGGGATCTTCTCTATTTCGGATTTTATCGGGTCGATATTGGCCTCTTCAAGTTTTTCTTTCAGTTTTCTGCTGGCACTGTTAATCTTGAGCGCCTGTTCGATTGTAATTATTACTTCGTCTTCGGAGAATGGCCTGATAAAAAATCCTTCAAATCCGCATTTTTTTATCTCCGACAGGACCTCCCTGTCGCTTGTTCCGATAATGAATATCACCGGAATTCCAAAGGTCATCTTTATTTTTTTGGCTGCATTGATCGCAGTTATACTTCCTGCGACCTCGCTCTCAATTATCACGAGGTCGACATTTCCGGCTCCGGATTGTAGGATGGCATCGCAACTGTCAACAGAAAGGCCAAGGACCTCATATCCCTGTTTTCGCAATATTAATTTCAATTCCATCGCATCTGCGATGTCATCTATTGCGAGCAGAATTCTTTTTGGTTTCATATTCCGTCCCCTGAAAACCCCCATTCAATTATGATTTCCTATCAGTTATTCTACAATCTCGTTGTTCTTAATAGACAATCAATATGACTGCTGCCGGTGTTCTCTTCGTCTCCGGAGTAATATTTGAATAAGTGGCTTATTTTTTTATTTCTGCACGTCTTCTAATCTCCCCGGCAACAAATTCTGAGATCCCGG
Source organism: Methanomicrobiaceae archaeon (assembly GCA_016928355.1). GTDB lineage: Archaea > Halobacteriota > Methanomicrobia > Methanomicrobiales > Methanomicrobiaceae > Methanolacinia. Next base: position 44,799 of record JAFGKW010000015.1, read on the forward strand.
CCGGGTCCATTAATGCATCAACAAGGACAAATCTTTCAGGCTCCTCTTCGGCAAGAGTGATGTAATTGTTTTTTACTTCCTCAAGTGTGCTCATACACTCAAAATGCTCATGATGCTTCCGGTCCCTGTTAAGCCTTTCAATTGCATCTTCTACAGGGATTAAAAGAAGAAATGTGAGGTCCGGGACAACTGTCCATCCCCTGTGAATATTTTTCATCCATTCCATCGGATTTGGAATTAAACCTTTTAATGTCGAAGCCTGGTACGCATAACGTGAATCTGAGTACCTGTCAGATATCACTATCTTTCCCTCACCCAGTCCGGGTCTGATTACTGTTTCAAGATGCGCGGCATGGTCAGCAGTGAATAACAGCGCCTCAGAAACAGGATTTATATTCTCGGCAATGCCCTTCCTTACCATCTCTCCAATCCATGTTGATCCAGGCTCCCTTGTGAATACGGGGTCCAGATCGGAGAGCTGATCTTTAAGATTTTTTATGAGAGTTGATTTTCCCGTTCCATCAATTCCTTCAATTGTTATCAGCATAAGTATCCCTTTTTTACTATATCCAGGGGGATTCGTCCTTTATGGACTGCAGTCGCTATGATTGCCCCGTCGAATCCTGCATCTTTTAGCCTCCACAGATCATCCATCCCGGTCACGCCACCACCATAGAAAAGTTCCGAACTACAGCAGTCCCTGAGTCCTTCAATGTCGAGTCCGCCCATGCTGTCCTCTGCACCGACACTTGAAAGATTCAGTATAATATATCCTTCAAAACCGTAATCTGTAGCATTTTTTAGGATCTCAGAAGGTTCTCCGCCCCCGGGAACAGCTTTTTTGTCCTTCACCACGATGCTGAAATAATCAAAATCCGTATATCGGGATGGCTCTCCGCGGCATGTTTCGGTACTTACAACGTTCTTTATCCACGGCTCTTTCATTGCATCTTCTGGGCTTCGTGCCCCCCGGTTCAGGAATGCAGTGTCCACTCCGTGACATGCAAGAACAGCGCTGTCATTATCTCCTTTTCCTTCAATTCTATCCAGATCTGCAAGGTATGGATATTTAATTCCCATTTCACTGATGTATTCATGCGGGATAACGGAGCGGGCAAGTCCCCAGTCCAGAGGCTTGTATCCGTCCCTCTTTCCTTTGTAGCCGTGTACAACAATCTCGTTCATTATGTCTATTGCAAACAGTATTTTCATTGTAAATCCTTTTCTAATACTACTCTTCTTTTCAGGAACTAAAAATATCATGATTCAATGCAGGATAAATGCCGGATTTATCATGGTCACCGGGTCTCCAGAATTGGTACATATAAAAATCACTAATTATATTGAACTATAAAATTTAGTATGGATTTGTTGGTTAGTCCAAGTAGTGTGGAAGAGGCATCACTTTCACTGGCAGCAGATATTATAGATGTGAAAAAACCCTCTGAGGGTTCTTTAGGGGCAAATTTCCCCTGGGTTATTTCAGCAATCAAAGATCTGACAGATAAACCTGTAAGCGCGGCTATCGGGGATTATGAATATCGTCCCGGTGGAGCGGCCCAGGGTGCCTTCGGTGCTGCGAGCGCAGGTGCTGATTATATTAAAATAGGACTTATGCTGAAGGATAAATCCGAGGCTTTTGAGATGATTGAATCCGTCACAAAGGCTGTTAAATGGAAATTTCCTGAAAAATATGTTGTTATTGCAGCATATGCTGATTTTGAGAGAATTGATACGATCTCACCTATGGATATTTCAGAACTGGTTGCAAAGGCCGGTGCCGACGTTGCTATGATTGACACAGCTGTCAAAGACGGAAAAAGACTTTTTGACTTCCTCGACGAAAAGACACTTACAGAATTTACAGAGGCCAACAGAAAGCTCGGGTTAAAGACTGCTCTTGCAGGTTCCCTGAAATTCGAAGACCTGGATTTATTGAAGAGAATGAATCCGGAGATTATAGGTGTCAGAGGTATGGTTTGCGGAGGCGACAGGAGCGCGACCATAAAGGAAGAATTAGTACAAAAGGCCATGGAAATGGTCAGGTGACAGGAAATTTATGTACCTGAAGAAACTGGATATTGAAACAGGATATACATTCGACGATGTTCTGCTTGTACCGGCAGCTTCGGCTGTTGAGCCCAGTGAGGCTAATACGAGCTCTAAATTTTCAAGAAACATAGATTTGTCCATCCCCTTTGTGTCTTCTGCGATGGATACCGTTACCGAATCCGGGATGGCTGTTGCTCTTGCAAGGGCAGGCTGTCTTGGTGTAATTCACAGGAATATGTCTCCTGAGGATGAGGTGGAGCAGGTCATCCTTGTCAAACAGGCGGATGATATTATTGAACGTGAGGTATTAACGGTCAATTCCCAGGCAACCGTCGGAGATGCTGCCAGGATGATGGAGCGTTACAGTATCAGCGGTGTCCCTGTAATGGACGGGGATGAGATAATCGGAATTGTAAGCCGGCGTGATCTAAGGTGGATCGCCTCAAAAAAAGGCGAGGAAAATATCAGCACAGTTATGACCTCAAAGCCGATTACCGTGAATGAGGACATTACTCTTGAAGATGCACTTGAAGTCATGTACAACAACAAGGTCGAGCGTCTTCCGGTTGTAAGCGGGGGTAACAGGCTTATCGGGATCATAACTATGCAGGATCTCCTTGAGAAGAACCAGTACCCTGATGCCAACCGGGACAAAGAAGGTAATTTACGTGTTGCAGCGGCAGTTGGACCTTTTGACTTCAACAGGGCCGTGATGCTTGATGAAGCAGGTGTTGATGCGCTTGTGGCCGATTGCGCCCACGGGCATAACCTGAATGTGGTAAAATCCGTGAAAGAGATTAAGGAGTCTGTAAGTGCGGATTTAATTGCAGGCAATATTGCTACAAGTGAGGCTGCAGAAGAATTTGGTGGTGATATTGACGGCCTTAAGGTCGGGATAGGACCGGGTTCTATCTGTACGACACGGGTGGTTGCCGGTGTTGGTGTTCCACAGATTACAGCGGTAGCATCTGTTGCGCAGGTAGCCTCGGAATATGATGTTCCTGTAATTGCAGACGGAGGTATCCGTTACAGTGGTGATATAGCAAAGGCAATAGCTGCAGGGGCCGACTGCGTAATGCTTGGCAGCCTCCTCGCAGGCACTGATGAGGCACCGGGAAGAGTTATCGCCATAAAAGGGCGCCGATATAAACAATATCGTGGAATGGGCTCTCTCGGTGTGATGGAAAGCGGTCATTCCAGCGATCGGTATTTCCAGAAGAAAGACCCCGGATTGCCGAGGGAGATTGGTCAGACCAAGTTTGTTCCGGAAGGAATCGAAGGTGCAACTCCTTATGTGGGATCTGTGGAGTCTATTATCTTCCAGCTCGTCGGTGGCCTGAAATCGGCAATGGGTTATGCAGGTTCTCCTGATATTTCAACACTTAGGAAAAATGGCAGATTCATAAAAATTACGGCCGCAGGCCAGATCGAAAGCCATCCTCATGATATTCTAATAACAGATGAGGCCCCCAACTACCGTATCTCCAATAACTAATTATTTATATTATTTTTTATTAACCTAAGGTAAAGTTATGCTGGAAGGCGATGATGTCTCCCGTCTCCTCGATATTCTGGGAAATCGCAATAGAAGAAGAATTATTCAGCTTTTAAGGCAAAAACCCTGTTTTGTTACTGAGATCTCAGACAGACTTATGATAAGCCCCAAGGCGGTAATAGAGCATCTTCAGTTAATGGAGAGGGAGCAGATACTTCTCTCAAGGAATGACCGGTCAAGAAGGAAATATTACTATCTTTCAAGGGACTTTAAGGTTGTAATAAGCCTGGAGAATATTGAGAAAGAATTTTTACATGAGGTGGCTGCTGATTACAGTAATAAAGAGGAATTCTTCAGTCTGTTGGAATCTGTTAAAAAACTCCTTGAATCAAGGGATAATATACTTGCAGATCTCGAGTATATCGAGAGGGATATTGACAGGAAAATAAGTGATTTAAAACTTACCGGCAAAGACATATTAGCGAGTGAGACAGAGTTCAATCTGGTACTTGCATTGTCAGGTTGTGAGATGACACTAGTTGATCTCGAGGAATTCTCCGGAATCAGCCCGAAAGACCTTTTGGTGCTTTTGGATGGTCTTGCGGTGAAGGGTATCGTGCAGAGAACAGGTGAATATTACAAAGTGTGTGATATCTATGCCAAATGAGCCTAATGATGATTTATTCAGGAATTTTGCCAAAGTGATGGAGGATATTATCAGCAACCTATCACTGGATGAAAACTCCAGATTTGTAGGTTGTACTATCATCACCGGGCATGGTGGGGAGCCGCGCTTCATTCCTCTTGATGAATTTGAGGATGAGGACCAGGATGATATCGATTACGAGATGATCGAGTCCCCGGAAAAGATATTTATTACGGCAGAGATGTCTCCGGATGCTGAGATTGCTCCTGAAATTGATATCCAGCCTGATATAGTAAAAATAAATATGGATGGGAGGGAGGTTCTCATAGAACTCCCGTGCCTTGTTCACACAGGACAGAGTTTTTCAAAGATCCGCAATGGTATCATTGATATAATATGTGAAAAACTCTAACTCTTTTTTATGTTTTCAATATATGAGGTTTACAACAACATCCCCTACAATGCTGACGTAGAGCCTGATTTTGGCTATTCGTGTTTTATTAAAGAACCAGGGGTTCTTTTTGATGCAGGGGCAAAAGGGGATGTCCTTCTTAAAAATATGGAAGTTCTGGGAATATCTCCTGAACAAGTTGTTCATTTCGTTCTTTCTCATGATCACTGGGACCACAATGGAGGAATAAAGGCTGTACTTGGTGAAAATCCGGATATTATGTGCTACTGTCCGCCGGATACATCGTCTGAAACAAGATCTATTCTTGAGATGGGTGCCGGGTGCATCTCTGTGAACGGCTGGCAGGAGCTCTCTCCAGGTGTATCTTTGACAGGACCGGTTGAAGGGATATTTTCAGGTAAAAGTATCATTGAGCAGTCCTTGGTTCTTGAAAGTAAGAATGGCCTTTTCCTGGTAACCGGGTGTTCCCATCCCCATATCTCGAAGATCGTTGCCCATGTGAGGACCAAAGGGGAGCTATTTGGTGTTATGGGGGGGTTTCATGATGTAGACAGGGCGGATATAAACTCTCTTGAAGGAATTGAATATCTCGCTCCTTCTCACTGCACAACTGCAATTGAAGAGATCAATGCCGAATTTCCTGAAAAATTTCACCGTTGCGGGGCGGGTTTTATCCACCGGATCTAACGGCTATGCCAAGTGATTTAATCAAAGAATTCTTAACATATATCCGGTTTTTTAATGCAGCATACGATCGGTTTTAAAGAGAGACGATATATTGAAGAATTAAGAATTTTAACCAAATCTACGGCACATGATTGTATTATTGATGATTCTTTTGACAGAATAATATACATTATAAAAAAGGGCGATATGGGGCTTGCCATAGGGAGGAATGGTGAGAATATAAAGAAGCTGCACCGGGTTCTTGGCAAGAGGGTGGAGATGGTCGAGGAGAGCGAGGATCTCGGGGAGTTTATAAAATATATTTTCAGGCCTGCAATAGTTTCCGGTTTCCATATTGATGAGGGGTCTGGTAAAATCCTGATATATGTCGAAAGCAAGACCGATCTTGGTATGGCGATTGGGAAGGGCGGGTGCAATGTCGAGAAGGCAAGGCTGCTTGTGCTCAGGTATTTTGGTAATGAGATAGGAGATATCATATTGAATTAGTGAGGTTAGGAAATGACAGGTTCAAAAGTATTTGAAGAGCTATGGACTGTTATATGTGACAGGGCCGAGAATCCGCCTGAAAAAAGTTATGTCGCCGATATCCTGAATCACAGGAAGGGTGTTGACAAATCTCTTGAAAAGGTTGGGGAAGAGGCGGTGGAGTTCATAATTGCGGCAAAGAACAGCGAGTATGAGGCTAAAGTCGGAGAGGCCGCAGATCTCATTTTCCATACATTTCTCGCGATGCGTGCGGCCGGTATCGAACTGTCTGATGTAATGGCCGAACTTGAGTCCCGGCGCAGGTGATGTCCTCCGGGCATCTTACTGTGTTTATATACTAATTGCGCGTTTGTGATTTTTCAATCATTTTTTCTCTTATTCTTTGTTCATTTTTACCAGGTTGTTCCTGTTTTTACTGTATTTTTTGATCAGAAATGGGCACCTTTATATGTCGCGACTGATAACATTGTAAGGCTGAAGTGGTGTGTAAGAAACGGCCTGAAAATGGCCATTTCAAGAAAAACGCC
>JAFGKW010000016.1 GCA_016928355.1 Methanomicrobiaceae archaeon
AAGAAGAAGAAGAAGAAGAAAACTTCGGAGTCGTTTTAATAGATCAGATATCGCCGGATTTTTCAGGACTGATTCTTCCTGAAGGAGCAACCTTTGAGATCGAAGATTTCAGGATACAGTCCAAGAAAAAAGCGATTGACACTGAAGATCGGGAAAGTGTTCTTTCAAGGATAGATCAAATACTTGATCAAAATCTCCCTTCTTTTGACGTATCGGGAATAACTGAAAAAGAGCCAAAAAAAGAGCATAAAAAAGAAAAGTCAGGATTATTTGGTAAATTTAAAAGTGAAACCAGAAAAACAGAGGAATATGATCCAACTATCCATGGTCCACTTGTTGATCTGGCATTCAGGCCCGAAGAAGGAATTGAAGAAGTGGAATTATATCCTGTCAATGAACCCTTTGCATATGTAAGAATCGTATATGATAAAAATTCAAACGAATATCTCTATTATATCCTTGAGCCACAGCTCAATGATGCAGAAAAGGAGCTTTTTGCAGAGATTGAACAAAGACTCTTTGAAACGCTGGACGTGAATACAAAATCAATAAGCAAGGATGAAGCCAGGGATATTCTTAGAAATGCCGTCCTTGGTATTCTTCATGATTACGGCATCAAATTATCCATAGACAAAAGAGAAAAGATCATATATAATATAAATAAGGAATTTATCGGCGACGGACTCATCGACCCGCTGATGTATGACAAATATATTGAAGATATTTCGTGCGACGGTCTAAATACTCCAATCTTTGTCTTCCACTCCAACTACGAATCCCTACAGACAAATCTGTTATATACCAATTCCGCGAATCTGGATTCCTTTGTAACCAAACTCGCACAAAGAGCAGGTAAATACATATCCATAGCCGAACCGATGCTTGATGCAACAATGTCGGACGGATCAAGAATTCAGATGACCCTTGGTACTGAGGTAACTGCTCACGGATCTACATTTACTATCAGAAAATTCAAAGAGGAGCCGATCACTCCGACAGACCTTACCGAATGGGGAACATTCTCACCCCTGTCTATTGCTTATATCTGGATAGCTGTTGAAAGCGGAAAGTCATGTATCTTTGCCGGGGGAACAGCTTCAGGAAAGACCACTTCACTAAATGCCATATCCCTGTTCATACCTCCTCTGGCAAAGATAGTCACGCTTGAAGATACCAGAGAGCTTAAGCTGCCTCATAAAAACTGGATACCCAGTGTTACACGTGAATCGTTTGACTCGGACGGAAAAGGCAGCATTGATATGTATGAATTATTACGAGCCGCTCTGAGACAAAGGCCGGAATACATACTCGTAGGAGAAGTCAGAGGACAGGAAGCCCTGACATTGTTTCAGGCAATGAGCACGGGGCACGTAACTTATGCAACAATGCATGCAGATTCGGTCTCAAGTGCTGTTCACCGTCTTGAAAATCCGCCCCTGAATGTTCCAAGAAATATGTTGAATGCGCTTGATCTTGTAAGTGTTCAGGTTCAGGCCAGAATCGGAGGAAAGCGCATAAGAAGGAACAAACAGTTGATCGAGGTTCTGGATATAGATCCAAGGACCAAGGAACTCATTACCAATGAAGTTTTCAAGTGGTATCCTTCAACAGACGAGATCAGGTATTCAGGTAAATCATACATTCTGGAAGAGGTCATGGAAGAAAGAGGATGGGATGATACCAGGATGAAAGAAGAACTAAAGAGAAGACAGGAGATTCTTGAATGGATGAGAATTAAGAACTTCCGCCATTACAAAGATGTCGGAAGGATTCTTATGTCTTATTTCAGGGACCCGGATGCGGTAATAAAGATTGTAAGAGCTGATCTATATGAATAGTTATGAAAGATTCTGTTTCGCTTTATTTGGAAAGCGTGCAAAAAGGAAGAAGGACAATTATCTCAGCCTAAGAACTGACATGATCAGGGCCAGGATGAAAATTCCATTTGAGGTCTACATTTCAACTGCATATTTCTCATCTATAGTTGCAGGGATAATGGCAGCCCTGTTTTTTTCACTAATTACTTACCTGTTGAGGCTTCCTGAAATTATTGTATATAAAGGAAATGTTCCGGATATAATTATTGAAATGAGCAAATACAGCCTGATAATCGGGACTGTAGTTGTCCTTGTTCTTTCTCTGATTGTTATCGGAGGTATGACTTATTCGATCTTCCTGATATATCCAGGCATTATGGCAGGTGAAAGAAGAAGAAATATCGATTCAACCCTTCCTTATGCAATAAATTACATTACCGCGATGTCGACTGCAGGAATCACTCCTGCAGAGGTATTCAGGCTTTTGGGGGACAGTGAAATTTATGGTGAAAGTGCAATTGAAGCACGATATATTACAAGAGAGGTCGATGTTTTTGGAAAAGATCTCCTTGATGCATTAAGGCTGGCAGGACAGTATACCCCAAGTAACAGGATGCGTGACTTTCTACAGGGAGCTATAGCCAGCATCTCGAGCGGAAGTAATCTTACAGAATATTTCAGGAATAAATCAGAGCAGTATATGAGAGAGAACAGGCAGGAACAGAAGGCGTTTCTCGAAACACTCGGCCTGATATCAGAATCTTATGTTACCGCACTTGTTGCAGGAACATTGTTCCTGATAATTCTGCAGTCGATAATGTCCACCATAAGTAGCAATTCCAGCCCCATGTTTCTCTATGCAGTAATATACGGGATAATCCCGATGGGGAGTATAATGTTTGTAATTCTGATCGATGCAATGACTCCGGAGATGTAATATGGGATTATTTAACAAAAATAAGGAAAAAGAAGAAGATATCCCTCTTCCGGAAGGGGGGAAGGAACAGACAGAAATATTTGAAAAGATTGAATCGAAGAGGAAAAGGAGAGAGGGATTTAACAGGATCCTTGAAAATCCGGTAAAAGTCCTCACAGAGAAACCAGAAAACATTCTGATCGTCTCAGCACCAATAGCATTGTTATTCTTTGTTGTGGGCTCGATCTCAGTAATTTCAAACTACGGACTGATCTCTATAATAAATTCAACTTTAATTGATGATATTTTCGTAATTACACTTTTGATCATGCTCATACCTCTGGCTCTTCTTGACACCAAAGACGGTATGAGAATAAGGAATATCGAAGTTGCTCTCCCGAATTTCTTCAGGGATGTTGCAGGAATGAATGAGAGTGGAATGACTCTTCCAAATGCCATACATACTGTCTCAGACGGAGATTATGGCACCCTTACCGCATATATTAAAAAACTTGATAATGAAGTGTCGTGGAATATTCCTTTTGTTAATGCAATATACAGGTTTGGAGAAAACCTGGGAACTCCCCTGGCAAGGAGAAGTGTCGATCTTATTGCAAAAGCAAGTCAGGCCGGCGGTGATGTCAGCGAAGTCTTAAGAGCTGCCGCAAACGATTCATATGAATTCGTTAACCTTGCAACAGAGAGAAAGAACAATATGATGATTTACGTAGTTATTGTCCTGATATCATTCCTTGTCTTTCTTTTTGTAATAGCCATTATGACCAGTACTTTCCTTGACACTATGGCTGAAGCAGGAGCCGCAGTAGCATCTTCAGGCTCAGACACCTCAAACCTCTCATTCGGCGGCTCAATAGACATGGATTTCTACAGAAGACTATTCTCCCATGCTGCAATGATCCAGGCGTTCTTCTCAGGACTTGTTGCAGGACAGATGGGTGAAGGCAAAGCAATATCCGGACTTAAATACTCACTGATAATGTTGCTGGTTGCCTGGCTTTCATTCAGATTCTTTATCTGATAAAATAAAAAAATTAATTTATATTTTCAAGCTTGTATCCCCTGTCCATCAGGAGTTTTTTAACACGTTCACGATGATTGCCCTGTAATTCAATGGAATTTCCTTTCACCGTACCACCACAGGCAAGCTTTCCTTTCAGGTGTTTCTGTAGTTCATCCAAATCGATATCATAGGGGTCAAGACCATCAATTATAGTAACTTCCTTACCATAACGTCTTTTATTGATCTTAACGCTAATCTGCTGTTGTTCCTTTGCGACTTCCTCACAAATACACAGTTCTTTTGGCAGTCCACATTTTGGACATATACCACCAGTCATTATAATGTACCTTTCAAATCTGATTATTTATTTGTTAGCATGGATTTCGTCTATAATCACTTCCAGACATGCCTCACACTGATAAAATTAATAAAAAATACTGATCTTCTGGTGAATATGACCAGTACGCGCAAAAGAAATTCTAAACCAGACAAGAGAATATCAGATTAATTCAATTTATTTAGATATACAACAAATTAATTTAAAGAAATGTCACTGATGATTCTGGGAAGCTCTTCTCATGCAGGAAAAAGCACTGTTGTAGCTGCAATATGCAGATGCCTTTACAATAATGGTTATTCATGCGCACCCTTCAAATCGCAGAACATGAGCCTTAATTCATATGTTACCAATGATGGGGAAGAAATTGGAATTGCCCAGGCAATACAGGCTATGGCAGCAGGAGTTGAACCGACATCAGAGATGAATCCGGTTCTCCTCAAGCCAAAAGGTGACAGGACATCCCAGGTAGTTCTCCTCGGAAAGCCTTACAAGGACATTAAAATCGGCGAATATTACAAGGAAACCGATTACTTACTCGATATAGCCCTTAAATCGTATTACTCACTCGAAGAAAAATATGGCAATATCGTTGTCGAAGGTGCAGGTGGTGCTGCAGAAATAAACCTCTATAACAGGGATATTGCAAATATTCTCCTGGCAAAAAGACTGAACATCCCGATAATAATTGTTGGAGATATTGAAAGAGGAGGTATTTTTGCACAATTGATTGGTACATATCAACTTTTACCTGAGGATGTCAAAAAAAATGTTAAAGGATTTATTATCAATAAATTCAGGGGGGATCCATCACTTTTTGATGAAGGGGTCTCAATCATTGAGGAAAAAACCGGGATAAAAGTTCTTGGTGTTCTGCCATATTCCAAATTTGAACTTCCCAGTGAGGATTCACTTTCAATCCAGGATAAAAAAAATAGTGAGATAAAAGAAAGGCCGGTAAAGATCGGAGTTGTCAAACTTGATAGGATCTCTAATTTTAGTGATTTTGAGCCACTTGAGAGATATGCCGATATCCATTATATCGACCCTTCAGACTCATTCGACCATATAGACTGCCTTATCCTCCCGGGAACAAAAAACACTATTGATGACCTTAAAAAGTTAAAATCTCTGGGATTTGATAAAAAATTAAAAAAAATGATAGAACGTAAAATCCTGATATTCGGTATTTGCGGCGGATTCCAGATGCTTGGAAATGAGATTACTGATTCAGGCATAGAATCAGGAAATTCCTGTAATGAGAATGGATTTGGCCTTCTTGATATAAAAACCGAGTTTTCAACATATGATAAGACCACCATAAAAGTCAGGAGAAAGTCATCAGGAAAATACCCTGTTTTATCAAAAATTGACGAAGCATCCGGTTATGAGATCCATATGGGAAGAACAAACCTTGGAGATGATGTCACTGAAGCATTCGAAGGTGACGGGGCAGTATCACAGGACGGACTTATTATTGGCACATATATGCACGGACTTTTCAATAATAATGATATGATTTGTGCACTCATGAATCATCTCTATGAACAAAAAGGCCTTGAATTCAGTACCGAAAACTTACCTGAGACTTCAATCCAAAATGCCTTTGAAGAACTGTATAAACAATTTAAAGAAAATGTCAATGTTGACGACGTTCTCGATTATTTTAATAAATAAATTTACTATACACTATTCATATTATTATTTGTAGGGTGTGAGAGATTTGGTTATGAGACAATCATTTTCAGTTGATCCTGATATAATGGAGAGAATAGACAAATATTCAAAGATTAGGGGGATAAAAAGAGAAGAAGCAATACTTGAACTTGTTGAAGCCGGAATTAATTTTACTGAAGGCGGGGGTGAGATCAAAATTGAAAATAAGAGATCTTATGAAGAATCTTATAAAATAAGAAAGGATCTGGAAAATCTCCAGAGAATGATGCATGAGATGAAAAACCAGATACACGACATCCAGATCATTTCTGAATCAAACAGCAGGCATATCATTGAGATCCTGCCAAAGGATAAAAAGGACAAACCCAGAAAAAAAGGTTTTTTTTAAATAAACTCAGCTGATAACATTCAGAATACTTCTGTACCCCTCTCCTTTTATATCATCACATTCTATGGCATCGGCTTTTTCAATATTGACCTTATCATCACTTCTGTTTAGAACACAATATGCTCTTGCAGGAGAAATCTTCCAGACTCCTGCCTCATGTATTTTCTTTGAATGTACACAGAAAATGCATTTTTCAACAGGTTCTCTCTTTTTCGGAAGGCACAGAACTTTCCCTACCTCAACCTCCAGGATACGAGATTTGTTATCATTCATAATAATCGACTTTATAACCCGAATCTTTAATAATTTCGGCAATTTTTACTTTCTGTCCCTCTAAATCCAGATTTAAAGCTGCATTTACGGCATTATCCCACATTTTTTTCAATTTTAAATCATCCGTGACAAGAGTCGATCTTCCCTTTACCAATCCGGCAGGACTCCCATCTATTTTGAATATTCTGCAAGTGCAACATTTGAAATTTTTACAGAACGAAGGAGCAGAATCATGGATTGAGCACAGGTAATTTCCATCCTCATCACTCTCTAACAAAAACGGACACCACTCAGGAGGAGTGTCCCTGTTGAAGGGATTGAATTTTCCCCTGAAATCCCTGTCAAGAGTCGCAAAGAATGACTCTTTGGAAAGTTCATGCCGTGCAGCATATCTCCCTTCACCCATGATCCCGGTGATTTTTACATATCTGCCCATACCCATACAACATCTCCCGCAGAATGTACAGACAAACTCTGTCATATTCGGTTATTGGTTGTAAATCTATAATATAAATACTGATAATTCCCTGGAGTCATAA
>JAFGKW010000054.1 GCA_016928355.1 Methanomicrobiaceae archaeon
ATAAAAGGAATTAAAAAAAAGACCTGCGAACTTGAAGAGGAGCTACGCCTCCTTAAGGAATACGATATAGAGGAGCTTTGCTCAACCATCAGGGATGTCGGGTTCTCCTGCACTCTCTGCGGAAAGTGCTGCACGAACGAGTTCAACGGCCACGTCTTCCTCCTCGACGACGATACGGAGAGAGTGAAGGCGCTCAGGCCGGAGGCGATCGTCCCGGCACCCTACTTTGAGCTTTGCGATCAGGACGGGAATTTTTATGTCTCCGGCTACTCTCTCAAATCAAATGAGAACGGGGAGTGCATCTTTCTCAGGGAAAACAGATGCACCATCTACGAGGACCGGTTTTCCATCTGCAGGATATACCCATATATGCTCCACCGCGAATACGGTGATGACGACAGGCTCGACTGGAGACAGATCTCCGGGCTGAACGAGCATGGAGAATACAACACTGAAATCCCTGATGACAACTGCCTGCAGGCCGCGGAGGATACAATCGGATATGAAAAGGCATTTCTTGAAAAGGAGATCACCTTTTATTCAGATACACTCGCCTTATTCAACGAATTCGGATTAAAGCCTGTCAGGAAGATTTATGATGCAGAAATCAGGGCTTTTAACAACGGCGGGAAAGTCACTGTATATGTTCACTATAAAGGAATATTTGAAAAGAATCTCGTCTGCAGGTCAGATTACCTGATGAGTTTATAATATTTTCCCTTCTTTCAAAGACTATTCCGGCCTTACATTGTGTTACCTAAAATATATATCTCATGATGACAGGTAGGTAAATTACCGGAAAAACGGAGGGATAATAGACGGCAGGCAAAGACAATATTATAAAGGAAATCGGAGAAGACAGCCTGTTACTTCCGGTTCTCGTCAACTCCGCTCTTGCTGCAAATGACAGGATAAAATATTATTTTACATTATTACAGTCGGCGAAATCTCACGCAGACAATCCAGACAGGAGTTTTCCCGACCTGAGATACGAAAGGGAGAATGCAGGTGAAACTGATGAATCGTTCGACAGGATTGCCGCCGAATCGCAGCTTCTAGAAGAAGGGCAGTACTTCGTACCCGGAGTGCAGGGAATTATCGATTCGGTAAAAAATAATATGGAGAAGATGCTCCGTCCTTTTGCGATAAACGGAAGGGAAAAAAATGACGGTTTCAACAGCAGGTATAGTGCTCTGGAAGAAAAGATTCCCGCAATTCCAGGGGATGTCATAAGCGAAGAAACGATTGCCGATATCACCTCCGGAAACAGGAAAAAAGGTGACAGTCTCCACCTGCTTGTCATAGATGTGCACAAAGCGCTCAACAGGGTTCAGGCTGACCTTTCAGGCGAAGAGATCGACGGTGCGAGAACTTACCTTCTCGGGGAATGGGACCGGCAGATGGTCAGGGCCTTCATGAAGGGTCTGAACAGTACAAAACCTCTTAAATTCGATCATCCAGGTCTTGGCACAACTGCAACGAGAGCTGGAGAAAAACTTGTCATCCAGAATGATATAGGGGAGACAGATGCACACGTGATCGTAATAAATGTTACTGCAAAATACGTCTCGATGACCTATACCGATGTACATATATCGCGGCTCAGGTTCTTCCAGAGTCTCTTTCCCGGATACGGTGTCAGTTGGAGTGAGATAACATCTAAGAGCAGGGAGGACCTTTTTGAAGATGACCGTTTCTATATGACAGTTGCATCATTCAGTGCCGCCTCAGATGAAGAGAAAGGAGAATTCCTCTGTTACCTGGGATCAAAGATAGTCTTTCTAATCGACTGGAACAAGGCACGGAAAAAGATCCGGCTCTTCCTGAAGAACACGGATATTATAGAGATCCTCAGGTGGGCGGCCCTGGAAGAATACGGTCACAGGGGCTTTCTGGAACTTGGCGGTGAAGAGATTATATTTGAAGGGCTGGAACTTGCCTCAAATATCCCGATGAGATACGGCGAACCGCTGCATCTCTCACTCGGAAGGGAGAGAACAGCCGATTACTTCAGGTGGGCGCTGATGACCGCGGCAAAAAGACTACTTGAAGACCGGCCGCGCCAGTTTATTAGGGATGAAATGAAAGCAGGACTTCTGCGACAGTTCCATTCAGTCAGAAAAGACCTGCTTGATATGTGCTGCGAACATGCATCTTTTGTGGTTGAAACCGCAGTTGCCCTTCAGCAGTCGATAATCCATATCGGTTATAAACCCGATGAACGGGTCCATGTAACAAATGCAATCAGGTCAAAGAGATGGGAAACCCGTGCAGACGAGATTGTTAACAGAGTCCGGGCAATCACGAAAAAAGTGAAAAATTCCCGGTTTTATTCCGAACTAATTACCCTCTCGGACGATGCCATTGATTATCTGGAGGAAAGTGCCTCGATTTGCGCTCTCGATCCTCCGCTGATAATGAACAGGGAGATACTGGATGAAATGATTATAATGGCAGAGATCGTTGTCAAGGGAACACAGGAATTTTTAAAAACCCTCTACGCATCCCGATATATCCACAGGGAATGCAATTACCAGGAGATGCAGGACTTTCTATATTCTGTTGACGAAGTGGTCCGCCTCGAAGAGGAATGCGACAAGGCCCACAGGAGTGTCCAGACCATGATTATTACAAGAAGTTCAGACTACCGGGAAGCGGTAACGGCGTCCGAAATATCCCGGGGGATGGAGGAGTCGATGAACTCGCTCATGAAGGCAGCCTTCCTGACGAGGGATACGATTCTTGAAAACCTCATCAGCTGAGAATGAAGATTATGAATGATGATTCTGACAGGATTCTGTTTTTTGGCGGAAACGAGAAAAGGACCGGGGAAAATGAAGTGTTTGGAAATAAAGCTGCATATCTCTCCAAACTGTCTGTCATGGGCATCCCGGTCCCCCCGGGGTTCTGCCTCGGAGTGCCGATCTGCAACGAATATTATTATGGAAGTTGTACACTCCCCGACGATTTGGAATCACTTATCAGAACAGGAATCACTTTTATCGAGGAGTGTACGGGAAGAAAATTCGGGGACTCAAAAAAGCCGCTTCTTCTGTCGATCCGCTCGGGTGCGGCTGTATCCATGCCAGGGGTAATGGACACCCTGCTGAATGTGGGCATGAACGCCCAGTCTCTCGAAGGCCTGATACTGAAAACCGGGAACCCGGGGTTTGCCTGGGACATATACAGGAGACTGCTGGAAAATTACGGAGTGATTGTCCTTGGCCATGAGCCTGCACTCTACAGGGATCTTCTCAGGAGAACACTCCAGGAAGAAGGAATAAACGACGAATGCCTGCTTGATTTTGATTCCCTGAGAAAACTGGCGAAAAACTATGAAACCCTGCTGCAAAAGAAGAGCGGGAAGCCCTTTCCCCAGAATGCCTATGAACAGCTCGATTATTGTGTGAAGGCAGTCCTTGATTCATGGATGTCAAAAAAGGCGAGATCATACAGGGAGATCCATAAACTTGACAGTCCCGGAGGTACGGCAGTTACAATCCAGTCTATGGTATTTGGGAATCTTAATTCCAATTCGGGTGCTGGAGTGGCATTTTCCAGAAATCCGTGGACAGGTAACAGGGGGATCGTGGTCGATTTCAAATTCAGGGCACAGGGCGAGGACGTGGTATCCGGATATGAAGCCGGGACCTCACGTGATGAACTGATTACCCGTATGGGGCCAATATACCAGGAACTTAAAAAAACAGCAGGACAACTCGAGAAAAATTTCAGGGACATGCAGGACTTTGAATTTACCGTAGAGAATGGAAGGCTTTTTATTCTCCAGACAAGACCGGGCAAACGTGCTCAACTGGCTGCTCTGAAGATAGCATCAGATATGGTTGAAGAGGGCCTGATATCCATAGATGAGGGCCTGGATAATATCAGGGATATAAATACGAGTAGAATATTCGTCGAAACTGTGAATTCGGCAGAAAAACCCGCGGCCACCGGGGATTCAGCATCTCTCGGTGTTGTATCCGGGAAGATCGCATTTGGGCAGGAAAAATCCGTTTTTTTTGCTGAAACCGGAAAATCGGTGCTCGTAAAGGAATATGCCTCTCCCGATGATATTGGGGCGATCGCAGCGGCTTCCGGCATCCTCACGGCCAGGGGTGCAAGGACTTCGCACGCTGCAGTCGTTGCAAGACAGATGGGAAAGGTATGTATAGTCAACTGCAAAGAGCTTGAGATCGAACTTTCAAAGAAAAGATGCTTCATAGGAGGGAAAGAATTCCATGAAGGGGACACAATAACCCTCGACGGCAGCAGTGGACATATCTATCCGGGAGAGGCTGAATTCTCAATTATAAGGCCGCTTGATCTGATTGAAAAAGTGGAGGGGTGGAAGAAGGGACAGCAGAATTAAAATCCCATCTCTTCCATCCAGTCCAGCCACTGAACAGACCTGAGTTCACGTGCAGTCTCTTCATCTACTCCATAAACATTTTTATACAGATGCAGTGTCCATTCAGAAACATCGATGTCAGCAAATCTGTCAGGATACGAAGCCTTTGCAATAACCATAGCCTCGATCGGGTATTCCAGTCTCTTTGCCCAGTTATAAGGCGTCCAGGGGAGAGCATATACACGCTGGTTTTTCACGGCGGACAGTTCCTGTAAGTTCTCGTAATATGGTGCAGTATAAAGCTCCTTTGCGGGGTGATAACCCTGTGCGGTAGGAAGAAGTATTACATCAGGATTCAGATCGAGAATTTGCTCTGTTGAGATTACCACGAATGCACCTGAACCCTCGTATGCATTCTTTGCATTTGCATTATCCTCAATGAAGTACGATTCAATAGTATCAAGTCCCCATGCCATACCGGCACCTCCTCCCTGTCGTGCTCTTGGAGACAGACCAAACTGCATTACTCTCGGTTTCTCGTCTTCAGAGACATCCGCGGTTCTCTCGCGGATAACAGCCACCTGGGAATTCAAATAATCAGCAATTTCCTTTGCCTCAGGTTCTTTGCCGAAGATTTCGCCAACAAGCATTATCTCTTGATCGATGTTTTCAATATCAGGATTCTCCTGGAAGGGCGGACCTACAAGGACGACTGTCGGGATGCCAAGGGAAAAAAGTGTATCAAAGGTCTTCTGGAGATTTTCATCACTTCCTGCCCTGAAGGATGAGGCACCCTCCCTTATTATGACTACATCGGGATCGAGAGATGCAAGGGTTTCATAATTGATACCTGTGCTTCCGTCAGTTACCAGTGGTATATCCACAAGCCACGGCATAAGATATCTAACAGGATTCATCCCGGCAGAATAATTGTATGTTTCACCGTCAGAAGTTTCAAAGGAGTATTCATACACTTTCCGGGGACACTCCCCTCCAAGACCTACAATGCGATCCTCTATACCAAAATTATACATCAATCCTTCTACGAATCCATCATCAACGATTACCACCCTTTCAATATCTTCAGGGATCTCTACAGAAACACCCCTCATATCGGTTATTGTCCTTAAACCGGATTCGGCGCCTGTATCGAGAGTGTTATCGCCACCTGTGCAGCCTGCTGTAAATAACAGAGCGACAATAGCAAATAGCAATAAAAATGAAAATATTTTGCAATTTTTGTTAAGCATTATTTAAGATAAATGCAATAAATAAATTAAGTTTTTTATTTTAGCTTACGTAAAAAGTTTAAACTAGACATTCAATATTAAGAAATAATAATATTTAAGATAAAAGTAATACATAGATCCATAGACTCCATTTAAATTCCGTCCAGTATTAGAAAGCAAAGTGATAACTTATGACAGAAATCGCCAGTATAAAAAAAATTCTGGAATCCCTGGGCTATGAAGATGTGGCAGGATTTTCAGAATACAAAAAAATTATAATTCTGATTGTAATTGCCGGAATTCTTTTTGTATCTGCACTTGTTGCAGTGGTTATGGGAGCCTATGAAATCTCGATCCAGAATGTCTATACTACAATATTAACCCACCTTACATTCGGAGACACATCGAATATCGAAAAGCTTCATAATACCATCATCTGGGATATCCGCGTCCCAAGAATACTGCTTACGATATTTGTAGGCGGTGCCCTTGCCATTGCAGGCGCGGTCTTCCAGGGCGTCTTCAGGAATCCGCTTGTAGAACCCTATATCCTCGGTGTATCTTCGGGAGCAGCCTTTGGTGCAGCCCTGGGAATCGTCTTTCCGGCAATCTTTTTCTCAATTCAGCTCTCCGCATTTGCATTTGGGGCACTGGCGGTTGCAATGGCATATACCCTGGCCCGTGTCCGGGGAGAAACTCCGATAGTTACATTGATCCTTGCCGGTGTGATCATAGGATCCATCTTCTCGGCACTTGTATCGTTGTTGAAATATATCTCAGATGATACCGCCTTAAGAGAGATTGTGTTCTGGCTAATGGGAGGATTCTATTATGCAACATGGAATGATATCTGGATGATAGCTCCCATCGTCACAGTAGGATTTTTAATATTGTGGGCACTGGGCTGGAAACTTAATATCCTGTCAATGGGAGATGACGAGGCCAGAACCCTCGGAGTTAACCCTGAAAGGTACAAATTCATAGTAGTGGCGATTGCCACTGCAATTACGGCTTTTGCAGTATCGCTCGTAGGGATTATTGCCTGGGTCGGCCTGATGATGCCTCATGCTTCAAGGATGATCCTCGGACCGGACAACCGGTTCATAATCCCGGCATCCATGATGATGGGTGGAATTTACCTGATCATCTGCGACACACTGGCAAGAACACTTACCACTTCTGAAATTCCGGTAGGAATTATTGCATCGATTCTTGGAGCTCCCTATCTCTGTTATCTGCTGAGACACAAAGGGAGAGTAATATTCGGGTGATTGGTTATGCTTCATGTAAAAGACATTCATTTCAATTACGGTGATTTTCCCGTATTATCGGGGATCTCGTTTTCTGTAAACGAAGGAGAGCTCTGCGGACTCTTCGGGCCGAACGGGTGCGGAAAAACCACCCTGTTCAAGTGTTGCCTTAAATTCCTGAAATATCACACAGGATCTGTCCATATGGCAGGGGAAGACACTACGAAAAGATCTATTGAAGACCTTGCAAAAGTCGTCTCCTATGTACCCCAGGAGCACAAACCACCATTTCCATATCTCGTAAGAGAAGTGGTTCTGATGGGGAGAACACCCCATCTTGGGGGCTTTTTTGGTGTTAAGCGGAGAGATAAAGAGATTGCACTTGATGCTCTGGAACAGCTCGAAATATCTGAGCTTGCTGACAGACCGTACAACCAGCTGTCAGGGGGACAACGGCAGATGGTACTCATGGCAAGAGCAATAGCCCAGGATACGCCCATGATGTTTCTCGACGAACCCACATCCGCTCTTGATTTCCAGAACCAGATGAAGATCTGGGAGACTATGAAAGACATTGCAGCAGAAGGGAAGACAATCCTTGCCTGCAGTCACGATCCCAACCACGTGGCATGGTTCTGCGACAGGGTGATAGTGGTATCAAAAGACGGTATTGTCGCCGACGGTCCGCCTGAAATTACAATCAATGAAGATATACTGGATATGATATATGCCGATACCTGCTCGGTTCGAAAATCAGGAGACATTCAGATCGTAATGCCCAGGAGCATTGCACCGGCATCTGAAAAATCCAGCATCTATCCTGGCGCTGAAGAAACTTACAGCCAATGTGAAATTCTCGAAACAAAAGCATGAAACAGAGGAGTACAACTAATGAATTACAATTCTATCGACTGGAACGAAGTTTGGAAACAGCAGTATGAAATAAACATTGAAGCAAGAGGAAGAGGGGACTGTGCAACTATATGGGATTCCAAAAAGAAAGCCAGGGAATTCCTTGACCGGTCAAACAACAATCCCGGACGCATACAGGGAGTTATTGAAATCCTGAAGCCGAAAAAACAGTCCAGCATTCTTGATGTGGGTGCAGGGCCGGGAACACTTGCCGTTCCATTGGCCGAAGTGGCCGGGCATGTGACGGCAGTCGAACCATCAAACGGAATGGCAGACGTGATGATCGATTATGCTGCTCAAAAAGGGATCTCCAATCTTGATGTTGTCAGGAAAAAATGGGAGGATATTGATCCCGATATTGACCTCCGGGATTCGTATGACATCGTGTTTGCCTCCCATTCACTTGGAATGCCTGACATTAAGGAATCCATAGAAAAGATGATCGCCGTTGCATCCGGGAAGGTCTGTCTCTTCTGGTTCGGCGGCATCACTGCATGGGAGCAGAGAATGATAGACCTGTGGCCTGACCTCTACGGGAAAGAGTATTCATGCGGCCCCAAGGCGGATGTTCTCTTCAATCTCCTGTATTCAATGGATATCTACCCTAATGTCGAATCAGGAGTTTTTAACAATGATTCAAAATATCCTGATTATGACACCGCCTTCCAGGAATTTAAAGATCAGTATGGCATATCCACTCCCAAACAGGAATCGGTCCTTAACGATTACCTGAAAAAATCGCTTAAACAGGAGAACGGTCACTATATACTTCCCGGTACTACCACGGGAGTCAGGCTCTGGTGGGATGTGGAGGGATGAGAACTTCTGATATCCACGGCCTGACGGCCTTCGCCCTGATTTTAGCCTTGTTACTCGTGCTCAGTGCAGGATGTACCGGGGCAGAACAGTCCTCGACCACAGCAGACCAGATTACTGCCCGAACCGGGTACCATTCAGTTGTCGATATGCGTGGGACAGAAGTTCAGGTTCCGGTAAATATCAGGAGAGTTGTGACCATTGATGATGGCCTTGTAGAAGGGGTCATGACCATTCTGGGAGAATCAGATAAGATCGTTGGTTTGGGATCTTCAGGTATCCAAAAGTCTTATGAGTACACTTTCCCCGATGCTTCATCGAATTATACCTATTCTAACGGTATGAATCCTGTAAGGTACCTCAATCCCCGGTTTGAGGATCTGCCTCTCGTTCAGGAGTCATCAACCGGCATCAACTATGAGACACTGGCTTCTCTTGAGCCGGATGTCGTGATCATCAGGAGAGGATCATGTGCTGCTTCATGGGGGCTGAATGATGAAGGTCTTAACAAGAACATAGATAGAATTGAAAAACTGGGAATCCCCACGGTAGTCGTCAATGCACCTCCAACCTATGAAAATCCTGATATAAGCACTATCTCAGATGAAATCAGAGTAATCGGCGAGGTATTTGGCAAGGAAAGTGCTGCTGAAGATATTGTTGAAACAATTGAGGATTCCGTTACAATGATAAAGAAACGCACGGCGGATGTTTCAGAAGAGGAAAAACCAAGGGTACTGGCATTGGGATTATCTCCCAAGTCAAGACAGGCAGGTGGAGCAGGCAATGTCAGGGGGGCCATAATTGCGTATTATATCGAAGATATCGCCAATGCCGCGAATGCATTCACTGTGACAAGGTACGACTCTGATACAGGTGTTATAAACGCAGAGCAGGTGCTCGCACTGGACCCGGATGTTATCATCCTCCCGACGTCCTCCGGCTATCACCCTCCCAGCGAGTTATACAGTGCACCTTATTATGAAAATCTCCAGGAGTTGTCGGCAGTCAAAGAACACCATGTCTATTCACTACCATGGACACCGTGCAACTGTGACGCTTCGCGACTGGAATGCCCGATAGATCTTATGATCATTGCAAAGGCCGCATATCCGGATCGGTTTGAGGATATCAGGGTAAGTGAATGGGTGTTGGAATACTACCAGAACCTGTATGGCATAGACGAAGAGACTGCCAGGAGCATGCGTTCGGTGCACTGGCTCGACTGGACGATAGAAGAGGATTTCTAGGAGAGTAAACTATGAAAAAGGTATGTATTATTACACTGGTCCTTGCAACGCTGTTGCTGACGGCGGTATTCGCCGGCTGTACAGGTCAGGACACAGAGCAGAAAGTTATGAAGACAACAGGGGACCAGTACCGGACGGTAACCGATTCCCGCGGTGTTGCTGTTGAAGTTCCGTCGGATATAAACAGGGTTGTAACGGTATCGGACGGCCTGGTAGAGGGAGTTATGTATGCCCTGGGAGAAGAGGATACCTTAGTAGGAATCGGGTCTTCCTGTATCCAGAGAGACTGGACATATTCCTACCCGACGGATGACGGGGGCTATGTAAACGGCTCGGGAGGATGCAACGTTATGCAGGTGCTGAATCCGGAGATAAAAAAGCTCCCGCTCGTCATGGAGTCGGGTGCGGCAATGAACTACGAGACATTGTCGTCATTAAACCCTGATGTGGTAATCCTCAGGCTCGGAAGCTGCTCAATTCAGGAAAAGGACAGTGAAACTGCAAAGAAAACAATAGAAACGGTTGAATCTCTCGGAATCCCGCTCATAGTCCTTTACAGCCCCAACTGCTACAGTGAGCCTACCCTCACCCAGATCTCAGACGAAATCGAGATAATAGGCAATGTATTCGGCAAAAAAGAGGAAGCAGTTGAGATTGCAGAATACCTGGAATCACAGGTTGCACTGGTTGAAGAGCGTACATCCGGTATCTCCGAAGATGAAAAACCGTCTGTTCTTATGTTCGGTCTTTCTCCGACACACCGTGCACAGGGGGGTGCAGGAGTAGTACAGGGTCTCGCAACAACTGAATCCTATATGATAGAGGATGTAGTCAATGCCAAAAACGCCTATCAGGTTGATGTAGGTACATTCCAGATCGTCAACACGGAACAGGTACTTGCCCTCGACCCCGATGTCATTGTACTTTGTACTGCGTGGGGATACCACCCTCCGGGTGAACTGACAGATGCCACATATTATTCATCGCTAAGGGAGCTTTCGGCTGTTAAGAACGGACGTGTAATGTCCCTGCCATGGACTCCGTGCAACTGTGCAAAGAGGCTGGAATATCCTATTGACGTGATAGTAATCGCAAAAGCAGCATATCCTGAACTTTTCGAAGACCTAGCACTTGACGACTGGGTTCTTGAATTCTATATGAATGTCTACGATGTGGACCAGACAACAGCAGAAAAACTGCGGACAGCCCAGTGGATGGACTGGTGCGTTGACTAAAAGCAACTGAGGAGATTACGGGGAAACCTATGAAGAATTACTATGGCATCGACTGGGATGCGATCTGGAATGAAGTGAACGGGGCAAATATAAATTCCGGAGCATTTGGAGAGTGCGCCACAATATGGGAGAGCAAAGAAGAAGCAAGATGGTTTCTCAAAAATTCATTGACAAATCCCAAACGTGCGCAATTTATCCTTAAAAACCTCCCCCTTTCGCCGGAGCTAAGAGTCCTCGACATTGGTTCCGGCCCTGGAACGATCGCGGTACCGGTTGCCGGTTATGTAAAACATGTAACAGCTGTTGAACCATCACCCGGAATGGCAGATGTTATGGAAGAATATGCTGCAGAAAAAGGCATAAAGAACCTTGATATTGTAAGAAAAAAGTGGGAGGATATTGACCTTTCCACAGACCTTAACGGACCCTATGATCTGGTTTTTGCATCATATTCTCTTGGAATGCAAAACCTGAGCGAATCCATCAGGATGATGTGTGATATCTCATCAAAATGGGTCTACATTTTTTGGATCTCCGGGATTCCGTCATGGGAAAGAGGTTTCGTAAAACTCTGGCCGGAACTTCACGGAAAGGTGTTTTGCTACACTCCCCAGGCTGACATTATCTATAACGTACTCTATTCGATGGGAATCTACCCGAATATCAGAGTTAAGGAGATTGAAAGCAACAATCATTTTCCTGACCTCGATTCTGCGGTTTCCCAATTGATTCTGGCATACAATGTCGAAAACGGAGAACAGGAAGACATTCTCAGGAATTTTCTTAGTGAAAATCTCGTAGAGGATGAAGACGGTTATGCACTTTCTGAAATCAACACCGGCACCGCCTTCTGGTGGGAGACCGGAAAATGAGAACCAGTTTATATTAAGGACATGGTGAAAATGAAGATTGTAATATGCGGAAAAGGTGGAAGCGGAAAGAGTACCATTGCTGCATTGATGGCTCACGAATACGCCAGGCAGAAGAAGAATGTACTCGTTGTCGATACGGATGAATCCAATATGGGGCTTTACTCCATACTCGGTACCGACAGCCCGAAGGATTTGATGGAATACTTTGGTGGTAAGAAAGTCATTACTGAAAAAATAATGGCTGCAATGCCGGATGTATCCAAAGTAAAGATTTTTAAGACTAAATGGATCCTCGGGGATCTTCCGGAAGACTATGTCAGCCATAAAAACGGAATTTCTCTTGTAGCAATCGGCAAAATCCATGATGCAGGTGAAGGTTGTGCATGCCCCATGGGTATATTGGCAAACCAGTTTTTTGAAAATCTTTCACTTGGAGAAGACGATGTCGTCATAACTGATACCGAAGCAGGGATTGAACACTTTGGTCGTGGGATAGACCGGCATGCAGACTTTATACTGCTTGTACTTGATCCCTCCAATGAATCGGTTAAATTATCCGAAAAAATATCGGAGATGGCAAAAGGGCTGGATATTCCACTGTATTTAATACTCAATAAAACAGATCGGGAGACCTCTGCCATTATAAAAGAAAAGATCTCTGACCCATCCCAAATACTCGGAGAAATCCCGGCAGATGGCGAGATCCTGAACAAGGGTCTCAGAGGAGAGGAAATGGATATCCAAATTCAGGCTATCGGAAAGATAGCAGGAACCCTGGAATCCCTGAAATAGACAAAAAATTTCAGAAAAAGATTACGTAAGCAAAAAACTCAGACTGGAGGTTATGAAATGAAAAAGATTCTTGCTATAGTCATGATTCTGGTTGCGATAGTGATAATGTGTACAGGATGCACAGATCAGTCAGATCAGGCGGCTGTATCCGGTGAAAATGGAGATTTCAGGACCGTTCTCGACTCCCGCGGAGTTGAGGTCCAGGTGCCAGTAGACATTAAACGCGTAGTTACAATCTCCGACGGCCTGATCGAGGGAGTTATGACCATTCTTGGAGAAGAGGATAAAATCGTCGGGGTTGGATCATCGTGTATCCAGAGAAACTTCAATTATACCTACCCGACAACCGGCGGTGAGAGTTACGAATATAAAGACGGCATGAATCCCGTGACCTACCTTAACAGGGAATGGATAATGGATATTACAAGGGTCGGAGAATCCGGTTCGGCAATAAACTATGAAACACTTGCCGGCCTCGATCCGGACGTGGTTATAGCCCGCATAGGTTCATGTACCCTGCGATCAATGGAAGATGAAGGTGTCCAGAAGTCGATCCAGACAATGGAATCGCTCGGAATTCCGGTAGTGGTTCTCAAAGCCCATCCCTGCTTTGACGAGCCTGACCTGACAACAATATCAGGCGAGATCAAAATCATCGGATCTGTATTTGGAAAGGAAGAAAAAGCTTCAGAACTCGCCGATTATCTTGAATCACAGACAGAAATGATATATGAAAGAACAAAAGATATACCGGATTCGGAAAAACCAACAATCCTTGCATTCGGAGCGTCTCCAAAAACAAGGCAGAGCGGGGGTGCAGGCAGTGTCAAGGGAACCGACACAATTGAATCCTATTTCATAGAAGAGATAGCTCATGCAAAGAATGCCTACCAGGAGCCGGGCAATTCTGTAGTCTTCTCGGCCGAACAGATGCTTGCAATCAACCCTGACGTAATCATTCTCGGGACTGCATCCGGTTACCATCCCCCTGAAGAGCTTTACTCCGCACCGTATTACCAGGACCTGCAGGAGATTTCAGCGATAAAGAACCGAAGGATCTCCTCGTTCCCGTGGGAGCCATGTAACTGTGCAAAGAGACTGGAATATCCCATCGACATCATAGTAATTGCAAAAGCAGCATATCCGGAATTATTCGGAGATATCGTTCTTGAAGAATGGCTTATTGATTTCTATATGAATGTTTATGATGTGGACCAGACAATGGCAGAAGAGCTGCTTTCCGCACAATGGATGGACTGGTGTATAGAAGAATGCCCTACCTGCGGGTGATGAATATGTCAAATAAAAAAAATACACATCCTTTTCTCTTTATCCTGTTGATTGCAGTTGCTTTTGCAACCGGCTGTACCGCAAATTCAGACAATTCAGATATAATAAATCCTGAGCAAACTTCCGGTTATAAGACAGTCACTGACATGAGAGGAGTGGAAGTAACTATCCCGAAAGATCCGCAAAGGGTGGTTGCAATGAGCCGTTCCCTCATCGACACTACGATGTACATCTTTGGAAAAAGCGACAGGATAGTCGGTGCCAGTGTATACCAAAAACCAACAGGAGCCGGAACCTATGTATACAACGGAAAGGATTACACAGTCAACAACTGGATAGCTTTATCCTGAAATCCTGAATCTGACGAATGTCGGGGGGTTCGGGGGCCCTTACGGGGAGCCAAATGCTGAAACTGTCGCCAAACTGAACCCGGATCTGCTTATTATGAGAGATCTAGGTGAAACTGAGGAAAATACAGCTAAATTCATCGAACAGCTTGAATCCATGGGGATACCTGTTATAGTGCTAAAATACCCGGAATGCTACGATGATCCCGGTATAGAGACCATTTATGAGGAAATTAAACTCCTCGGAGAGCTCTTTGGAGACGAAGAGGAGGCTGAAAAGATTGTAGACACTATGAAATCAAGAGTGGATTATATCATTGAAAGAACGAGCACAATCCCTGATGAAGAGAAAGTAGATGTCCTTTACTTCGGAGCCCCTTCATGGGCAGGTGACAAAGGAGGTGCAGGATATGCATTCGGAAGTGGAACAATAGAAGTTTCCTTCATGGAGGATGTAGTAAATGCAAACAATGTCTACACTGAAAGCGGCAGAAACCTGATATCTGAAGAACAGATGATCTCACTTGACCCGGATAAGATCATCCTGTGTACATGGAGCGGGTATCATCCCCCAAGACAGCTGTATGACGGAGAAGCATATGGCAACATTCAGGAGATGACCGCTCTTAAATCCGGTGAAGTTCACTCTCTTGCAGCAACGCCATGCAAATCGGAGAGGCTTGAACTCCCTGTCAACCTTATGATTGCTGCAAAGGCGATCTACCCTGACAAATTCGAAGAAATCGATCTTGAATCATGGACACGTGAATACATTACAGAGTTATACGGTACCGATGGAGAGACCACTGATGAGATAATGAACGCATTTATGTTTGAATATCTCGAGATCTCCTGATATATTAAGGGTTCCTTTTTTTTTAAAACATGTTTAATCTCGTAAATTCTATTTACATACCCGTCATTTTATCTTTAGATACATGTCACTTGAAGATACTGCCAAAAAAATAAAGGCGATGGAGATACGGGGTGCGGCACTGATTGCAAGATCTGCAGTTGAAGCACTCTGTGAATATGGGGAAGGATTGGGAGAACTCGCCCTGACAGACTTCAAAGAAGCGATGGAAAATGCCGCAGAGCTCCTCCTTGCCACGAGGCCGACAGCCGTCTCACTCCCGAACGCTGTTAACATCGTGATGAAGGGCGTCAGGAATGCAGACACAATAGCTGAGGCAAGGGCAGGCATCAGGCCAAGCAGCGAGAAATTCATCCGCAACTCAAAGGATGCCCTCCAAAAGATCGCGGAGATCGGAGCAAGACACATCCCGGAAGATGCAACCCTGATGACGCACTGTAACTCGCAGGCAGCAATAGCGTGCATAATAGAGGCACACAGGCAGGGAAAGGTAAGGGAGGTCTTTGCCACCGAGGTCAGACCCAGGAACCAGGGGCTTCTTACAATCAGGGCATTAAATGATGCAGGGATTAAGACGAACTTCATCGTCGACTCGGGTGCCCGCTTCTTCATGAAGAAGATCGACCTCCTTGTAATCGGGACTGATGCAGTGACCGTCAACGGCGCCGTCGTGAATAAGATCGGAACCTCCCAGATTGCACTTGCCGCACGTGAGGCAAGAACTCCCGTGATGGTCGCCGCGGAGACTTTCAAGTTCGCACCAAGAACAATCACGGGCGATCTAATCGAGATCGAGGAGAGAGATACAGCCGAGGTCCTGGACCGGCCGATAGCCGCACAACTGGAGAATGTCACTGTCAGAAATCCTGCATTCGACGTGACCCCTGCAGATTTCATCGACCTGATCGTTACGGAAAAAGGTGCGATACCTCCGGAGATGGCCTATATCATTATCAGGGACCATCTCGGGTGGAATCTTGAGGATATCAGGTAAATATCCCTATCTTACCTCAGTTCTCCAGTAGCCGGAGGGTATGCGATCGATAAGCATTCCCTCAACTATCAGGGGCATCAGCTGCCTCGCGGTCTCGATTGATTTTTCAAGCCGCCATTCACGGTCAGCATATATTGTAAAGATCGGCTCGCCCTTCCTGACATGCTGCCCTTTCTTCTTGTGAAGGTATATTCCGGCTCCTTCATCGTGCGGGGCGCCTGCAGTCCTTGCAATAGTAATAAGCGCCCTGTTGTTCATCTCGACAACATATCCCGTTTCGGGTGCATTGACATCGAATGAATGTTTCCCGGGCGTTATGTCATCAGCTTTGACTTTCGGGTCACCACCCTGGATCTCAATAATCTGCTTCATCTTTTCAAGTGCCTTTCCGTTTTTGAGCAGTTCATGGGCAACATTCGCACCCTCTCCGTTCTGGGCTTTGCCCGACATCTCAAGTGCCATTCCGGCAATTGAGATACTCTTCTGGAGAAGTGAACCCGGGACCTCCGCCCCTTCGAGGATTAACAACGCCTCACGCACCTCGAGGTTGACGCCTATTGCATGGCCGATCGGAGACTCCCCATAGGTGATTGCGCATTCCACCTTCATACCAAGGCGATCGCCGAGATCGATGAACTCCCTTGCAAGCTTTCGACCCTCCTCGACTGTCGTAACCTTGGCATGCTGACCAACAGGTATGTCGATTACGACAAGGTCGGCTCCTGCGGCATATTTCTTCGCCATTACGCTCGCAAGCATCTGACCTCTTGCATCGATTTTTAGCGGGTATTCATATATGATGATCTTGTCGTCCGCCGGGGCGATGTTTGTCGCACCTCCCCATACAATCACTCCACCTGCTTTCTCGGTCATTTTTTGTACTTCCTCTGCAGAGAAAGTCACAGGTGCAAGGATCTCCATCAGATCAGCCGTTCCGCCCGCACCAGTAATTGCCCTGGAACTGGTCTTTGGGATCTTCAGACCCGCAGCGGCGATTATAGGAACAACAAGGAGGGAGATCTTGTTCCCCGGAACACCTCCAATAGAGTGTTTGTCGACTATAGGATGGGATGTGAAATTCAGCCTCTCACCGGTCGAGACCATGGACCGGGTCAGGTACTCGACCTCGTCCAGATCAAGACCCTGTATATACGATCCGGTTATATATGCAGTAATTTCGCCGGGTGAGAGAATGTCATCCACGATGTCGGTAACAATCGCATTGGTCTCGTCAGCGGTCAGCTTCCCGCCATCCATCTTTTTTCGGATATATTCTATTGATGTCGGCCTGTCTGCAAAGCGGACTTCATAAACATCGCCTTCCTTTGCATTAAGCCTCTTATTGGTAAGATGATATATACCAACCTCCCCGGTCCCCAGCATTTTTTCGGTTGTCGATACGAATGCCTGGACAAAAACACCAGTGCTCTCGTCAATTATCTGGATGCGATCACCGTCAAGAACCCCTATCTTCCTTGCATCGCTCCTATTGATTATGACACCCCTGTAATCGATGTCAAGTATCTTAGCTTTTAATTTTACCATAAAATCACTCTTTTATGAGATTATTCGATCGTAAGATAAGAAATGATATATTTATTTGCATTAAACCAGGGTAAACCGAAGATGCGCCGGTTCAACTACCCTCTTCAGCTCTGAACCGGTCATAAATATCTTTGACATCCTCAAGTCTCGTGACTATCAGGATCTCATCACCGTCCTTTATTTCAGGATTCACTGTATGAACGGAAAAATGGTCATTCCTGTAAAGGCCAATGAAGGCGCTGCCCTCCGGAAGGGGGATCTCCGACAACTTAACACCATCGAGTTTTGGGGGTACATAAACACTGACGAACCTTACATCGCCCCTCATCATCGTTGAGAGCTCAATTGTATCGATCCCGCGGAGTGTATGGTAAACTATTGCCGATGTTGTCTGGGGCGGATTTAAGACATGATGAAATCCAAGTTTCCTTGCAACGGTCATGAACTGGATGTCCTCGGTCATGATAATAATCTCCGGAACTTTGTAGCCCTTTGCGACAACTCCGATCAGTATATTGTCCTGATCGTGATCAGTACAGGCAACAATTGCATCGGCACGGTCGACCTCGGCCTTTTCGAGTGTGTCGGGCCTTGTCCCCTCGGCGTTAATTACGGTGCAGTCGAGACTTTCGGAGAGTTTTTCGGCGATTTTTTCGTCCCGGACTATAAAAATGACCTCGTAACCCTTCTTAATCAGTACCTGAGCCAGATCAAGTCCAATCGGGGTCGCTCCAACGATGATTATTCTCATACAGGCTACCTCTTAACCCATGTTCGCGGGAATAGCAATATACATAATGGTATAATCTCGATCCTCCCGAGGATCATGTCTAGGATCAGGGTCAGTTTAAGAACATCGGGCATCAGGGGCCCGGTGAGTCCTGTAGAAAGACCAACCGTCCCCAGAGCGCTTGACACCTCGAATACAGCGTTATCAAGGCCGGTTCCATGCAGCAGGAATATAAAGCTCGAGATAATGAGGACAAGGGCATAGAGCATGACATAGGTCAGTATATGGTAGACATGACCGGATTCGATCACTTCATCACCTACTTTGAGGGGTGTTAATGCCTCTTTCGGAAGGAAATACCTGATGAATACCAGGTGTACAACCTTAAAGAGGACTACCAGCCTGAGGATCTTTATCCCACCCGCAGTTGAACCCACACAACCGCCTATCCACATAAGAAGAGTCAGCACGGCCTTTGAACTGTCCGGCAGTGCCCCAATGTCGATCGTAGAGAATCCGGCTGTCGAAAGGGCTGATGCAGCCTGAAAAGCAGATGCAGAAGCTGCTTCCCTAAGAGGCACCTCCCCGACCATTGTTGAGAGAAGAAGAAGAAAGCCAAGGATAAGAACGAGAAAAAAATACCTGAACTGTATATCCGAGAAGAAATTCTTAACCCCGCCTGAAAGCCGGGGATAGAGTCCAAAATTGATCGCTCCCATCATGAACCCGATAAAGATAACAAAAGGAATGAAAAAACCAGGAAATGATGCGAGCGAATCGCTGCCGGTAGAAAAACCTCCGGTGGATACCGCAGCCAGCGAATGGCACACCGAATCGAAAAGAGGCATTCCCGAGAGCATAAGAAGCATGAAGGTGAATGCTGTCAAGGTAAGATAGACCTTCACCAGTATCGATGCGGTTGCAATAACATTGGGCCGGATCCTGCTTTCACTGACATTTGCAGAGAAGAGACGAAATGCACTCGTTCCGGGATGAACAAATACCAGAAGCACGATAATGACAATTCCAATTCCTCCGATCCACTGGAGCCATGATCTTGCAAAAAGAAAGACAGGGCCTGCACCAGCGGGAGCAACAGAAAGGCCGGTTGTAGTTATCCCTGAAACAGCTTCAAAGAAGGAGTCGAAGAGGCCCATTCCAGTCGAAAGGGCAAAAGGGAAGGCATTCAGCAATGCAAAAAAAGGGAATATTATCGCCGCGATTACAAGCGATTCCTTCCATCCAAGTTCAGCTTCCGGGAGGGTTTTCTCAAGGAGATATCCAATGGAAATGATCAGGACGCCGGTGAGCCCGTAGACCAGAGCTGTATAGAGTTCCATGAATATGATGGCAACTGCCATGGGCACTGCAAGAACCGCACCCATACCCATCATCAGCCTGCCGGTATACTTCAGGACCGCCGGGAGATCTACCGGTGATACCAGTTCATACATATGATGGCCGAATATACAACCAACATATAGATAATCCCTGTCATCAAATCACACTAATGAACATAAGGTTGCAAAGATGATCTTTAGGCAGTAAGTAATAATAATCTGTTTCCAAGGAAGGTGTTGTAGTGAAATGAAGTAGGACAGAAACATTATATAAAAATATATTTTTTCTGCTAACCAGACGATTCTGAATAAAACATTGCCTCCGAGTCAAATTCATTTCATATATTACATATCTTTAAACATTTTATAGAGATTTTTAGGAATATTTGGAAATAATATTTCTCAAACGTGCAGAAAACTGCTTCTTTTATATACAGAAAATAAATTATTTCTTACAGTTGAGACACCTGTTCAACTGAAAAAATTGAAGAACACGGATGCCGCCTTCCACACTCCGGCAGAGTTTTTAGCTCAAAATATCAAGCCCAGGCTTTGTACGAGAAGATTACGATTCCAAGATCCAGTGAAAACAAATGACGATACAGCAAAGATTCAGTAAAGCAATAAAAAAAAGTTGCAGATCCAAAAAAGAAAGACTTTTCAGTGTAGTTCTGGAGGTCATTTTTCTGTCAGCACTTGTGTCAGGCATTGTTCAGGCGGGACAGACAGAAAGCTGGGCATTATCTCCAACCGAAGATATCGACAATCAGGGGACAAAAAGATACAATCCGGAAGCCGCAACTATAGAAGAGGTTGCCAAATCACTGATGGTTACAGTCCAGTCAAGGACGGTTGTCAATATTGAAAATTTTGTCCGTCATAACTTTGACTATGAATTCCACTGGCATCCACAAAGAACCTATAAAACCTGGGAGACAAAAACAGGGGACTGCACAGACCGCTCATTACTCATAGTCAAGATGCTCGAAGAAAATGGATTTGAAGATGTAAAAACCGCCCATGGATATGTTTACGATGAAGACGGTAAAAAGGTTAAACATGACTGGGTTGAAGTTACGATAAGAGTGGATGGCACCGGCACTTTTGACAAATATGAAAAAGTCGGTGATGGAATATGGTAGATTTTTTTAACAGATTTTATTTAAACCAAATTATAGTTGTCCCTATATAGACCTGGAATAAAAGATCATTAAACCCCTTCCATCTGTTTTGCGGGGCAAAAATTGCATATCGAAAAAGGAACACCCTCTTCTTTATCACGAATCGGACAGTAGTATTCATTCCCCCTTCTCTCAACTGAAAAACCTCCGGGAAAAGGTGTTCCCTCCGGGTGGCCAGACTCGTCGAGGACGAACATCGTAAAGCAGGATAAGAGATAGTAAAAGAGCGCCTTTACAGGGTCTTCGAAGTTGAAATCGGTGCCGCTTGTCTCCGGGTCATTGAAGCAACCTCCCGGGATCATGTCAAGATACTCATTGAAAAGCGAGGGATCTTTCACCTTCCCCATCATCCCAGAAAACTTCCCCGATCTTTGCATCGACATTAGCCTGTTGTATATGTCAAAGAGTTGTTGTTGAAAGTATGGCCGGACTTTATCACGATACGGATTTGGGAGTTTGTCGACCTCGCGCCTGACCAGTCCGCCGATCACCTGCAGTTCGTAGATGGAGTACTTCCTGACCTCGGATGATATCGCTTCGGCGAGCTCACCTTTCGTCTTTGCGGCACGGAGTTTTGCAACCGCTGATTCTATCCTCTCCTCAGGCGGAGTTCTCTTAGAGTCAGGCGGCTTTATCTGCATTTTTCTGAATTCCGGATAATAATTTCTGCGATCTAAGGAAATAATTAATCCGGTGGATCACCAGTCCTTTTTCATCGCTTCCGCCCTCATCTCCCCTGGCATCCTCTCGATTGCATACCTGAGGGCTGTTCTGGGCATTCTTTTCTTATTTTTAATGACATACTCAAAGACATCATTCATCCTCGTGATGCTCGCATCCTTTAGCAGCCACCCGTAGCCCTTTTGGACCATGTCGTCTCCGTCTTCGAACAAAATGTCCGAAATTTCAAATATATCATCCAGGAATTTTCCTTTCTTCGCCGGAACTATGAGGGAGACGGCTGCAGCCCTTCTCAGCCACCGGTTTTTGGATTTCGCCCATTCCTTCAGATCAAAGATCCTGTCCGGAAATTTCATAATGTAATCGCCCACCGCGTGGTTGCACAGTGTATCGCATTTGGCCCAGTTGTCGATATACAAATCGATCCACTTTCGAAATGTTTCGATATCCTCTTCATCGAATCTTCCGGATAATTTTTCGGCCCAGTTTGCGGCGATGAACGCCTCTTCGGTATAACCGGATGAAAACAAATCTTCGCATAAGGCGAATATCTCGTCTTTTTCAAGATCCTCTATCTTCGCCCAGTATCTCCGGCCGAGTTTAGTTACAGGAGCGGTCTTAAGCCCGTAGCATTTGACCTCTTCTTTAAAGAAGCGCTGAAAATCAGGTGTTTTTTCCTCATCGGGAAATGATCGCAGTTCATCCCTTATCGCTTCAGTTATCCTTTCCATAAAGATCAATTCAGGGGCATAAATTAATACATTTTTCGGGCATGCTCCGGGAAAGTATAAAGGATCAGGGATAATTATCTTGAAGAGCGAATCCTGTTCATATGAATTACGAGGACGACGAGCGGTTCGCATTCTCGGGCGATGCCCTAAAAGACGGATATATAGGTCAGTATGCAGTTTATCACGAGGGGAAAACATTAAACTTCAGACTGATGAAGGAGCATCCAGGTGCTATTATTTTTGAGGGTGCAACAGTCTCACCCGAATGCAGGCTGGGGAAGAACGTGGTTATTCACCCGGGGGTTGGTGTCACAGCCTCAGAGATCGGGGACTATACATATACCTGGTCCGGGATGCACAACACGAAGATGGGAAAGTTCTGCTCGATAGCCCTTCACAACAATATCGGTTACGGATTCCACCCGTCAAACACATTTGTCGCGACCCACCCCGCCTTCTACTCGAAATGGAATCCGGGAGCGCTTGCATCATTTACTAACGAAACCATCTTCGAAGAAAGCCTCCCGATTAAGATAGGAAATGATGTCTGGATAGGTGCAGGCTGCTCTATCCTTGACGGAATAACGATCGGCGACGGTGCGATTATCGGTGCAGGTGCAGTTGTAACAAAGGACATTCCGGATTACGCAATAGTCGCCGGGGTTCCTGCACGGGTGTTGAGGCTCAGGTTCAAAGAGGAACAGGTAAAACTCCTTAAAGAGTTTGAGTGGTGGAACAGGAATATCGGATGGATAAGAGAAAATTCCGGACTATTCTCAGACATTGAAAGGTTCTGCGATTATATCAGGGATAACCTGTAACCAGAAATAATAAATTTTTTTCCTGTGCCGGCTGGCAAAATATATATAAGTAAAATATCAATAGTACTTTAACGAACTGTTCGTTAAAGCACGATTAGGTACAGCACCAGGAATGACACCATGAGATTCAGAGACGGAGATATCCCCGGGTTTCACAGGCATATGAGATTCGGGAATGAGAGTGGGCATCACGGCCGCGGGGGAATGATCAGGCTCTATATCCTACACTCCCTAAGAAAGGAGCCGAAGACGGGCTATGACCTGATAAAAGAGATATCGGATAAGACGGGAGGAACCTGGGTGCCCAGCAAAGGCACTCTCTACCCCATGCTCAGGAAGATGGAAGATGAGGGACTGATCAGGATATCAGGGACAGGGACACGCTCAAAAAATATATACGAGATAACAGACGGGGGTAACGATCTCCTTGAAAGAACAATCCGCCACAGGAGAGAAGCCGGTGAAAAGATGTATATGTTCAGGAAGATCTTTTCTGAGATCTTCGGCAGGAACAACACACCTGCATGGGAGAACCTTTCAGATATCCATCACCTGCTGGAGAACATCCCACCCGAAAAAGAGGCGAAAGCCACAGAGATTACTGGAAGATGTCTGGAAGAACTGAGGAGACTGGCAGAAGATGAAAGCGGTAACAGTTGAGAGCCTTACAAAGAGATTCGGGGATTTCACCGCGGTCGACAACATATCCTTTGAAATTGACGAAGGCGAAATTTTCGGCCTTCTCGGACCGAACGGTGCAGGGAAGTCAACGACGATCTCGATTCTCGCCACAATGGCGGATGCAACATCCGGAAAAGCCCTCGTAAACGGACATCACATTGCGGGCGACGAGGACGGTGTCAGGAAATCGATCGGAATCGTCTTCCAGGACCAGAGCCTCGACGAAGAGCTTACCGCATGGGAGAACATGGACTTTCACGGGAGGCTGTACAGAATTCATGGGGATACCCGGCGAGAGAGAACTGAGGAGCTCCTTGAGCTCGTCGGTCTCGACGATAGAAAGGACGAACTAGTAAAGACATTCTCCGGGGGGATGAGAAGGAGGCTCGAAATTGCAAGGGGGCTTTTGCACAGGCCAAAAGTCCTCTTCCTCGACGAACCTACTCTCGGGCTCGACCCCCAGACCAGGAACTATCTCTGGGAGTATATCGAAAACCTGAACATGGAATTCGGGATCTCTGTCATTATTACGACCCATTACATGGATGAGGCCGATCGCCTGTGCGACAGGGTGGGCATCATCGACAAGGGCAGGATAGTTGCGCTCGACACCCCGGAAAACCTCAAGAAGAGCATCGGTGGGGACCTGATTACCGTTAAATCGGACGATTACGAAGGTAAACTGGCTGACATCAACCAGCCCTGGATAGAGTCTATTGAATCCTACGACGGCTTTTTCAATATCGGCCTCTCCGGTGCCGAGGAGCACCTGACTCAGATCATAGAAGCTCTTGCAAAGACAAGAATCACGATATCGTCCGTTTCAATCCGTAAACCGTCCCTTGAAGATGTTTTTCTTTACTATACCGGAAAAAGCATACGTGATGCCGAAGCCGATTCAAAGGAGAGGATGAGGATGATGCACTTTGCAAGGAGGCACTGAAGATGGATGTAATATATACAATCTGGCTCAGGAGCATCAAGCGTTATCTCCGTTCGAGGAGCAGGATTGTAGGGAGCCTGGGGATGCCCCTATTTCTGCTTGTATTCCTCGGCTTCGGCCTGAACTCGGTCGTGGTAATCCCCAACACAGGCGAGGACTACGTCGTCTTCCTGGCACCGGGAATAGTTTCGATGGGCGTTTTGTTCACCTCGATCTTCGCCGGACTTCAGATTATCTGGGACAGGCAGTTCGGGTTTTTGAAAGAGACGCTGGTCGCCCCGGTGTCGCGAACCGAGATAATGCTCGGGCAGACATTCGGGGGTGCGACTACCGCGATCTTCCAGGGCACACTGATACTCATACTTTCGTTCCTGATCGGGCTTAAGTTCCCGGGAATTTTAGGGCTTTTGATCGCTGCAGGATTTATGATACTTGTCGGAATTGCATTTACGGCACTTGGGATCTCGATAGCATCCAGGATTGAGGACATGAACGGCTTCCAGCTGATAATGAGCTTTCTGATATTCCCTATCTTCGGCCTTTCAGGTGCGATGTTCCCGATAACGGGCCTTCCTCCGGCATTCAGGTCGCTTACGATGTATGATCCCCTCACATACGGTGTGGAGGGAATCAGATACGGCCTTACGGGTTCATCGCAGATCGACCCCCTCGTGTGCCTGGTTGTACTCTCA
The DNA here is from genome assembly GCA_016928355.1 of Methanomicrobiaceae archaeon. Classification (GTDB taxonomy): domain Archaea; phylum Halobacteriota; class Methanomicrobia; order Methanomicrobiales; family Methanomicrobiaceae; genus Methanolacinia. The sequence continues at coordinate 25,558 of JAFGKW010000054.1, forward strand.
GCGTTCTCGGTCGCTATGATAATGGCCGGGGCTTTCCTCTTCAGGAAAACCAGAATCTAAAAAAAATTGTCACCCGGGACCAAAAGACAGGAGGAATATATGCCGGATGGACTCCACCCGGAGAGCCCCCAGCCTGAAATATTTTTTTATTCCTGATTTTGAAGTATCGTATTAACTATCTCCAGTGGCATCGTGGTTGTCTCCGCGATCTTTTCCGCACTCTCGCCGGATTTATTCAACCTCCAAATGCACACATCCATCCTCTCGCCGACCTCGATCATGTGGCCGTCGGGATCGAGGAATCTCATGGTCAGCTGCATCCACGGCTGTTCGACGACCTCGTGAACGAATTTGACCCCGGCGGATTTGATGAGTTCATGTGTTTTCGCCATATCATCGGTCTCGTAGTAGATCTCGAGCTTCCTTTTCGAGGAGTAGTCCCCGCCGGATGATTCGCCGAATATGACGTTTCTACCGAACTCCCCTTCCCAGATTGCAAGGCCGCTTTTGAACCCGATATTCTTCCCGAGATCGAGTTCGATCTCCTCGCCCATGACATCTGTGTAGAATTTCTTCGATCTTTCCACGTCTTCGACGAAGAGGACTGTTGACATATATCTGAATGGTTTTGACATGATCTGAATTGGTTTGTTTCTTTTATTATACTGATCTGCGAACTGTGAAAATGAGCATTAACAGGTTGCTTTATACCCGCCCGCGACTATAAAGCGGTTACCATGAATGCAGAGAATGGAGTTATCGATGCCATCCTGAACAGGAGGAGCGTCAGGAATTTTTCTAATAAGGCCGTTCCTGATGATGTAATTGAGAAGCTTATCGATGCGGGCATACACGCCCCTTCGGCCCTCGGGCTCTACCCGTGGAGCTTCGTCATCGTTAAGAACCAGAATATGATGAAGAGGATATCAGACTTTGCAAAGCCGATTGTGATTGAGGGACTGAAGAAGTCTAAGGGCGGCGGGATGACACAGAGATATCTCGAGATGACAGGGGAGGAGGGATTTTCGATCTTCTACAACGCCCCATGCCTTCTGCTCGTCCTCGGGAGGAACAACGCCGCATTTGCGGATATCGACTGCTCTCTCTGTGCCCAGAATATTATGCTCGCCGCCCACTCGCTTGGTCTTGCCACATGCTGGATCGGATCGGCCAGATACCTCGAAAAAGACTCCGGCCTCGTATCGGCCCTCGGGATCCCGGACGGCTACCACCTCGTCGCTCCATTAATCCTCGGCTACCCTGACGTGGCCCCGGAGATGCCCGGGAGGACAGAACCTGGGATAGTGTGGGTGAAATAAAATATTCCTCAAAGGTGACAAAATGTCGCCATCAGGGCTTTGCAATATCGTATAAGGCTGTCTCCCGGTAAGCTTCAATTAAAAATTATTCTCAGACCCAAGCCAATTGCACCATCATGACAAGCGTCTTCGGCTCTTCTCTGTAGAAGGGATCGTACTTTGCAGGGCTAAAAGACCCTCACGCATAAAAGCCAGTGCTCTCTGTATTATATGACCGCGAGTATACGGTAAAATCAGGGGATTAACAGCATAAACTATAGAAAATATATAGATGATCTGGCCATCCTTTATCGATAAATCCGAAATGCAGCTCAATCAGCATTTATCCGGGCTTTTTCACCAAATTACCTCAATTAATAATACTTAACTTATGGAAAACCCGAATATAGATTAGAGGCAAAGACGTGGAATCCATAATATTTCTGATCCTCTTTCCGCTGTTTGCAGGAGTGATAATGCTGGCACTCCCAAACGGCAGGGGAAGGGATTCGTTCGTAAATTTCGCAGGAGTGGTGACCTGTATAGGGTCGCTCTATCTCCTGTATGAGTACTTCGGCAAAGGTGCGCAGTTCTTCTTTGTCGATGGAACATTTATCGACCCGCTGATAACAGTGGCCGAGATCGCAATCGGATTATTCATCATCGGGATGAGCTTAAAGTTCAGGAAATACCTGATTGCGGTTCTTGCCGCATGCCAGATGGCACTGATAACGTATACGGATGTCGTGTTCGAACCGTCGCATTACGCAGGATATGATCTCTTCATCGACGAATTCTCCCTGATAATGACGGTCATCATCGGCGTTATCGGGAGCCTGATCTGCATATACGCCACAGGCTATATGAAGACCTACCAGGAGCATCACAAGGATGTAAAGGATAAAAGGCCGCTCTTCTTCTTCCTGATGTTCCTCTTCCTCTCGGCGATGTTCGGGATCGTCTTCTCGAACAACATCATGTGGCTCTTTTTGTTCTGGGAGATAACGACGCTCTGTTCGTTCCTGCTCATCGCATACGCGGGCGACGAAATCTCGTGGAAGAACGGTTTCTGGGCACTACTGTTAAACGTCATAGGCGGTGTGGCCTTTGCAGGCGGAATATTCTTCATAAACGCATTCTCTTCGGGCAGCGACATTTACTTAAATGAACTCCTGACCAGTTCGCCGGGAATCGCCCTCGTCGCCGCCACCTTTATCGGGTTTGCAGGACTCACAAAGTCCGCCCAGTTCCCCTTCTCCTCGTGGCTGGTCGGCGCAATGGTCGCACCCACCCCAGTATCTGCACTGCTTCATTCAAGTACGATGGTCAAGGCAGGTGTCTACGTGATCGTAAGGTTCGCACCCGTATTCGAGGCGAACCTCATCGGAATCGCCTTCGCATTCATCGGGGCCATCACATTTCTTACCGCATCTGCGATTGCAATCAGCCAGAGTAATGCAAAGAAGGTCCTTGCATATTCGACTATTGCAAATCTCGGTCTGGTTGTCGCCTGCGCAGGAATAGGTACCGAAGAGGCTGTATGGGCGGCGATACTGCTGATAATATTCCATGCAGTAGCAAAGTCACTCCTTTTCCTCTCCGTCGGATCGGTCGAGAACCAGAAGCACTCGAAGGATATCGAAGACATGGGCGGCCTCATCGCTGCAATGCCTAAAGTGGCGCTCATGATGCTAATAGGAATGGCAGGAATGTTTCTCGCACCGTTCGGAATGCTCATCTCCAAATGGGCGTCCATCCATGCGTTCGTAAACGCCATTCCACCGTTCGGAATGCTTCTCATTGCAATAATCGCATACGGAAGCGGGATTACGGTCTTCTTTTGGACAAAATGGATGGGCAGAATACTCGAGGTACGGACAGAAAGAGAGCCTTTGGAGACAGAGGCGTCAAAGCCCGAGATGAGAGCGATACTCACACTCGGGGCACTCACGGTCCTTGCATGCCTCATATTCCCGCTGATCTCGTACACTATGATCGAGCCATACACACATACAATATATAATTCAGTCTCCCCGCTCCTCAGCCTGAGCAATGAGATAATCATGCTCTTCATGGTCGTGGTCGTAATCCTCCTCCCCGTAAGCCTCTTCCACTTCGCAAAGGGACGCACTCTCAGGAGACAGTATATGGGCGCCAGGGTCTCTGAGGTCTCAGGCGAACACCTGAGATTCCTCGGGAGCATGGGTGTCATGAAGGAAGCCGAACTCTCCAACTATTACTTTGAGGGAATCTTCGGTGAGGAGAAGCTCAACAGGGCGGGAGTCTTGTCGACGATATTGATAATCGTGATGTTATTCGCCCTTGTATCATGGTTTGTTCCGCTGGAGGTGATCATGTGAGCTTCCTGGATGTAATGAATGTATATCCCTTAATCGGGGTTTTGCTCTTCATAGTTCTCTCGCCCCTTGTCGGTGGAATTATATTCGGTATAGACCGGATAATAACCGCCAGAATGCAGGGAAGGGTAGGGCCGCCTGTCCTGCAGCCGCTATATGATATCTTCAAGCTGTTTGAAAAGGAGAAGATGGTCATACACGAGTCCCAGAACTTCTGGATCTTCGGGTACCTCATCTTCATGATAATCACCGGTGCGCTGTTCTTCGGCGGATCAGACATACTTCTGGTCATATTCGCGCTGACACTTGCGCATGTTGCACTCATACTCGGTGCGTTCTCATCAGGATCGCCTTATGCCCATATCGGTGCCGAGCGTGAACTGATACAGCTGATGGCTGTCGAGCCTATGATAATCATCGCGGCTGTCGGCTTCTACGAAGTTACGGGCTCTTTCAATACTCTTGATATAATCTCCTCGGGGTCGCCGCTGATACTTGTACTCCCGGGAATCTTCATCGGGTTTGTCTATATCCTGACGGTCAAGCTGAGAAAGTCCCCGTTCGATATCTCTACATCGCATCATGCCCACCAGGAGCTTGTAAGAGGGCTGAATACCGAATTCGCAGGATCGACCCTCGGGATGGTCGAGCTTGCTCATCTCTACGAGACGGCAATCCTCCTCGGGTTCATCTTCCTCTTCTTCGGGCTCGCTGCCCCGATAATCGGACTTATCGTTGTTGCGCTTATATATCTCATAGAGATTTTCGTCGACAACGCAACTTCGAGGGTCAAATGGGGGCTGATGTTTAAGAGCTGCTGGATAGTTACGGCTGTTTTGGGAGTCGTGAACCTTATGGCCCTTTATTTAATCTGAGGTGAGAAGACGATGGCATATATTACAAAATCCCCCTGGATTATACACTACGATGCGTCAAGCTGCAACGGATGCGACATTGAGGTTCTCGCCTGCCTTACACCTCTTTATGATATAGAGAGGTTCGGGATCATCAACACCGGAAATCCGAAGCATGCCGATGTTTTCCTTGTTACCGGGGGCGTGAACGAGCAGAACAGACCGGTCATCAAAAACATCTACAGGCAGATGCCAAAACCCAATGTGGTAGTTGCGATCGGCGCCTGCGCCCTCTCGGGAGGAGTCTTCCGTGAATGCTATAATATCGCAGGAGGGGTTGACAAACTGATCCCCGTCGATGTCTACGTCCCGGGATGTTCAGCAAAACCGGAAGCGATAATCGATGGCGTTGTAAAGGCGCTTGGGATACTGGAAAAGAAGAGAGAAGCGATGAAAAAGGAGGCAGGGAACTGACATGACTATCGAAGAACAGCTGATTACCGAAATTACAGTCGAAAGCCTCCTGGAGGAGGTGAAGACGAAGTCCGATGCCGGGTACCGCCTTGTGCAGATTGGATGCACGAGAATCGAAGATGCATTCGAGATCAACTACTCGTTCGAGAAGGACTACAGGTTCGAAAACCTCAGGGTGACTATCGGAGAAGACGTTAGGATGCCGAGCATATCGGATATCTACTGGGGTTCGTTCATATACGAAAACGAGATGCACGACCTCTACGGGATAGGAGTGGACGGTATGAATATCGACTTCAACGGCTACCTCTTCAAAACGAGCATCCCGCACCCGTTCAGGGATGCACCAGCGGTCACGGTGAAGAAAGTGCCGAAGAAGATGGATGAAGAGAACAAAACCTCCGGGGGTGAGGAGTAATGACAGGCCGAAGAACAGTCGTGCCCTTCGGGCCGCAGCACCCGGTGCTTCCTGAACCGATCCATCTCGATCTAGTGATCGAGGACGAAAAGGTTATAGAGGCCATCCCGTCCATCGGGTATGTCCACCGCGGCCTTGAGAAACTGGTCGAGAAGAAAGATTACAAGAACTATGTCTATATCGCGGAGAGAATCTGCGGAATCTGCAGTTTTATCCACAGCCTCGGTTACTGCCAGGGTGTGGAGAACATCATGGGTGTAGAAGTGCCGGAGAGAGCTCATTACCTTAGGACGATCTGGTCGGAGTACTCGAGGATGCACAGCCATCTCCTCTGGATGGGGCTCTTTGCAGACGCGATGGGCTTTGAGAACCTCTTTATGAACTGCTGGAGAATCCGCGAACAGGTTCTCGACATGATGGAAGAGACGACCGGAGGCAGGGTCATCCAGGGCTCGTGCAAGGTCGGCGGAGTAAGAAAGGATATATCCGTGGCTAAGCTTAAGGAGATGTCTGAGAGGATCGAAAAGACCAAAGCCGATGTAGAGGAGATCAACCATGTCTTCTTCGACGATTCGACCGTTATCCACAGGACAAAGGGTATCGGTTACCTCTCGAAGGACGATGCATACCACCTTGGTGCAGTCGGCCCGACGGCAAGGGGATGCGGGGTTGCAATCGACATCAGGAAGACAGGCTATGCGGCATACCCGGAGCTCGACTTCGAACCTGTCGTAGAGTCCGGCGGAGACTGCTATTCCCGGTGTATGGTCCGTGCAAAAGAAGTTGTGCAGTCCGCAGACCTCATCCGGCAGGCGATAGAGAAGATCCCTGGCGGTGATATCGACGTGAAGGTTAAAGGCAACCCGGAAGGCGAGTACTTCTCGAGAGTCGAACAGCCGAGGGGCGAGTGCATCCATTACCTGAAGGGCAACGGGAAGAAGTTCCTTGTCAGGGAGCGTGTGAGGACGCCCACGCTGACGAATATTCCGCCGCTTGTCAGGATGCTTGCAGGCTGCGAGATGGCGGACGTTCCAGTGATCGTACTTACAATCGACCCTTGCATCGGGTGTGCGGAGAGGTGATCGGAGATGGGAAAGATTACTTTTACAATGTCAAAGAGGATTTTAAAATCGCTCGCCTCGGGACCTGCAACCCTCAGGTACCCGCATGAGCCTGCCAAGAGATACGAGGCGTCAAGGGGCCATATCGAGATCAATATCGACGACTGCATCTACTGCGGGCTATGCTCCAAGAACTGCCCGGCGGACGCGATTGAAGTCTCAAAGGACGACCGGACATGGGAGATCGACCGCTTCAGGTGCATCATCTGTAATTCATGCGTCGAGGCCTGCCCGAAGGACTGCCTCTCGACCTCAAACGTCTATCTCGAACCCGTTTTTTCCGGTCCGCTGAAGGACAGGTCAGTCGGCCCTGAACCCGAACCGGAAGTAAAAGAAGAATAGATCTTAGGAAATATCACTTTTTTTTGCAATAACATACCCGAAACTCGTCCACCTTCCCCCGTCGACCTCGAGAGTCTTCGGGTCGTCGTCAGGGTCCTCTTTACAGAACGGATCGTGTTTCGCGAATGCCATCCACCACTCCCATGAATCAGGTGCATAAGCCGATTCGATGTCCTCAAACCCTGCAGATTCGATCTCTTCCATCGTTTCGTCAAGGCTGCGGAAGCATTCCTTCCATGAATACTCGTCCTGCGAAACATACGGTTCGAGATCTTCGGGGACCGGAACGCCGAGGTGCATAGGTTCCCCGACGCCGAATATCCCTCCCGGTTTAAGCACACGGGAGATCTCCTTTAACGCATCTGTATAACCTTCGATTCCCTGAGAAACGCGGATCATCTCGAGTGCAGTCGTCGAATAGACGTAGTCGAACGATTCCGAAGCGAAGTTCGTATCCGGCACTCCGGCCTTGATCCCGAGAACCGAATCTTCAACGCCCCATAAAACAGAGTTCCTTCGGAGGTGCTCGACCATCGGTTTCCCGTCCATCCGGTCGTCCCAGGGATCGATCCCGACCGCGAAGACGCCGTACTCCTTTGCCAGAAAACAGGTCTGCCAGCCGCGGTTGCACCCCACATCGAGCAGTTTTCTGCCGGGTAAAATCCCCATCTTCTCCGCCATGAACTCGGCGATCTGTAGACCGCCCGGCCCGCTGCACTGTGCATAGATCGTATCGTAATCGGTGTGTTTTGACGACTTTTTATATTCAAATCCTGCCATAACATGCTCCTTTTCTCCCCGGAGAAATCCAGTGAATGAAAGCTTTCAGGTAATTATAATATGCGTGATCCTATTAAAATCCCTAAAAATCTCAGGGGAAAAATAGCGTATTATTCCACGTCGCCTTTATACTTTTCAAGATATCTCTGCATCTCGCTTCGCGTAATTCCTTTCCAATCGACGACATCGTTGCCCATAACCCAGATCCTGGTGTCATAGACCTTTGTAAACGGACCGTCATCGCCCAAGAGCCAGGTATGTTCGGTTATCTCGTAACCTGCAAGCGAGTTGTCCCCCGGTCCAGACATTCGAGCCTGCCTCCATGCACACGCATGACATAAGACATGCCAGCATGACGAGCGTGAGTGAAATAAAATTCTCTTCTACATATCCTTCATCAATATAATATTGATAATTAAAATATACTACGCCCCCTTCCACACGGAATAGCAGGCTCAGGATTTCAGCAGATGCCACCAATGCAGCAGGGCCAACAAAATATATCCGGAATAAAACCCGATTCTTCCCTACGGCAGGAGATGATAACGTGATGAAGGTAATAGGCGCAATCGGCGGGATGAGCTGGGTTTCATCTGCCGAATATTACAAACTGATGAACGAGATGGTCGAAAAGGAGCTCGGCGGCCTTCATTCGGCAAGGATTCTTATGTACTCGATAGAGTTTGGGGAGTTTTCCGAAGAGGAGCGTGAGGCGTCCGAAGGGGACTGGAAACCGCTCAGAAAGACTATGCTCGAGGCGGCAGGGAGGCTCGAGCGGGGCGGGGCGGACTTCATCATCATTTGTTCAAATACAATGCACTCGAGTGTGGAGGATATAGAAGCCCATGTAAAAATCCCTGTGCTCCATATCGCCGATGCGACCGGTGAAAAAATACGTGAGCACGGCCTCTCCACCATCGGTCTTCTCGGGACGGAATATACGATGGAAGAAGAATTCTATAAAAAGAGAATTAAAGATAAATTCGGTATTAAAGTCATAGTCCCGGACGAAAACGACCGGGAATACATAAACTTGGTAATATTCGACGAACTATGTGCTGAGATCATCAGTGATGATTCAAGAGAGAGATTCATAGAAATTATCCGGCGGCTCAGGGAGCAGGGGGCCGAAGGAATTATCCTCGGGTGCACCGAGATCCCCCTGCTTGTAAAACAGGAGGACGTGGATGTCCCGCTCTTCGACACGCTCACGATCCATGCCGAAGCCGCGGTAAGATATGCATTGGAAGATTAGCGGTTTTCGTTCAAAAAAATCTAATCATACGCCTTCCTCGTCTCCTCATCTGAAAGAGTCGGGGCGATCAGTTCCTTCCACAGCTTCGAATCCCAGGTCTTTAGGGCCGTGTGTGTCGTGAGATACTTCTCCGGGATCGGGTGCGTCCCGACGACGACGTCAATCCCGTACTTCTCCTTAATTAACTTAGTGAAGTATTTTATCCGCGGGCAGGGAGGGTAGCCGACGATCATCCCTGTTGCAAGGTGAATGACAGAAACTCCGTTTTTCTTCATCTCCTCGGGAGCATACTCGATATTTCCACCGGGGCATCCCCCGCAGGTAGCATAGCCTGCGATCTCTACGTCTTCCCCTTCATAGACGGAGAACGCACCCTCGCGGTTGCGGAAGGCCCTGAGGCACTTACCGCCTGCGCATGTCCGGTAGCGGTCGCATATTATAATCCCGATCTTTTTTGTATCCTTCATAACAGGATCTAAAATCAACCTCCCGGGGCAATAGATTAACGGTGCAGCATGAGACAGGGATGCATAATTTCAAAAGATATTTCGGGATGCGTATCATATTCCATAAAGATGCTCCTTTACCTTTTTATCCATTGACGCCTCCCTTCTTTTCAGCCGGTCCAGATCCGGGCTTTCCCCTTCATGATACGAAGAGAAGAGGAGATAAACGAAATCGACCGTCATCTCCATGACCTCTTTTTTTTAAATCACACCTCGACCGTGGTGTCGCCGACAAATCCTTTTATGGAGAAAAAGTAGGGCTTTTCGGACTTGTCGAACACCTCACTAAGTCAGGGAAGTGCTTCAACCTTCCTGAAATCTTCGAGATACCTGAAGAAGCCCTCTGTGACCGGGCGGTTAGGCCAGCTTGTCGCGGAGTTTTTTAGGGATATAAGCGGTTTCTGAATGGCAGCCATCTTTTTAGAAGATCGGGTAAGTGCTTATATTAATAGTTCGTTTGAGGGGTCCACTTTGCCAGTAATGATTATCCTGAAAAATGATGTGGAACCGCTTTTTTTCACAATTATGAATAAAAAATTCGCAGTGAAATTTTATCAGATAACACGAGTCACGCAATTCGTGCACAAAGTTATTCTGGATCCAATTATATATACCACAAAATGGTGACAGGATGGCAGTAAAAGAACTGGTTTATCTTAAGGAAAAGCCAGGTATGGGGCTTGGGATATTCGCCGTAAGGGATATTGAAAAGGATGAGATAATTGCTGAGTTTCATGGTCCGTGGATCAGGATCGAGGATATGGATGGAATTCCCCATGAAGTCTGGGATCACCTCTTCAATGTGGGATTCTGTGATTATATAATCGCACGGGAACCTGCTGTCAGAACAAACCATTCCTGCAATCCCAACGCCGGTATCGTAAAGGACGTTTTCCTTGCTGCAATGCGGCAGATAAAGAAAGATGAAGAGGTCACGTTCGATTATTCAGTAGTCACCGCCGATGACTGGCAGCTTGAATGCAGGTGCGGCTCTCCCCAATGCCGCAAAATCATCGGAAACTACGCGGATCTGCCTGATGAGATCAAGAAAAAATATGAGAATTATACGCCGGACTGGATCAAAGGTGTACGGAGCATAAAGTAATAGGGATAAGAAACAGCCATTTATAAAAAAATTTATCGTTTGTAGTGTTAATTATCCATCATGGCGGCTGACAAGAGATTGCTGATCTCATTTGGTGAAAATGATAAAGTATTCCTTCTCGTGCTCGTAATAATCCTAATCTTCTTCACACTCACATCACTCTACAGC
>JAFGKW010000055.1 GCA_016928355.1 Methanomicrobiaceae archaeon
ATGAAATCCTCTGAGATTTTGATATTAAGGCTCTCGGAGGATGCCGAGGCGACTCCGGTTATCAGTGATAGAATAATTGCAATAATAAGAATAATTTTTTTTTCTGTCATATTCACCAGTCCTTTCAGATTATAATGAATATTTTACACAGGGTTATATACACTGTTTCATTTTATCGCGATGTCACGCACTCTTTCGGCATATTTTGTCGTCAAAATACCCAGGAGGGCGGCGACAAATATTACAACTGCCAGGATCAGCCAGTGTTCATGTCCGATTGAATTTACGGAAAGGCGCACTATCAGGTTGGCAGGGTTCATGGGGAAGGCAAGAGATGCGATGATGACGACTACAAGTGCAGTCGAAAAGACGAACTGCGCATTGGTTCTCTCCCGGTACCTGAGAGCTGTAAGTGCTCCAAGAAGGATGATGACCATCGATCCGGCGGATACATGCAATATAATCGGGACGACCCCGCTTATCCTTATCCCGTTTAAGATCAAAAGAATGAGCCACCCGGTGGCCTGCAGCGGGACGATAATAAAGCAGGCGAGGATCTTTCCCCAGACGGCTTCAGGGAATGTGAGGGGAGTCGACATCAGTGTCTCAAGGGTGTCATGCTGGTACTCCTCGGTGATAAGATCGATTATCAGTGCTCCGGATATTATTGCAGGCATAAATACAAGAAGCGGAATCAGTAGGCCGTATACGAACTCATAAAAGTCTGCAGACGGGTTTGACGGAGGCAGATTCAGATCAACAGGCTGGTTCTCTATCCTGTCGCTCCTGACCTCCCTTAGTCGTTCTTCATATTCAATGAAAGTATCTTTTAGTTTTACATTCACGATACTCGACTGGATATCATTCTGGACCGTGTAAATGGTGATCTTTACAGGTTCATCTGCGTACTCCGGGGTGTCGGGAACCCATATCACTGCAGATAATTTTCTCTCTTTCAATGCCCCGACAGCATCCGAGAGCGGCATCTCATAAACAATGAAATCGCCGTCCTCTTCCAGGTACTGGAGAACCGGAGTGTGACTGCCGGAATAAGCTATCGGGTACTGTATCTTTACGTACTGGCTTATCGCATCAGGATTGTACATTGAGGCAAGCCCCACCAGCAGGAATGATGAGAACATTGCAATGAATAACTGCAGGATTATTGCTAGTATAATTGTCTTTTCGCTGACAAGACTTGAGAATTCCTTTTTTGCGATTACCTGGAGGTGCCTTGATTTCATTTTCAGATCCCCCCGTAAAAGAGGAAGTACGCATTATAGATGGTATGTATCAGAGTTGCCGCCATCAGTGCAGGGATGTATGCCCTCCTCCCCCCGATCTTAAGCACTGCAGCTGTCGTGAATATCCCGATGAAATGGAGTGTGAGCGGCATCCAGAGAATCTGCAGACTTGTAAACATGATCTCGCCGAATACCGAGTCGGAGATCTCCGCAAGTGTCGCGAACAGGAGAAGTTTCTCCCCTGCCAGAAAACCTGCTGCAACAGCGACCGAGGCTATAAATATGTTCTTCCACGTAAGCCAGGCGGGCCGGCTGTATGCTATCGTGTAGATGCCGATTGATTTTGCAAATTCCTCGATAAAGGCTGCAAAAAGAAGCAGCAATAACAGAGATAGCGGCATCGGGAGATTGAAGAACAGTACAAGGCACATCAGTTGTGCCATGAAGACAAAGGGTATTGTAAGTGCAGCTATCAAAAACAGCGATGTATTCGTCCATCTCTTTGAAATGACCGTCTCAATAAACTCCCTCATCCTTGGCATCAGCCTGTTGTAGTTGAAGAGTCTCTCTTCGTTGAAATTTTTGGCACATATATAGAATATCACGGTACTTGTCAGGAAGAAAAGAGTCGTGGAATAGACATATTCAAACGGGGTAAATCCTTCGCCCTCCATCAGCCTTATAACAAGGGTGAGCGGGGATATCATCCCGATTATGTGGATATTTGCAAAGATACTCGGGAAAAATATATATGATGTCGCAACTGTCGAGAAGAATATCGAGATGAATGAGAGCTCCTTGAAGCTCCTTGCGATCATCCCTATCAGAAGAGCGAATGCGAGGAAGAAGAGGATTACAGGGAGGATTGGGAGAAGTATCATAAATTCCCCTCCTGTATATGCTGTAAGTGCCGCAGAGATTCCTATCATCATGAGGAAATATGGTATCCCTTTTCCGAGGATTATCTGCCATCCCGAAACCGGTGTTGAAAGCAGCGCTTCCCCGCTTCTCTCTATCCTCTCGTTCATTATGCTCATCATGTAGAACTGGGATGTGAAATACAGCGGGAATATGAATACAAAGACGAGTATTATCGAGTCGAATGGGAGCGACGGTGACATCTGGGAGGGGATCTTATAGGCGGTATCTACTCCTTCCGGGCTGATTACGTCCGAATATCTGCTTATCCTGTCGTCCCGGCTTTCCCCTGCAATAAGCTCTGATCTAAGCTCATCTTCTGTTATTCCAATCTCGGCCGACGGAGGTGTTACTTCAACGGGAGGATTTTCAGGAACAGGTTTGACGTTAGGGTTTGGAGGCGATACGGCCATCCTGCCGCTCTGGGTTGCAATGAAGTCGAGTTCGCTCTTCACCGTCTCCTCTTCAATCCAGAGCGGATATGCGGCAAAAAGGTCGTCTTCCCTGTTATAGAGAGCAATCCTGTAATTTGTATAGTCCTTCTCAAGAGCCTTTAACGCCGCCATTCCCTTGTCGGTGTCTGCTGCGTAGGCTTCGCTGCCTGATACGATTATTTCAAAACCGTCGCCTGTGGGAAGACTTCCCCCGGGGATGGATTTAACTGTAAACCTCGAGTCCCCTGCGAGAATTCCTGAAACTGTTTCAGAGTCGGAGCCGGCGGTATATATTCTGTCCTGGAGGTGAAGTCCGCTTTGCTGGGTCATCCCTGTTGCGCCTATAAGAAGGATGAAAAGAATTACTGCAACCGGCAGGATATCCCTGCTCATTGTTCCTGAAAATCGTTTCAATTCCCATTTGGCAATTGTAATGATCTCATGAAATGAATCTCCAGCTCCCAGATGAACGCCTCCACTTGGTAATTATTACTGATATAATAAGCTTTATTAAGGTTCTGGCAAAATTTAACGCTGTTTGATATGATTAGCGCTCGATCGATTGTCAAGGATTATAACGGCTTCCATGCTCTTGACGGAGTCAGTTTTGACCTTGAAGATACCGGCATTTTTGGGATAATCGGCCATAACGGTGCAGGGAAAACAACACTTCTCAAGATAATGTCAGGACTGATATCCCCAACCTCCGGAGAACTTGAGATTGGAGGGATCGATGTTGTCAGAAACCCTGAATCGCTCAAGGAAAGGCTGGGCTACCTTCCCGAAGAGTCAAGACTGTATGAAAATATGAGTGTTGATGGCTATCTCTCATTTTTTGGAGAGATATATGGTCTTTCTCCGGATGAGATAAGTGAGAGGAGCGATACACTCTTAAAAAGGCTGAATCTGGTTGCAGAAAGCAAAAAGCTTGGAGAGCTCTCGAAAGGGATGAAGAGAAAAGTGGCAATCGCACGCTCACTGATCCACGATCCCTCTTATTTAGTCTATGATGAACCGACTTCAGGCCTCGATCCGATGACATCCCGGTATATCAGTGAATTTTTAAGGAGCATCAAAAAAGAGAAGAAAAAGACCATTCTCTTAAGTGCGCATAATCTGTTTCAGGTTGAGGAGATCTGTGACAGGATTATGATACTCCAGAGGGGTCACATTGTTGCCCTTGGCACAATGGACGAACTGAGGGGTGAGTATGGTTCGATAACATACGGTGTCGAGTTTGTAACAGAAGATATCGAAGAAGTCAGGGATTTCCTGACTGATATTGAAAAAATAGGGGATATTTACATTGGATCTGTTCAGGATATCGAATCACTTAATATGCTCACGGAAAGGATTTCAGCATCCGGTGGGCGCGTAAAAAGGATTGAATCCCATTATCCCAGTCTTGAGGATATGCTTGTTCAAATTGGCGACTGATTAATAATCTTCAATTATCTGATGAAAATCTAATCAAACGGCATTTATTTATTTTAAAAAATTTCAAAAATGTGCTCAAACGGGCCTGAAGGGATTTGAACCCCTGGCCTACGGATTAAGAGTCCGTCGCTCTGCCTGACTAAGCTACAGGCCCATATATTGTGCCTAATTGAGTGGTTTTTATTTCGAAATAAACGTTTCGGAAATCGTCTAAATACATGTAAGAAGATATGTTGTAATACATGCCCGATAGCCTGCAGAATGGATCGACGGACAGAATAAAGTACATAGTTCTTGGATGCGGCAGCATTGGTTATAATGTCGTAGAGAGCCTTGTCCGGGATTCTGAACAGGTAATTGTCATTGACAGCGACGAAAAGAGGGTCGAAGACCTCAGGGACCAGAATTACGATGCAATTGTCAGGGATATTACATCCCAGGATTTCCTTAATGGTCTTCCTTTACCTGAGGTTGTCTTTGTACTTTCCAATGACAAGGCCGCAAACATTGAGGCCGTAAAAAGAATAAAGGAGAAATATCCTTCTGTTTATGTAATCGCACGAGCCATAGACAAACTCAGTCTTTCAATGCTTGAACAGGCGGGTGCGGACATCGCCCTGTATCCCCAGGAAGTCTTTGCAAAGAGTGTGGTGCATCTTACAAGAAGGCTTCATTCCTCAAGACTTGCAAGAAAATTATACAACTTCCTTTCAGGTCTGGAAGGGACACTTGGAATTGTCCTTCATACCAATCCTGACCCTGATTCAATCTCAAGTGCAATGGCTCTGTGTTCAATTGCAAAAGATGCCACTGATAAAACTCTAAATTGCCGGATTCTCTATGACGGCAAGATTGGCCACCAGGAAAACCGTGCATTTGTTACTCTTCTCGATATTGAAATCGAGAAGGCCACGCCTGAAGCAATCAGTGAATGCGATTATCTCGCTCTCGTTGATTCTTCGGTTCCGGGAGAGAACAACGCTCTTGAATCCGGCAAAGAGGTCGATATAATTGTTGATCATCATCAGATCCCTGATCAACCTTCAGGTCCGGGTCATTTTGTGGATATACGTCCAAATGCCGGTGCGACTGCATCGATAATGACTCAGTATATTCAGGAACTGGGAATAAATATCGATCAGAAGGTCGCGACAGCTCTTTTATACGGCATCCGTGCCGATACAAAGGAATTTTCAAGAAACACAACTCCTCAGGATCTCAATTATGCTGCTTATCTTCTCCCCCTGACAGACAGTGACCTTCTCTCTAAGATTACCTCGCCTTCGATGGCCCTTGAGACTCTTGAAGCGCTCGGTGACGCTATCAAGAACAGAAGGCTCCAGAGCGGTTATCTTTTTACAAACGTTGGTTATGTCAGAAATCGTGATGTGATCCCACAGGCGGCTGATCTTCTGATACAGCTTGAAGGTGTCAACACTGCAATTGCGTACGGGATCGGGGATGAAAGCATCACCCTTTCTGCACGAAATAAGGATATCCGTCTCCACGTGGGAAATGTGCTGAAGGAGGCATTCTCTGATATTGGTGAGGCTGGCGGGCACGCCAATATGGCCGCAGCACGAATTCCCCTGAATTCATTTTCGATGGTGAAAAACAAAGAAGAACTCCTGTCACTGATAATTGACCCGATACTTGAGAGATTCGGGGATCAGGTTGGTCTCGGGAAAGAAGACTCAAATGAAATTTGAAGAATGGGAACCTCATTACAGGAGGATTCTTGACTTTTTTGGATTTGATCCGTCCGCCGATGAGGATGCTGCGGATTATGTCTCTGCACTGTGCGTGAGGGATGACCTGGAACTTCTTGAGGAACTGTGCCGGAATAAAACTGTCACCATTTGTGGAAATGCACCCTGCCTGAAGGATGAGATCGGCCTTATTAAGGGGACTATCATTGCAGCGGATGCAGCGGCGGATTTCCTGTATTCCAAAGGGATCAGGCCGGATGCAGTTTTTACAGATCTTGACGGATGCGAGGAATCCTTTATCGATATGAACACCCTTGGGACGATAATGGTCGTTCATGCACACGGGGACAATATCCCTCTCCTGAAAAAATGGATTCCTTTTTTTAAGGGACCGGTTGTACTTACCACACAGGCCCGGCCATTAAAAAATGTTCATAACTTTGGTGGGTTTACTGATGGCGACAGGGCTGTATTTGCCGCAAAGGAGCTTGGCGCATCAGAGATCCTGATACTCGGTTTTGATCTTGATGATCCAGGTGTAAATCCCATGAAGCGTGGAAAGCTTATGATTGCACGCGACCTGCTGAAGGAAATTGGCTATGACCTCTAAAGCGGTTATTATCGATGGCTATATCGATGAACCTGCATGTTTTGGAGTGCCACCATATATCTCCCCTTATGTACGTTATGCGGCCGGGGCATTTGAGAAGAACGGGGTCTCTACTGATTATATCACTATCGACCAGATCAGGAAGAACCCGTATCTCCTATCCGGGGCTGAAAAGGCTGATTATGTCCTTTTGATAGCCGGGGTTTCGGTTCCGGGCAAATATCTTGGAGGGACTCCTGCAAAAATTGCAGAGATCCTGCAGATCGGTGCAGCACTGAAAAATCCTGTCAGTATTATCGGCGGGCCTGTTGTATTCGGATCTTCCCCCGGGGGCGGAGAGGCGGCGGAGAAGCAGTGCTTTTCTGCCTATAATCACGTGCTTGAAGG
>JAFGKW010000017.1 GCA_016928355.1 Methanomicrobiaceae archaeon
TCCCTTCCCTTATTTCATGAACTCTCTGGCCGGAAGGAACTCCGACTGCCAGATATTCAGAAATGAAGTTAATATTGCTCCTGAAAAAGCTGACGACCTTATTCCCGAAAAATAATCCCAGATCATAGTATATATAACAATAGACTATACTGAGCATGTACTCTTTTTTTGACCCGTGATGATAATCCCCGCAATAGTTGTCAGGATAAAAATATTTGGTCCTGACATTATTCTGCTTAAGAATTTCATTCTTCGAGATATTATCAGGTAAAAGAACAGTAAAAAACGAATTTACTGAATAATTATCTATGAAGATATTCCATTTAACAAAGTCACTAAGGACTGTCCTCGTCACTGAGATATTATGATTTTTATTGGAGAGAGAATAAAAAAAGCATTTAATCCAGCAGGGGATAAAATTTAAAAAGATCTTTTTTATAAGACCGGGGCTGAATTTCTCTCTTCCGTTAAAAAAATTGCAGTAATTATAGCCATTATCTAATAAATCCTCAGGATCAGGCTCAGATCTCTCATCAACAAAGATATAATCTTCCTTTTTATTCCCATAGAGAGGATCTATTGCATAAAATATATACTGAAAATTGCTTGTCAGATATTTGGGCAGATTCAGATTTATTGCAAAACTGAATTTTTTCTTCTCTCCTTCCTTAAATTTTATGCCACCAAATTTTTTTAACAGAATGAAAAATGGATAAAACAGAATCAGTAATTCATATAAATGATTTCTTCTGGCACTCCCGGCCATAAACTCAATATTTACATTAGAAGACAACAGACTCCGAAAACCTTTAAGTCGATAATCAAACTCAGAATAATATATGGAACTGCCACCTAAACGCTCAGAAACAGTTATTATCCTGTACTCCCTGTCATATTGCCCCCTCAACAACTGCAGAAGCCGTTTTTTATACATGTAGATGAGTTTATCAGAATTATAAAGCCCGGAAGTACTTCTCAGTACACCTTTAATCTCATCTTCTGAACATTCAAAGCATTCATCAATATTTGAATAGCCGTCCTGAATCGCATTAAGAAAATTCTCAACATCATATTCAATATCATACATATTGACAATTTGCCCGGAATCTGAAGCTTTTTTAAAGAAATCAAGACATCTTATCTTTTCAGACGCTGAAAAATAATAGAGACAATAATTTTGCTGAAGGAGCTTTTTTACAAGACCCTGATTTGATTTATTAATAGTATCAAAAAAAGAATAATTCAGTTTCAAAACGCACCCCTGTTAAGTGGATACATTATTGTTTTTAAAAAATAAAGTCGTCCTCTCTATTCCCTCATCAAGACTGACTTTGGGTTTCCATCCCAGGATCCTTTCAGCTTTTGAACAGTCGCAAACCAGCCTGCTTATTTCACTTTGAGGGTGGATGTGCTCAACATGTGCAATCTGCTCAGGATTTCCGCATATCTTTAAGGCAAGATCATTAACCGAGATGTCATGGCCGGTTCCTGCGTTGATTATCTCACCATTGGCCTTTTCGGAGAGAGAGGCTCTGACGACAAAATCAGCACAATCCTCTGCATACAGGAGATCCCTCGTCTGCTTTCCGTCACCATAAATATTCAGAGTTTCACCTTTAAGCGCCCTGTCAATAAAAATCGGTACAACTCCTCCTTCCCCGGAAGATTTCTGGAAAGGACCATATGTATTAAAGGGCCTGAGTACGGATACGGGAAGACCATAAGCATTGAAATATGAGATAGTCATATTTTCACCGGCAAGTTTTGATCCGGCATAGGGGGATGCAGCTTTTGTCGGGGATTCCTCATTAATGGCCCTGTCCATAAAGGCAGTATCATAAACCATACATGTGCTCATGAAAACAAATTTTGAATCATACTTTCTGGCTTTTTCAAGGAGATTAAAGGTCCCTACAACATCATTTTCAAAAGTTTTTACAGGATTGTCAATGCTATCCTGCACAATGATGCTTGCTGCGAGATGGATACAGACATCTGTTTCATCTGAAAAGACCTTACGGATATCTTCATCACTTTTAATATCACCTTCTACAAACTCAAGATTCCCTGCATCCCTGAATTCTTCGAGATTTTCAATTCTACCGTTTGACAGATCATCAAGTACTACAACATCGTGCTCCCGGGATAACAGTTCCCGGACTACCCATCGTCCAATAAAACCGGAGCCACCTGTAACCAGAATTTTCATATGCCTGCCTCATTTAGCAAACTTTTAATTTCATCCCTGCCCAGGAATTCCATTTCTGAGGAATTTTTAATCTCTTCAACCTTTTTGTAAATGCTCATTTTCTTATAATTAAGTGTATGGAGATATGGATAGATTATATACATTTCATCATTTTCATATGCTCTTGACATCTCCTCTTCCGTCATGATCTCCTCATACATCTTTTCTCCAGGTTTCTTACCAATAATCTCCTTTTCAGTCTGACCATAAATTTCTATAAGAATTTCTGAAAGATCATTGATATTTACCGATGGCATCTTGAATATATAGATCTCTCCGCCTTCGGCCATAATGCCTGTTTTTAAAACCAGATTAATTGCAGAATCCTGTGTAATCATGAACCGGGTCATCTTTGGATCAGTGATTGTAATCTTTTTCCCTTCCAGGATTTGCTTTTTAAAGAGAGGGATTACAGAACCACTGGTGCCAATAACATTCCCAAATCTACAGCATGCGAATACAGTTGACCTTGCCCCATAATCATTTGCTGCGATCATCAGTTTTTCAGCCATTAGTTTTGTAGTTCCCATGGTATTGGATGGATTTGCCGCCTTGTCCGAACTTGTGAAAATAACCTTCTTCACGTTCTGGCTTATTGCAGCCTGGATTACATTGGCGGTTCCAATAATGTTTGTATTTATTGCATCAAGAGGATTATACTCACACTCAAGGACGTGCTTATAAGAGGCAGTATGAAAAACAATATCAACACCCCTGAAAGCATATTCCATTCTTCCCAGGTCCCTTATATCACCCATTAAAAAGCGAATCTTCTCAATATTTCCATTGGAATATTTTTCCCTTAACTGAAACAGGCCATTTTCATTATTTTCAAAGCACCTGATTACAGCAGGCTCATATTTTAATAATTCATCAATAAGTGAGCTGCCTATACTGCCTGCAGCACCGGTTATTAGAATTACCTTCCCTTTATAATAATCATCCATATGAAAACCTCAAAATCAAATGAAAACACTTTTTTTATTAGACATATCTCAATCTTTTTTCCCATTTTTATCTGTAAAAACAAATAATAGCAATATAATCAGTATATATTGGTTATTTCCTGCATTAAATATGTAATTACTATTACAAAAATGTAAGGAAGAAATTAATCAGCACTACCAGAGAACTATTAAAAAATCACCAGATATAAAATCTCATTATTTAAAAGAATGTTAATTACTTAATTATAAAGAATTAATTATGAATAAAAGTACATTCTATACAGGTTTATTCCAGGGAACAGACAATGACAAAAAGAATTCCTTACGGCAGGCAGTCAATAGATCAATCAGATATTGATTCAGTAATAAATGTCCTGAAAAGCGACTGGCTTACAACCGGTCCGATGGTAGATAGATTTGAATCTTCAATAAAAAACTATATCGGATGCAGAGAAGCCGTTTCTGTCAACAGTGGAACCAGTGCACTCGATATCGCAATAAAATCTCTGGGCATAAAAGAAGGAAATCAGATAATTACAACACCTTTCACCTTTGTTGCAAGCAGCAATGCAATATTATACAATAATCTCACACCCGTATTTTCAGACATCGAAAAGGAGACAAGGAACCTTGATCCATTAAAGATTGAAGAAAAAATTACGGATAAAACAAAGGCAATATTATACGTGGATTATGCCGGCCATCCATGTAATATAAAGGAAATAAAAGAGATTGCAGATCAGTACGGACTCTATCTAATCGAAGATGCATGCCATGCCCTGGGCGCAGAATATCAAAATAAAAAAGTAGGAAACTTTGCAGATGTCACTATTTTCAGTTTTCATCCCGTAAAACCAATAACCACAGGAGAAGGCGGGGCTGTGGCAACCAATAATGATGAAATTGCCGGCAAACTGAGAATTTTAAGGGACCATGGAATAGACAGGGACAGCTACAGGAACAAAAACAAGACTTCCTGGGGATATGATCTTATTGAACTTGGCAGAAATTACAGGATTACTGATCTACAGGCAGCACTGGGCGTTTCACAATTTAAAAAACTGGATGAATTTATATCCAGAAGAAACGAAATCGCTGCAATATATAATGATGAATTAGGAGATGTGGATCAGCTTGAAATCCCACATGTGAAGAAGGATTGTAAGAGCGGATGGCACATCTATACAATTCTTATAAATGGAAAAAACAGAAACAAATTTTACTCTATGATGGAAGAACAGGGAGTTGGTGTGAATATCCACTATATTCCTGTATACCATCACACCTATTATAAGAGCAGATTTAATATTTCAACGAAAGATTTTCCGGTTACAGAAGATGTATTCAACAGAATTGTCACCCTTCCCCTGTTTTATAATATGAGTGATGAACAGATTGATACTGTCATAAATACAACAAAAAAATCTTTAAAAATGCTAAATTGATTTTTTAAGGTCTCGATGGCAATATAGCAGGTGCCCTCTTATAAAAAAAGGGACGACCCCACATAATTCGTAATTAAGGATTTAAATAACGGATTATTCGATTTTCAAAGGTCTTTTTCAGAAATTCTTTGTCATAAAATTTTTCACCGCTGAAAACAGGCACAATATCTCCGCCAAAACCTCTTTTGAAAAAAGATATTGAAAGATCTTTCTCAGAAGGATAATCATAAAGCTGGTCTCCAAACTGCTGAAGCCCGGTTTCATAATACCTGATTCCGGAACCTTTGAGCCATTGCATGATCCTCCACTGCAGAAGGGGCTGAAGAGGAACAGGTACTTCAGCTTCCGGATCATCTGCAGCTGAACTGTAAAAAGCACCATCTTTATAGATATTTACCAGGGTCAATCCAATATATTGACCTTTATAACTTAATCCTGCCAGAATTGCCGTACCTGATTTTATCATCCCGTACATCAGGTCAAAAGTAATCTGCGGGCGTGTGACTCTCCCCGAGGCCTTATGGTGAAGAGCCTGATACTGATCAAATATATCCCGGGTTATATTATTTTTATCAAAAATATCAACAGTATAATAGTCCATCCCTTTTCTAATATTATACCTGTGCCCTTTTCTCATATCTGAAAGAAGGGCATTCTCATCCTTTGAAAGGTCAATTATGCAGGTACTAAGAGATGAATTTAGAAATCCAAATCTCTCCAGGTAGTTGTAGCTTCCACTAGTTCTATATGATCCTGAAAGAGTCGCTCTCCTCATAAGACACAAAGCCACATCATTCTCCTCTGCAAGACTATCAATAATTGAAAATATATTTTTTAGAATTCTTTCGCGTTCCTTTTTTGAGATTTCATTCTTCAATGCAGGATTGATCCCGCTATACCTGTCAAATGAGAAATATCTGACAATAGTGCCATCCACTTCAACATCATTTAACAGTAGAGGACAAATTCCGGCAATATCCCCATTGTTCATAATTAAAAATGATTTCTGCTTTGTTTTCAAATCAGGCCTCAGTTTGAGGGTATATTCCAGCCATTCGGATGTATGCCAGAACCATGCATCGTCGCTTTTCAAACAAAAATCGTCCCATTCCTGACAGGATATATCCTGATAATTTAAAAATTCCGGCATGGTTTACTCCATACTTTTCCTTATTGTACTGCAAATCTCTTCAAGAACTGAAGCATTTATCCCCTGGTGCACAGGGATCCACAGACATTTTCTGTAATCAGGATCAAGGATGCTCCTGTTAACGTCAAAATGATATATATCAGTAGAAACATTTATTTTCCCGAGATTCTCTTTTGCAAGGCGCATTTGTTTCTCTCCGGCAAAAAAAGGGACAATATATGGTGTAACATCCTCACCTTCAAGGAGTGAAAACGCCCCGCTTTCTTCTTCAAAATAATCCAGTACAAAATTATAATTTCTTTTCCTTTTCTCAACAGCCCCTGCATTCAATTGTTTGTTTATTGCCCGCAGAGATATTTTACTGATACAATCTGATCTGTCGATAACTGCATACATCATCTCCTGGGAGAGAGTGGCCGTCTTTCCAAGGAACGTGTCTTTTAAGCATTCATAGAAGAATCTGCCGGAATATGTATAAGCTCTTAACATACCGCTACAGTTTTGAGCTTTTTCTCCGGCAAACTGCTCCAGTTCAGGATTATCTGTGACCAGAGCCCCTCCGAGTAAAGAAGGGAAAAACTTTGAGAAGCTGAATATCGATCCTGTACCAAAAGTACCCAGTCTCTTTCCAAGATACGATGAATTATAGGCCGTTGCACAATCTTCAATCAGAAAAAGATCTTTTTCATCGCAATAATCACGAATTTCATCAATCTTCTGGGGGAATCCATACTGGTGATGAACAAGCAATCCCCTGATGTTGTCCTCTTTATTCAAAACAGGCATACAATGCCTGTGCATTGACATCAGAACACTCTGGCAAAGCCATTCCGGCACCAGAACCTGAGAATTTTTATTGACAATTTTTCCCTCTTTCTTCAGATATTCAAGAATAAGACTTAAAGCCGCCCTTCCGGAACCGGTTAATACAAAGCCGGAGCCTATATCCCCAAGGATATTTTCATCAGACCTTCCAAATAAATGATGGAATGTTTTTAATCCCAGGTACTCTACTTCTTCGACGGTTTTTCTTCTGACTGGTATAGGCATTAATTCAACCTTTTAAATTATTTCATTATATATTTCATATTACTAATGATTCAAATTTCCCCAGGATCCCGATAAGGATACTATAATCATTCATCAATAAAATCCGGCAATCATTAATCACTCTAATAACCCCGGGCGTCAAATAATAATGCAATGAAGCAGATCGCCCTGTACGGAAAAGGCGGAATAGGGAAATCAACTACATCGGCAAACCTCTCCGCCGCCCTTTCTGAAAAATCCCTCGATATTCTCCAGATAGGATGCGACCCGAAGCACGACAGCACACGCATGCTCATGCACGGAGAATGGATACCCACGGTCCTTGATCTTGTCAGGGAGAAGGGTGAGAACAATATCTCCGTTGATGAGATTGTCTTTGAAGGATACAACGGGATCAGGTGTGTTGAGGCAGGAGGACCTGAACCGGGCATAGGATGCGCAGGACGCGGAATTATTGCCACATTCCAGCTGCTTGAAAAACTTGAAGCACTCTATGGCGATGTAATCGTCTATGACGTGCTTGGCGATGTCGTATGCGGGGGATTTGCAATGCCCATGAGGGAGGGCTATGCACAGGAGGTCTACCTTGTTACATCAGGAGATTTCATGGCCCTTTATGCAGCAAACAATATCTGCAAGGCGATTGCGCGGCTTTCAAGAAGAACAAAGAACCGGTGTACACTCGGCGGAGTGATCTGCAATTCATCAAATGTTGAGAACGAATACGAGCTGGTAAATGAGTTTGCCGAAAGGATAAACTCCAGACTTGTCGCATTTATTCCGAGAAGCCCGATAGTAAGGATCTCCGAGGTCAACAGGAAGACGGTAATAGAATATGCACCGGATTCGGAACAGGCCGACATCTACAGGAATCTAGCAGAAAAAATAATGCAGACAGAAGCCGATAAAAACAAAATCCCGGTGCCAATGGAGATGGATGAACTCGAAGCACTCTCACTCAAATATATCAAGACATAACGGGTGCTCGGTCTCAGGCGCCCTTTCAGTCTCGGCTTTCATAAAGGATGCGGCCACCATAGTTCACGGTCCGGCAGGCTGTGCACACCAGGCATCGTCCCTTTTTTATTCTACAATGATTGCACACGGGCGGTTTGAAATCCCGGATATCTATACAAGCGGGCTTCTTGAAAATGAGATTATCTTCGGTGGCGAAGACAGATTAAGAGATTCAATAACCGGGGCACTCTCTTTTGATCCACCGGTTATCTTCATTATCGGAACATGCATCTCTGAGACGATAGGAGATGATATTGATTCAGTATGTATGGAGGACTATGGCGTGCCGGTCATCAACCTGAATACTGCAGGCTTTCTGGGTGATTCTTTTGACAGCGGATTTTTTAATGCATTAAAAGGGGCATCTGAGCTTATTAATTCCGGATTTAAGGAAGAGAGAACTCTGACTGCCAATATTATCGGTGAAAAAAACCTTGAATTTGAAGTCGAAGAGAATTTTGCAGAGGTGAAACGTCTTCTTGATCTCCTCGGAATCGGGTTGAATATACGATTTGTAAGGGACATAACAACCGATGACATCGGAACTTTCGGCAGGGGTTCGCTGAACATATTCAGGGAAGACTTGTCAGGAGAGCTAACACGCTTCTTTGCTGAAAAAACGGGATTACCATCAATACCAGCATTCCCATCCGGAACAAATGAGACTCTTGGATTCCTAAGGGAAGCAGGAACGATCCTTAGCCTTCCCTGGGAAGAAGCTGTCGAAAGAGAGAAAGAATACCAGAGATCTGTCTTTGAAGAATTTTCGGACCTTAGGGGTGAACTGATTACATTCGATTCTTTCGGCTTTCAGGATGCAGAAATGCCTTTTTTCATAGATATTGCAGAGAATACGGGAATTAAAGTCGACCCTGAGGGTACGGTTATACCTGTACCCTTCACAGCACCTGTCGGCACAGGGGGAATCAGGAGACTGCTCAGGGAATGGAGGCGTTTTATCAATGCTTGAGAGATGCTTCAATCCCGTATGGCCCTGTGCAATGGTGGGCGCAGCATCCTGTATGGCAGGATTTTCCGACCTGGGAGTTATAATCCACGGTTCTGCCGGGTGCTATAACTATGCAGAGATGGCAGTACCCGATTCCCTTAACTGCACATACCTGATTGAAGATGAGATCGTTTTTGGAACTGGGAACAGGCTGAGAGAGATTGCAGATGCAGTATCCGGATTGTATGACAGGATTGCAGTAATCAATACATGTGTGCCGTCGATTATGGGGGAGGACATTGGTGATTATCTTGACGGGTACAATGCAATAATTGTCGACCTGCCCGGCTTTTCAGGAGATTTTGATAAAGGATACAAAGAAGCTCTCGAAGCAGTAGGTCCTGATATAGATTTTGAGAGGGAGGGGATCAATATCCATGGCATCTGTTCGATAGATCCTTTCGCCAGGGGAAATCTGCTGGAAGCCCGAAGGCTGCTTAACCTTGCAGGAATAAAGACTGCTGCCATATTCTGCCATGACAAACTTGATTCGGCAAAGACACCAGCTGAATATGGAATCTCGGTCAATCCGGATTATAACGCAAATGGTGAGACTCTGCCAGGTTCAATCCTTGGAACAGAAAAACTGATCTCAACATTTTCAAAAGTCCATGATCACTTTCCGGAATCAGATGTCAACAGCATTATCAATGAAGCAGAAGAGGCCGAGGAAAGGATCATAAAGGCATGCGATAAATACCTGAGAAGAAACGACCCGCCGGGAGTTACAATATTCTCCACAAAGGCATATACTGAATTTTCAGCAGGAATTCTTAATAAATACCTGGATGCCGACATCTGCTTTGCAGGAATACGCAATTCGGAGTCTGCATCTTTGCCGGGCATAACCTCAGAAAAAGCAACAGATATCAGGAAGATAAAGGATATTATTGCATGCGAAGAACCTGATCTTGTACTGGGGTCTTCTTTTGAATATGCAATAAATCCAAAAATTCCTTTTATCTGTTTAACATTCCCCCAGAGAAGCAGAGTAATGCTCCATAGTAAACCTCTCGCAGGAACGGAAGGCTCGCTGGCCTTTATTGAAGATGTGCTGAATGCATTGAGATAAGAACAGTTATTTCATTTCATTGCCACAGTTGGGGCAGTGAATCAATGATTTATCCGACGATCTGCTTTTTGGCATCATACATCCGCAATCAGAGCAGATATAATGTTCATCGCCTCTTTTCAGACTGCTCCAGTCCATTCTGTTTCCTTTCCTGAACCGGTTCTGAAGGATCATATTTTCAAGCATATTCGAACAGTCAATGCATTCGAGTTCGCCTTCGAGAAAGAGCTCGATTCCATCCTGAATCGCCATATTATTCAGTTGATACTGCCTGACACCGGCTCTGTATAGAACAAGTGTGGAACCGGGACCAAATTTCCCGGCAATAACCGCAGATACTCCCATGTTTACGACCCAGCCGGCAGCCATTGTACCTGCACTTCGCGGGAAATCTGCAGAGTTATTTTTTTGACTGGAGACTGATACTATCTCTCCTGAATCTATTTCTGCAAGACAGAATGCGGAACATCTTCCAAAATTATCAGATATGTCATCGTAAAGACTTCCGTCATTTTTTCCCGCAACCACAATTTTTTCCATGACTCTCGGCCCCCAGGTACATAAATTAAATTATCTTCGTCATAAGATAATATGAAATTTGGGATAGGTACAACTAATTCCCTTTCAGGTCATTCCATACATGGGTAAATCTCTGGATTGCAGTGAAATGGCCCAATATTCCGAATATTATCATCAGCCATCCAAAAATCCCCAGACCTGCAAATTCTACAGGGTAAAAAGCTGCAACCAGCCCTGCGGTAATAATCAGTACAAGCCTGTCCGCACGCCCGAGTATTCCTCCATAAAACCTCGCAACACCGACTGCCTGGGCCTGTGTTCCAAGATACGAAGACATCAAAACGCCGGTTAATGCAAAAACACCAATCGGCCAGGGACAGAGATCACCTGCAAATATACCACATATAATTGCGATATCAGCATAACGATCGAGAACATGATCAAGAAAATCGCCGCGGGTTGATGCGACATTCATTACACGGGCAATTGACCCGTCGATAGCATCAAAGAAGGCATTGAGAAAGACGAAAAGTGTCCCAAGGATTATATCAGACCTGTAGAAGAAATATCCGGCTACAACAGATGAAATAAAAGCTATTATAGTGCACCTGTCAGGAGTAAACCTCATCCGGACCATTGCACTTGCTATAGGATTTACAATCCATGTAACATTTTTCCTGTAACTGTCAAGAGTCATATCATCGTTCCCAGGTATTCAGACCAGTCTATATTCCCAAACCCGGCTCCCCTTCTGCCCCTGATGAAATCATCGATCTCAGCCGCAATCTCTTCAGGAGTTCTTTCAGTTGTATCTAATTCGAGGATTATATCATCCTTATGGTTTTCAAGCGCTTCAATAAGTATTGTATCCAGTGCCTCAGACTCAATATTCTCCTGCACCTTTTCAGGAGAGTAGCCACGCATCTCAAGTCTTTTCTTAAGAACGACCGGACTGCACCTCAGAATCACCAGCTGGTCGCAGTCAAGAAGATGTGTCAGGTGACCTTCAATTATCCCGTCAAAATGTTTAAATTCCACAGCCCAAAGATCTTCATCAATTACGACAGTGTCCCTCCCGGTGTCCTCACATAGGATATAATCATCCATCGTTTCCTTCTGGGAGACAACATTATAATTCAGCTCGCGAAGTATTGCAGATACAGAGGATTTGCCGGTTCCCGGAACACCGGATATACAGGTCATCATAGGGAGTTGATTTCCTTTAAAAACATCTCATTCTCCCAGGGTTCTCCGATACTCACCCGGATGTAATTATCCCCAAGACCCGGAAAGCTCGCACAGGACCTTACAATCACACCTTTTCGTGCAAGCATCCCGACAACCTCATCACCTTCATAAGGAGATACATCAAACATTACGAAGTTTGCACCGCCTGAGACAGCAGGATAAGGGGATTCGTTTATGAACCGCTCCCTCCACTCTTTCACAACCGAGTGATACTTAACCGTATATGAGTCATTTCTCAGTGCTGCAGCAGCTGCAGCCATTGAGACAGAGTTCAGGACAAATGGCGTCTGCGCCCTCTCATAGTAATCAGCGAACCATCCGGGGACGATTCCAAAGCCCACCCGGAGTCCGGCAAGCCCGTAGTACTTGGACATTGTCCTGCCGATAATGAGGTTTTCATAATCACTCATCAGGGATATATAGTCCTCGTCACAGAAATCAACATAGGCGTTGTCTAAAAAGAGCATCCCGTCGATAGAGTCGAGGATCTTTTCAATGTCTTTTCCCGGGGTTACATTCCCGCTGGGATTGTTAGGAGTGCATAGAAAAACGATTTTTGCATCGCATTCTGAAGCCGCACTGGAGATCTTCTCGGCATCCACGGAAAAATCGTCATTTCGCGGGACATCAATTACCTCTCCCCCCTGTGCCTGTGCTGCAAGCCGGTAAAAGGAGAATGTCGGTGTGCTGACGAC
This sequence comes from Methanomicrobiaceae archaeon, assembly GCA_016928355.1. Classification (GTDB taxonomy): domain Archaea; phylum Halobacteriota; class Methanomicrobia; order Methanomicrobiales; family Methanomicrobiaceae; genus Methanolacinia. The sequence goes on from JAFGKW010000017.1 coordinate 12,401, forward strand.
AATCCTGTCACCATCCCCGATAGTCGTCCGTATAACGGTCTCGATGACCCCATCCATTCCAACTCCTGAAACAAAGCTGAAGTCACCGAATTTCTCCTTTAGTGCCAATCTGAATTCATCGGATCTCTCGTCAGGATAACGGTTTACATTTCGAAGAGCCAGCCTTGCAGCTGCAAGAACATCAGGAGAAGGAGGATATGGATTTTCATTGCTCGCAAGCCTTGCAGGCATGTCATAGCCCGCAGATCGTGCAATATCCGCCGCCTTTGTAGCAAAAACATAACCCCCGGCATTGTAGACCGGTCTAATCAGGCGTTTCATCATTCTCCTCCATCTTATTTATCCAACGGGTTACTCTTCATCAGGGATTCAGCATTCTTTTATAGCTTCAGCTATAACGCGGATCGCCTCATCGATCTCATCATCGCTTATAACAAGCGGAGGAACAAGACGTATGTTCCCGTGTCCGGCACAGTTTACAAGGACTCCCTTATCCCTGCATTTTGCCGCAACTTCGGGGCATTTCTCCTCGCCTGCCGGAATCCCGATCATAAGTCCGCATACACGGGCATTAAACTCTGAGAGACCTTTTTTGAATCTCTCTCCCTTTTCATTGATCTCAGGGATGATCCCTTCGATGATGTCAAGAGTGGCAAGTGCTGCAGCGCATGCAACAGGACCTCCTGCAAAGGTACTCCCGTGTTCACTCTTATTGAATGAAAGGCCATCGCGGGCTATGATTGCACCCATAGGGAAACCGCTGGCAATACCCTTTGCCATCGAAACGATATCAGGAGTGGCACCGGTATTCTGGTAGTAGAACCATTTACCTGTACGCCCCATTCCGGTCTGGACCTCGTCGCAGATCATAAGGGCGCCTTTCTCATCGCATATCCTTCGGACACCTTCGAGAAAACCCTCCGGTGCGGGAACAATCCCGGCTTCTCCAAGGACACCCTCGAGTATGACTGCCGCGGTGTCCTCGTCAACCGCCTTTTCAAGCGCCTCAAGGTCACCATATTCAATGAATGTGCATTTAGGCTCCAGGGGTTCGAAGGGCTCCCTTATTGCAGGCTTGTGAGTGAGAGCAAGCGACGCACAGGTCCTTCCATGAAAAGCGTCCTTAAAGGCGACGAATTTCTTTCTGCCTGTCCGGATTCTTGCAAGCTTTATTGCTGCCTCGTTCGCCTCCGCCCCGGAATTTGAAAAGAAAGCACGTCCTCCCTCAAGACCGGAGATCTTCACAAGTCTTTCTGCAAGCTCCGCCTGGTTCGGGACATAGTACAGGTTGGAGACATGAATAAGCTCCTTTGCCTGCCTGCATATCGCATCAGTCACTTCAGGGTGGCAGTGACCGGTGCTGCACACTGCAATTCCTGCAACGCAGTCAAGATATTTCTTTCCCGAATCATCCCATACATAACAGCCCTCGCCCTTTACAAGTTTCAGATCACGTCCAAAGGCCTGCATGAAATATCGGCTGTCAAGTTCTTTTGAATCCATTTTTTCTTCCATTTTTTATTTTTTGAATTTTTTTGGTTCAGATATTCAATCCCAAATTATCACTCATATTCTATTGTCGCCGGTGGTTTGGGAGTGATATCATATACAACACGGGATACCCCGTGTATCTCCGCAGTAATCCTTGAGGCTATCTTATGCATCACCGGCCAGGGGAGCTCAATAGGATCGGCAGTCATCGCATCCCTTGACCTGACCGCACGAACCGCAACGATCCACCCGTGAAGGCGCACGTCCCCTTTTACACCGGTTCCAAGTCCGATTACAGCTGCAAAGCACTGCCAGGGTCTGAACTGCTCGACCAGCTCCTCTTCAGCGATTGCATTGGCCTCGCGCACAATCTCAATCTTTTCCGGGGTGACTTCTCCAAGGCACCTGACAGCAAGCCCCGGCCCGGGGAAAGGCATCCTGTGCTGGATCTCAAGAGGCATTTCAAGCGCCCCTGCAACATCCCTAACCTCATCTTTGTAGAGATCGACCAGAGGCTCAATAATACCCTCAAAGTCGATATCATAGGGCAGGCCGCCGACATTATGGTGGCTCTTTATTCCGCCCTCGCTTTCGATGATGTCGGGATAAATTGTCCCCTGCAGGAGATAGGCGGCCTTGGTCTTCTTCGCCTCACGCTCGAAGATGCGGATGAACTTCTCGCCGATTATCTTTCTCTTCTCTTCAGGATCGATTACGCCCTTTAATGCCTCGAAGAACTCATCTCCCGCATCAACAACGTCAAGATTAAGATCAGAGAAGAGCTCCCTGATTCTTTCGGTCTCGCCCTTCCGCATGAGCCCTGTATCAACATAGATTGAGATCAGGTCCTTACCGATGGCTCTTCTTGCAAGCTCTGCACAGACTGATGAGTCCACTCCACCTGAAAGGGCCATCACAACCTTTTTCCCATTCGCTTTTTCCCTGATTTCAGCAATTGCCTGTTCAATAAATTTTTCTGTGTTTACCATCTTATTCTCCGTTTCTTTGGTTTACCTGTGGATTCCTGTTATTTCTTCTCCCTGCGGTTATCACGGCATGCTTCAACAAAACCGACATATGGTGGTGAGGGTCTTGTAGGAGTCGATTTGAACTCCGGGTGGAACTGGGTAGCAAGGAAGAAACTGTCTCCGTCGATCTCACAGACCTCCATCCTATTCCTGCATCTGCCTGAAAATTTAAGTCCCGCCTTCTCTATCTCATCAATATATTCAGGGTTTACTTCGTACCTGTGCCTGTGCCGCTCGACAATCTTCTTTGAGCCATAGAGGTTATAGATCCTCGATCCGGCAATGACATCGATCTCACAGTCGCCAAGGCGCATGGTTCCGCCGAGATTCAGAACGTCCTCCTGTTCGGGAAGGATGGCGATTACGTGTTTACCCTCTCCCCATTCTTCCGAACCGGCATCTGTCCATCCAAGAACATTACGGCAGAATTCAGCAACTGCAGTCTGGAAACCTAGACAAAGGCCAAGGAACGGAACACCGTTTTCACGTGCATATTTTATCGCCCTGAGCTTGCCCTCTATACCTCTTGTTCCAAAACCACCAGGGACCAGAATCCCGTCAACATCCTCCAATTCCTGTAGTTCAAATGTCTCCGCATCGATCCATTTGATACGGACCTCTGTCGAGAGTCTTCTTCCGGCATGCTTCAGCGCCTCCTTTATACTGATATAGACGTCTTCAATGCCGTATTTGCTGACTATGGCAATTGTAATCCGGCTTGTATACTCCCTGCTGACTATGCGATACCACTCATTGTCCGCCTCTCTCTTTTCAAGGTCAAGAAGCTCTGTAACCACATCGGCAAGTCCCTCTCTTTCAAGCTCCATCGGGACCTCATAGATGTCACCGGCAGTTGCTGCTGAAATGACCGCACGCTGTGATACATCACAGAACTCGGAGATCTTTCTCTTTGTTCCGGGATCCATAACTATCTCGCTCCTCCCTACTATTACATCAGGATGAAGGCCAAGTTCACGGAGTGCCTTTACAGAGTGCTGGGTAGGCTTTGTCTTATGATCGCCCATAGTATCAGCCGGGACAAGTGTGACATGCACAAGAGCCATCTCATCCTGTGCAAGCTCCCCGTGCATCTGGCGAATAGCCTCAAGAAAGGGCATACTCTCAATATCTCCGACAGTGCCGCCAACCTCGACAAGGCAGACATCTGCTGTTGAACCATCTTCGAGAGGATTGGAAGCGGCGTTTCTGATGCACTCCTTAATCTCGTTTGTTATATGCGGGATGATCTGGACCGTCGCACCGAGATAATCTCCACGTCTTTCCTTCTCAATAACCGACTGGTACACCCTGCCGGTTGTAATATTGTGATCAGATGTCAGGCTTATATCGAGGAACCTCTCATAATTGCCGAGATCCAGGTCAACCTCTCCCCCGTCCTTTAATACAAAGACCTCACCGTGCTGAGCCGGATTCATCGTTCCTGCATCAATATTGAGATAAGGATCGATCTTGACTGCAGTTACACTGTATCCACGGTTTTTCAAAAGCCTTCCAATAGATGCGGTCGTTATTCCCTTGCCAAGACCGCTCATTACACCGCCGGTTACAATTATATATTTCAAATGACCCTCTCCAAAGACAAATATGAGATATTGTATGTTAGTAAAAAGAGATAAAATGGTTGATAAATGTATATCCCAACTCCCGGAAGATGGATCCGGATCTAATCCCCGGCGAGGGTGAAAATGTTTTACCCGGGGGTTATACGGGAGAAGGAAGCGGTGGTTCTTGCAAGGATTTCATCCTCTTTTCCTTCGATATATGCAAAACCTTCTGCAAATATTATCTTCCTCCCTGCCCGGACAACATGCGCCTTTGCATTTACCTTTCCGTCACGGACACCCTTTACAAACTGGGTTGTCTCGGATATTGTTGCAATACCCTCATCGGCGCCGATTGCAGTCATTATTGCAAGCGCCATCGCCTCATCGATCAACGCAACATATACGCCTCCCTGCATCCACCCGACCCCATTAAGCATGTCCGGGCGGACAGACATCGAAAGTTCCGCCCTCCCGCCGCCATAGCCGACAGGGTCGATATCCATCAGGCAAAAGAACGGATTTGCCTTCCTTCCGATGCGTCCTATCTCTTCAACATAATTCATGGTGTATATTTCTATGAGCAGGATATCCAAAATAATAATGTAATCATATCCGAAAGAAGACAATAATAGGAAAATTCTTTGGTTGAAAAAAACGAGAAGAAGTATATGGAACAGGAATTAAAAGACATGTTAAAAGATCTCTTGTGGCTGAATTCAGTCATTGCAACGGAACTGATACAGATTACCGAAAATACATCACAGATTCTTCGAAAAGAGGATATCCCGGAATCCTGCAGGATAGAACATGCTGAACTAAGAAGAAAAGCGCTAGAGATTGCAGAGAAATGCCACCCCTGCCAGGCATTAAAAGATCACCTGGAAAAACATCAGTAAGATTATACAATTTTAAATTCCATTTTTCTCTATGAAGGTTCTCTTTGTAATAGCCCCTAACAGATACCGTGAAGAAGAGTTTGAAGTTACTGCAAAAATACTATCTGAATCCGGAATAGAATATGATGTGGCTTCAACCAAAACAGGAACCTGTACCGGCATGATGGGCGGCGAACAGGAAGCTGGACTTGAAATCTCCGATGCTGATGAAAAGAACTATGATGCGCTGGTACTCATAGGCGGCCTTGGGGCGAGGGATTTCCTGTGGGCTGATGATGACCTTAGCAGACTTACAAAAGATTTTGGAGACGCGGGAAAGGTTGTTGCAGGAATCTGCCTGGCACCGGTAATAATGGCAAGGGCAGGACTCCTGAAGAACAGACAGGCTACGGTCTTTGAATCTCCTGCATCACTGAAGTTACTGGAAGACAGCGGAGCAAATTATGTAAAAATCCCTGTGGTTTCTGATATGAATATCATTACTGCAAACCATCCGCTTGCATCAGAACAATTTGCAGAGACCATACTCGAAAAACTTGGCTGCTGAAAAGAAAGATACATATTAACATGACGCGGATTCCCGACAAGGACTGCTCCATTATAGTCCCGGCATATAATGAAGAAAAGAGGATCGATGGTTTTCTTGAAAATCTCGACGGGTTTTCAGGCAGATTGATTTTTGTCTGTGACGGGGCTGACAGGACAGACTCAATAATCGATGCCTTCTCGGAAAATTACAGTGAATACTATATCACGTGCCTAAGGTATACCGAAAGACTTGGAAAGGGGGGCGGAATCATAGAAGGGCTCAGACATGCAGATACTCCCTATTGCGGTTTTCTGGATGCAGACGGATCTGCCTCGATAAAAGAGATGAGAAAATTATTTTCTGCTCTTGAAGATGCGGACTGTGCAATCGGATCGAGATGGATGAAGGACTCGGACGTTGTTGTCGAGCAGGGAATGGGCAGAAAGATCCAGAGCAGGATGTTCAACGTAGTTGTAAAACTGCTCTTCGGACTTCCATTCAGGGATACGCAGTGTGGTGCAAAGGCCTTTAGGAAAGAGGCCCTGGATACTATTCTGCCACAGATAAAATCCACCGGTTTTGAATTTGATGTAGAGATACTGTGGCGGCTCCATAAAACAGGATACAGGATCACAGAGATACCAATAACATGGGAGGACAGGGAGTCATCGCATGTCAGCGGATTCGACGGTGCCGGGATGCTGACAAATCTTATAAGGCTGAAGAGAGGAAAAACCCCTCCCGGGGTTAGCTGAATGAATATTATGAAAGATCTCTTCATCTCGGATATAAAACCAAACACCAGTGTAAATTCCATCTTCATCGTGGAGGCACCCTCCCTGAGAAACGGGGGAAGGCACGGGAAATATATCAACTGTACCCTTTCAGACAGGACTGGTAAAATATCATGCAGAATCTGGGGACGAAATTCAGGCGGAGCTGAAGAGATCGAGAGAATTTTTAACGGTTTAAACTCGAATGTGGGATCAGTATTCCATGTTTTTGGTGAATCTGAGACCTACAATAATGAACTCCTTGTGAGGATTACCGACGGCGTAGACAGCCTTACAGAACCATTAAATGAAGAATCGGTATCCCCGGAGAATTTTGAATATACGCCTTTTGACATAGGAAAGATAAGGGCCGGGATAACATCATGTATCCTGAAGATCGAAGATCCCTCCATCCGAGATTTTGTCGGATCGATAATAGGAGATGCCGACGGTTTCTTCGAAAAGCCCGCCGCAAGGAAAAAACATCACGCATTCAGGGGAGGACTGGCACTCCATACACTCGAAGTCGCCGGAATTGCACTTACAAATCGGGACAGAATTGAGAGCATTTCTTTTGACAGGGACATTTTAATTGCAGGTGCTGTTCTCCACGATATAGGCAAATGCAGGTCATTTGACAGAAAAGGATTCGGGTTTTCCGCAAATGCCTCATATTCGCTTCTCGGACACATCACTCCCGGAGTGCAGATGGTCGAAAGGCACAGAGATAAACTCGAAAACGGCGTCTTTGAACAGATACTCCACATCATCCAGTCGCATCACGGGCAGTATGGTGAAATTAAACCCCAGACGATCGAGGCATGGGCTGTGCATTTCGCCGACAACATGAGTGCCACACTTCACGAAGTCAGTGAAGATATTGAAAGGATCGGCTTTGGGGAGTCCGGCTGGGGCGATAAGAGCGGCGGTCCGGTCTTCAGGCCAGAATCAAGAAAATAAAATCCCAAATACGGATAACTTCATTTTTTTTCGAAGTTAAAGCCAGATACTTAACCTTTTGAATTAAATAAAGAATCTGGTGAATCGGATATGAAGGAAGGAACCGGTTATAGAATAATTATTGCGTTGATCATAGCAGGAGCTGTTGCCGTCTGTATAATGGCAGCATACACACTAACTGGAGACAGTCAGGAAATACCTCCCGAGGATTACCTGCTCCAGATAACATCAGAAGATGAGCTCAGGCAATTCCTGAAGGAAAATCAGAATACCGGCCAATATGCGGACTATGGATCTGTATTCATCGCAGAAAGAGGTCTGTCAACCGCAACTGCAGAAGATTCGGCTTTTCAGCCGACGTCAAAAGGGTCATACGACATGCCGGTTCCGACATCTTTACAGGGGAGCGACGGGTATGCCGACTCATACTCTACAACAAATATCCAGGTAATAGATGTCGATGAAGCAGATTTTGTCAAAAATGACGGCAAATATATCTATATCGTCAGCGGAGGCAGTCTAATCATCACCGAAGCATACCCGCCGGAAGATGCCGCCATCATCTCAGAGACCAAAATTGGAGGAGATACAAAGGAGATTTTTATTAACGGGGACAAACTGGTGGTTTTTTACAACAGCCAAAAAGAAGTCTGGGTAAAACCTGAAAACAGCGCAGCACCAATTCCGGTTACCAATGAGGTCGCAGCTGCAGTAATTTATGATATCTCCGACCCTGAAAATCCACAGCCTGAGAGAACTATTGAGGTCCCGGGTTATTACCAGAATTCCAGGATGATCGGTGACTATGTCTATTTCATCTCAAGAAACCCTCTTTATGGCACTTATGATGACGTAATGATGCCATATGTCGCAGAGGACGGAACCGAGATTATCAGCCCGGACGTCTGGTGCCCGAAGATCCCGCAGGGCAGTTATGTGATGTATACAATTACATCATTTAATGTGGATGACAGAGGGAAGACGGGCTCCGAGTCATTCCTCCTTGGATATGACAATACACTTTTTGTATCCACAGAAAATGTTTATCTGGCATACCAGAAGGATTCGGGGTATTACAGGGGGCCTGTTTTTATTGATGACGCTATGGAGGAAAGAGATCTTTCATATCAAACAGGACAGAAGACTGTTATCCACCGCTTTTCAATCGATGATGAAAAGGTCAGATATGCTGCAACCGGAGAGGTTCCCGGAAGGCTTCTCAACCAGTACTCGATGGACGAATATGAAGAGAACCTGAGGGTTGCGACGACGGTCGATTTCTGGATGTCGGCAGATGGCAGAAGCTACAACAATGTATATGTCCTCGACAGGGATATGAACATCAGGGGTGAACTGGAGAATCTTGCCCCGGACGAGAGCATATACTCAGCAAGGTTCATGGGGGACCTCCTCTACCTTGTTACATACAAGAGAGTTGATCCGTTCTTTGTAATCGATCTTTCAAACCCTGACCAGCCGGGCATTCTCGGAAAGCTTAAGATCCCGGGATACTCCGACTACCTACACCCGCTCGATGAGAAGCATATAATCGGAATAGGCAAAGCCACATATGAAAATGAGTGGGGGGGAGTATCAGAGGGAGGTGTAAAGATCGCCCTCTTTGATGTTACCGATCTGAATGACCCGGTCTGCATTGATAAAGTAGAGATTGGCGATTCAGGATCCGATTCAGAGATATTAGACGACCACCGGGCTTTCCTGCTCGATAAAAGAACAAATACTCTTGTAATTCCAATAACCGAGATTACAAAAAATCCTGTAGAAGGAAGCAGGTATGAAGACTCATACTCCAGGGGCGTATGGAATGGCGCATACGTCTATGGGATATCGCCCGAGTCGGGTTTTACCCTGAAGGGAAAGACCGTTCATTCCAAAGATTCTGAAACCGGATACTATTATCGGACATATGACCACGTTAAACGATCACTGTTCATGGATGATATCCTCTATACAATATCCGATTCTAAAATAGTGGCAGCAAGACTTAACAACCCGGATGAAACAATATCCGAAGTGGAGCTTCCCGGATCACAGGAATACCCTTACTATTACGGTGGAGTTGTATACTGACAACCCTAATTTTTCAGATCTTCCGGTATTAATATGAAAGCTTTTTCTGTTCATTTACAGATGTCATAATAATGGCATCGGTATCCGATTTTATTGAACTTGCTCCTGATGAGATCATAGTCAAGGAGTACCGTTCATTCAGGATGAAAAAACCACAAAATGCAACAGTCAATATTGCCGCAACCAATATGCGCCTGATATTATACGGCCAGAGCAGCAGGGGGAGAAAATCAGGCAGGCCCACACTAACGCAGGAGATAAGAATCGAAGATATCAGGGGTGTTGAGATATATGAAAAGGAGAAACCCAGTCTCATGCTTGCAATCATCGGCCTATTTTTCCTGGCTTCGGGGGCTATTCTTGCAGCAAACCGCGCACCTTCTGTATACAGAGTTATAGAAGGCATCCTGGGCAACGGCTCATATGGAATCATAATCGCAGGAATTCTTGGAATTATTTTTCTTGCATCAGCATTCATCATTCGGAACATGGAATTTGAGATCCTTGTCAAGGGCAACAGCAGCAACTTAAACACCGGTATGTTCTCAGAAAAGACGGTCTTTAAGGAAGGAATAGATTCACCCAGGATACTGCGCGAACTTGGATCGATTATTATCAAAATACAAAAGGAGAAAGAAAGACCCAGAGAAAAAGCTGTTTTAAAAGGCGATCAGGAATACAGACCTATCCAACCCATATCAAGGAAGGAGTTCAGTGTCGAAGACGTATCAGAGGAAGAGGAACAGAAATCTCCCTTTGAAGAAGAATGTCATGAGGAATCAGAATCCGAAACGGTGGCAGAGACCGAAGAAGACCGGGAAACTGGTGTTCAGGAGGCTGAAGATGTAGAACATGAGGAAGATGAGCTCCATTCAGAACATGATGAAGACACAAAAGAAGAGTATCCTGATCTGGAGGACTATGACAGAGGAAGGGAGAAGATCAATGTTGACGATATCCTCGAAACAATGCAGATGATAGAGAACCCCACAAGCAAAAAAAAGGATGATTTCCTCTTTTAATATTTCATTTTCTTCTTACTTTTACCGACTCTGAATGCGCAAATAGGCCCTCGGCCTCTGCAAGAGCCTCAACAATATCGCCTATCTCCTCCAGACCGTCCCTGTCGATTATCTGTACTGTCGACGTCTTGCAGAAATGGGATACATTCAGCCCCGAATAAACAGAGGCGTATCCTGCGGTCGGAAGAACGTGGTTTGTCCCGGATGCATAATCACCACACGCGACTGGAGTGTAAGGACCGACAAAGATCGAACCTGCGTTCTGAACTGCAGAGAGGACCGGGAGAGGATCAGAGACCTGAATTGAGAGATGTTCAGGGGCAATCCTGTCAGATATTGTAACCGCTTCCCTGATATCGGCCGCAGGAATATAACCGGAGTTCTTCAGGGATTTTTCTATTATGGCAGACCGGGGTGCACTCTTTAACATAGATTCAACTTCAGCCGAAACTTTCCCTACGAGGGCCTCGCTTTCGGTAATAAGAACGCAGGCGGAATTTGGATCATGCTCTGCCTGTGCAAGTATATCTGCTGCAATGAAGGCAGGATTCGCACTTTCATCGGCAATTATGCAGATCTCGGAAGGTCCGGCAGGGAAGTCAATCTCCGCGTATTCGCGCAGGAGCATCTTTGCAGCGGTCACATAGATATTTCCGGGACCCACGATCTTCTGGACAGGCTCTATTGATTCGGTGCCGATGGCCATTGCTGCAATTGCCTGGGCACCCCCGGCCCTGAATATCTCCGATACACCTGCAATATCAAGTGCTGCAATTGTCATGGAATTTGCAGGAGGCGGGGTGCAGGCGCATATCGACTCAACTCCTGCAACCCTTGCAGGTATTACAGTCATAAGAGCTGTGGAAGGGTATGAAGCACGGCCGCCCGGGATATAACACCCTGCCCTCTTCAGCGGAGTTGTCTTAATCCCGAGCGTGACACCGGGATGCATCTGCCGAAGCCAGAGGTCATCCTTCTTCTGGTACTCATGAAATTCGGAGATCCTGGCCTCGGCCTCGATGATATATTCGATTATCCTGGGATCGACTTCCTCGTAGGCCTCCTCTCTCTCATCCTCAGTAACCAGAAGTGAATCAAGGTCACAGTTGTCAAATTTTTTTGCATATTCAAAAAGAGCCTTATCACCATCGGCTTTGACATTTCCGATTATTTCATTGACCGCAGGGTAGACCTCTCCAAGCGACGCCCTCCTCTCGGGCATCCATCTGTCCGCATCGAGTCTTTTTAACATATTCTCCCATCTTTATTTTGTCCTGTGTAAAGAATTATTTTTGCACAAACCTGCCCTCTCAATTATTAAAGTCAGTTAATTCAGGACAGGGGACACAGGGTCATAAGGCGCTGGAAATACCTCCCGCAAATAAGACTATATACTTTATAACAATTGAATGCGCATCATCAAATGATAAGAAATGGTTGATGTGATGGAAGGGCTTGGAATAGTCATAATATTCTTTGCTTGCGGGATCGCTATCGGGTATTTTATAATGAAATCCTATTACGGAAAGCGGTTTTATATTGCAGCGGAAAAATGCAGGGACGATGATTCATTCGAACCGATTATTGATGAAATGAGCGATATTTCCTAAAGGAGGTTTGTAAATTATGGAAGATACTATCGGACTGCTGATGCTTGGAATAGTGACATTATGTTTTGGATTTTTATCAGGATTTCAGATGGCACATATTCACTATAACAAGAGGCTTGTTAGACTTGTGAAGAGGTGCATCCATTCTGGAACAATTGCACCAATACTGGTCGAGCTTGAGAACAACCATTCAAAAAACCTTAAATAAAGTAATTCCACTATTTTTTTTACTTTCACATCAATACCTGATCAGGAATGAAGGTTACAGTTCTGGCAAGCGGAAGCAAGGGCAACTGTACATATATCGAGGGTGATTCAGGCGCACTGCTCATCGATGCAGGGCTCAGTGCAAAAGAACTCCTGAGACGTGTGGAAGAAGCAGGGGGGACACGGGAACTAATAAAAGGTATTGTTCTAACGCACGAACACTCGGACCACATGAAGGGTGTGGATGTCCTGGCGAGAAAACTTAACATCCCGGTCTATGCTACCCACGGAACATTATGGCAGTTTGAGGAAAAACGGAGAACAGACAGATCCGTTACACTCAAACCGTGCAGAAAAGAGGAGGCATTTAAAATAGGGGAGTTCGGAATCACGGCCTTCTCAACATACCATGACGCCTGCGACCCGTGCGGATTTTTGATCAGTGAAAACGGGAGCAAAGTTGCATACTGTACTGATACCGGGAAGATCAGCGAAAAAATGACAGAATACCTGAAAAAAGCGGACCACCTGATACTTGAAAGCAACCACTGTCCCGATATGCTTGAAAACGGACCATACCCTGTATTTTTAAAGGAAAGGATAAGAGACCGGAATCGAGGCCATCTATCAAATAATGCTGCATCGGAATGCCTGAGAACACTTAAAAACGAGATTGCCAGCGTTCTTCTCGCCCACCTTAGTGAAGAGAACAATACCCCAAAAAAAGCCCTCGACAATGCCTCAGGAGTACTGTGCAGTGGCTGCAGCGTCTCTGTAGGAATCGCACTCCAGCATGAGATCTCTCCGACCAACACGATATAAAGAGACCCGATTATGCAGTTTAGTGAATTTTCTAAAATATGCGAACAACTGGAAAAGATCTCAGGAAGACTTGACACAATAGATATGATTGCATCCGTTCTTCCTTCACTGGACGACGATGAGCTTCCGATATTTGTCAGGTTCCTGATGGGCAGAATTTTTCCTGACTGGAGCCAGGAGAAGATTGGAATCGGACCGAACCTTGTCTTTGAATCCGTTGCATATGTGGCAGGAAACAATAAAAGCAAAGTTGTAAAGGATATCAACAGGGAGGGCGATGCAGGAACTGCTGTGGAAAATATCCTTTCCAAAAAGGAGCAGACTTCATTTTTTACTGAAAATCCGGACCTAATCGAAGTTTATTCGGATTTTAAGTACCTGGCATCAATTGAAGGAAACCGCTCGCAGAAGGAAAAACTGAAGGTTGTAAGAAAGCTCTTCGCAAATGCCGGACCCCTGGATGGCAAATACCTCTCAAGACTTATCCTCGGAGAGCTCAGGATAGGAATAGGAGAGGGCAACATCCGTGATGCAATTGCAAAGGCCTTCGATGTCCCTGCTGAATCCGTAGAACATGCGTACCAGGCTGCAAATGATCTCGGGGAGATAGCCGCGATCGCCAAAAAGGGTGAAGAAGAACTTGCGAAGATCCGGATTGAACTCTTCAGGCCTGTAAAGATGATGCTTGCCAAACAGGGCACTATTGCCGATATGATCGAAGAACAGGGGGCAATTGCAGCAGAATACAAATACGACGGGACAAGGTTTCAGTTCCACAAATCAGGAGATTTGTGCAGGATCTATTCCAGAAAACTTGAAGAAGTTACGGCTGCAATTCCAGATATAGTCGAGGTACTCCTGAAATCAACGGAGCATGATATAATACTCGACGGGGAGGTTATTGCAGTAGATGACGAGGGAAGACCATTGCCATTCCAGAATGTCCTCAGGCGTTTCAGGAGAAAACATGATGTCGCATCCCATATGGAGAACGTCAGACTCGTTCCGAATCTCTTCGACATCCTTTATCTCGATGGTGAGACCCTTATAGAGAAAACCTTTGAAGAGAGGAGAGTTCTTCTTGAAAGAAATGTCATGTCCTTTGTCGCCCCCCAGATAGTCTCTGATGACATTAAGTTCATCGAGGCATTCTACAGGGAGTCTCTTGATGCAGGTCACGAGGGCATTATGATCAAATCCCTCAAATCCGCATATACGCCCGGACAGAGGGTTCGCCAGTGGATAAAGATCAAACCTTCAGTAGATACTATTGATCTGGCCGTTGTCGGTGCGGAATGGGGTGAAGGTAAACGTGCCCACCTGTTCGGATCGTTCATTCTTGCATGCCAGGACGAATCGGAAAGACTGCTTAAAATATCAAAAGTCGCAACAGGTTTTTCGGATGAGGCTCTTGCCGGGATATATGATATCATGAAGGACAAGGTAATCTCCGAATCCGGCAAGGTAGTTCGTTTTGAACCTGAAATTGTTTTTGAGATTGGATATGCGGAGATCCAGAAGAGTACAAATTATGAGGCAGGATATGCACTACGTTTCCCCAGGTTCATCCGGTTCAGGGACGACAAGGGAATCGAAGAGATTGAGACCATATCATCCATCGGGGAACGCTTCAGGGCACAGTCAGAAAAAGTCAGATAATTTTTTCTGGGTCTTCATATCTAAAAGAAGCCTGCTGTATTCTTTCCATTTTTCAGAACCGAGGAGTTCCGTAACCTCCCTTTCAACAGCAGTGTTATCTTCAAAACTTATCGGGCTTGAATCCATAGCTTTCCTGGAGGCCTCTCTAATAACCCATGTCCCGAGCGGCGCCCAGTAATCCTGTGACACCTGCCTAACGACAAGTACTGATGCGGACCTGCGGATACTCCTGAGATACTCGAGGACTGCAAGGCGGGCAGAATAATATGCACCGGATATCGGTGAATAGTTAGCCTTTCTCTTCTCACCCTCAGAGTCCGCAATTATTGTATCCTCCATACCGCCGCCCCACATGCTTCCCTTATTCCAGATCTCAATCATCTCAAATCTGAATTCACCGGGAAACAGAATACATATGATCCTGTTCGCATGGAGGAATGCTGTCAGCATTGTGATCCCTGTGACCTGTGGATTTTTTATAACCTCTTTTTTCAGGGCATTTGATATTGTATCGTCAACAGCAGTAATACCCCATCTTGTGGGCACTATATGCCTATTTACTCCAAGCTGCCCCGACGTTAAGAGCTGTGTTATATAGTGATGATCAATGCCGGATTTGTATAGTTCGATTACTGCATTGTTTGCCTTGAGATCAGTATCAGATGTGATTTTATCGACAACAACAGGCACAGAGGCATTATCAATAACATCCAGCTTCTCAATATACCCTGATAATCCAACAGGTGCTAAAATGCCGTCAAACCTCAGATCAAACGAGACAGGTTTTACAAATGCAACTTCCACATCCAGGGGAGTCTTTGAAAGAGCAATCTCCTGCAGATGAGAATCAGGTAAAGGCTGTTTCCCTGTAAATTGCGAGTTGCCCCTGATAGTGCCTGCGCGGATGTCAACGATATCATCGATGGAATAATTTTTTCTGACCCAGTGTTCGGGATTGTCGGACTCGCCCACCATGAGCGGTCCGCCGGAAACAGAGGGGTAATTCCTGCTACCGATGAAAACAGACGGGGACTGCCCCATATATTCCTTTGAAACCTTTGTTTTAAGCCCAGCATAGAACCTTTTTGTGATAGGGCATTCGGCAAGACCGCAAAATCTCCGGCCCTTACATTCTATGCAAAGATTAGCTTTCATCTTCTACCATGAGACCAGAATTATAAAAAATCAGAAGAGGATAGAATAATCCCCTTTTCTCTTATTGAGTGACACCCCTGCTGTCTGCCACTTCTTCTGTGATCCGGTCAGCGTAAGGGAGACATATTCTTCGAAATAGTTCTTCTTTTCTGAGAATGTTTTCCAGCTGTTCATACCTGTCTCGTGGATATCAATTGTAACCTCTGTTTCCGGGGAGGCGTCATAAAGGGTATAGATATATGTATTATAGACATCAGTGCCCTCTCCGCTCTGTAGATCATACACCGGGCGGATCACGTGTGAACATTTAATAGGATCGAATGTATCTATGAGCACCTTGTAATCAAGATTTATTCCAAATTTGAATCCTTCAGTTTCCGGCAGTATAATCTTCAGAAACAAGGATTTTCCCTCACCGTAGATTTCACTATCCATATTCTCCGGAATGCCGTAACCCTTGCCCTCAAGGATTCCGAATCCGACAGGAGAGTTTTCGAAATCTGAAGGAAGCGGCAGAAACATTGTGACATTGTGCAGCGTCCCGGAAGAGACAAGGGATACTTCATAGCTATATGAAGAGTCGGGTGTAATCCCAAGAATCCCGAATCCATCAGGATAGATATTTCCGGCTATCACAAGGAATGCAGCAAGAATAACCAGCATACCGGAAAGTAGTATCAACAGGGTTTTTGAATTTTCATCCATCAATAGACTCCTCTAAATCAGACATTTCTATCTTTCATTAACTCTTCGATTATTTTATAGGTTTTTACTTTGCCGTCCTGCGTGTTGAACAGGTGGCTCATATCCGGAGATTTCATCGCCAGGGCTTCATCGATTGCATCGCTTAAACGTCTCTCAGTTACCTTGTCACCTTCAATGACAACCCCGGCTCCAAACTCCTCAATCTTTCTGGCATTATTCCACTGTTCAGGATGATGCGGATCAATAATTACAACAGATGGTTTGCGAAACAGAAGCGCCTCATGAAGTGTGGTCAGCCCCCCGTGGAGGATTGTAACTCTTGCACGGGACATATACTCGTAAAGATCATCCACATAGCCGTATACCCTGAAGTTATCGGATTCCTCAGGCATTCCTGAAGATGTAGAAAGAGCCTCAAATGTATGAAACGGCCTCTCTTCAGCAATATTTTTCAGCATATGATAGAGCGGAACCTTAAATGGCTCTCCTCCAAAGGAGGCGAATATCGTCTCCTTTTTGAGTTCATACTTCAGTGTATCGATATCGGTAATAGGACCGACAAAGTCGAATATTGGTTTATAACCGTTATTCAGGTTGATATTATATCCACAGACCGTATGCGGCGGTGCAAAATCAGGCACAATAACCCTGTCAGGAAAGGAAAGATATCTTCCCACTATTGTACTAAGAATCCTCCAGTAGCCCGAAACTGAATCCCCGGCCGTGGAAAATGAGTTCTGGTTTGTTATGAATATCGAAGGTATCGATGTAATTCTGGCGGCAGGAATCGCCCCGTACATCGTATCAGAGATTAAAAGGTCTATAGAATGATCTAAAATTATCCTTTTTATTGTCTTTAGCGACCTTCCAAGATTGAGCATCACGCCCTTTGATGACCAGAGAGTCTTTGAGATGCTGAAATACCCGTCCTCACCCTCGAGTTGAACTTCACCCGGAGTCTCAAAAACCTGAAAACTGCCCTGGTCCTTTATGAAGTTATAGGCCTTCCCGTATGATGCAAAAACGCAGGTGTGCCCGTAATTTTCCAGGTATCGTGCCAGTTTGGTACTTCTTGAAGCATGACCCAGTCCCTCGCCACATACTGCAAAAAGAATTTTCATCTGTTATCTCCGGTTAGAGTATTATCTATTATTGTTTGTCAATAAACAAGAATAATCTTTCATAACAATTCCCCGGCCAAATGCAGTTAGCATCCTGTAAAAATCAGCGTGGTTGATCATCCGGATATGATAAGATACCGGATTCTTTTATTTCATCAGTCGCAGGTCATTTAATCCCATAATGCCTTTTTAAGAAATCCCTTACTTTCTCCGATTCTATCCATCCACGGTCCAGCATTGTGATGTAGTCGTCGATCACTGCAGCCTCTTTCTTTATCTTATCTCCAAGATCTCCCCCGTGCAGATCTGCAAGTCCTACAATTACAGCCAGCGGATTCCTTATCGAATCGCCGAGGGTGGCCAGCTGGCGGATATTCTCTTCGATCTGGGCAAATGCCTTCTTTTCAATATCTCTGGCAGTTTTTCTCTCGGAAATATCACGCAGGACAGACAGTGAAAGCTGTTTTCCTCCGAGACTAAAAAGTTTTGATTTCGCCTCTACAGGAATATTCCTGCTATCTTTTGTCTTTAAAAGAATTTCAAATGAAATCTCGGGAACTTCGTTGGTTTTTTTAGCAAGTTCAACCACTTTATCCCGGTCAGATTCATCAACGAGCAGCAAAGGATCCATATGTAAAAATTCATTTTTATCATATCCCAGAACAACTGTCCCCAAAGTGTTTATTTCAAGAATCTTTTCCAGCCGGCCATCTGACATTTCAATAAGAATGATTATATCATTTGCATTGTTGAACACTTCACGAAACTTCTCTTCGCTTTCCTTTAGTGTAATATCTGATCTCTTCCTGTCAGTTATGTCTGTGAATATTGTCGCAAAAGAATCTTTTCTGGGAGAGACAACGGATATTTCCAAATACTTGTCCAAAGGCCCGAAATGTACTTCAAAATTCCGGGGGGTTCCGGAAAGAGCCACCTGAGAATATATTTCAAGATAAGGAGGCATACCCAAACCATATAATTCACTTGCAAGAGAACCTACCGCGTTTTTACTATTTATTCCGGTAATTGACTCAAAGGCAATGTTTACATCTGTTATAATATAATCGACGGGTATGCCGGATTTATAAGCAAGATCATGAATTGCAACACCTTCTGACATATTCTCAAAGAGCAGCCTGAATATCTTTTCTTTTTCAAGGAGAGCGATTCCGGTATTTTTTAGTTCGGTAATATCGGTAGTGAAACCCAGGTATTTCCCGTCAGGAAGGCTCACAGCCCTGAGAATAACCGTGACAATATCCCCGTTCTTTTTTTGGAGCCTGATTTCCCGGTTCAGGGTCTCTTCATCAACAAGCTCCCGGAATTCCCGGAGGCGGGCTTCAACATCCTCCTTAGGGAGAATCATCGAAATATTCTTATTCAATATTTCATCCTCCCCATATCCTGTCAATTCACATGCGGCAGGGTTTACCTCTATGCATACCCAGTTATTATCAACAATAAAGATGCCGTTTGGTGAATATTCGATATAATTTTGGTATTTATTCCTGCTTTCAATTAAACCCGATTCTGCATTTTTCTGACCGGTGATATCCTCAAGGGTTTCTACTGCACCGGTTACAGTGCCATTTTTATCCCTGACCAGGGATGCAGTGAAGTGAAGCCATTTGCCGTTATCTCCCATTCCAGGAAAAAAATCCTCGGCTTCATAGGCTCCATCAATGAATTTTGACTTCCTGTAATTACATTTATACCATTTTTCCAGCAGAGATTCGGGATTTTCAGCAAGGAGGATGTCGGCCAGGCAGGGTCTCGATATATTATAAAAAACCAACCTATGTGAATCTGTTCCGATAATATCTTCTGCCCTAATCCCGGTATACTTTTCAATCGCCCTGTTCCAGTATATCACCTTATGGTCATTGTTTATAACAAAGATCAGAACGGGGCATCCGCTTAGAATCCTGCCGATCTTTATTTCTGAATCTTCAGGCACAAATTACACCTTCCCAGCAAAGACACCGGGAACAATCCGGTTATTTCACCGGATTCTTCCCTCTTTGACGTGATTAGGAGTTTATGGGCTAAAAATATTTGGATGGTTTCAGGATATTGGAAATTACATAAAAAATTAATAATGGGCTCGTTGAGATTCGAACTCAAGACCTCCGCCGTGTCAAGGCGACGTCATAAACCAGCTAGACCACGAGCCCTCTAAAAGTGCTTTAGTGCTCTATAAGATATGTAATTGCGGTTATAAAAACAATTCTCTTTGATCAGGATCTTCAATATAAGACTACATGCCATCAGGGTTAAAGAAGATGTCAGACAATCTAAAAATAATGGTCGAAATCATAAATATTGCCGGAAAAATAATTGCGGGGTTTTTTATTCTGGCTTTTATCATTTTTGTCACCTTTATTCTGACAGTGACCATCTTTGGATTATATGCACATGAAAATAAGATGTCAGATTATTCATATGACCTGTATCTTTCAACATCAAAGCCGGTACATAATGCAACACTCCTTTTACCACTTCCCTGCAGGTATGACAAGGACACAGGAGATTACTACACCTTCATCAGCCTCCCGGAGATTTCAACAAGGCATTTTGATATGGAAAACACTTCAACGCAGATCGAACTGAAAGACGGTTACATCGTACTCAATATATCGGCAGAATCGATACTGCCGCTTTATAAAAACCATATAGATCCTGTTCCAATCTACCCCGGACAAAACGAATCTGAACTCCCGCCGACTCCAACAACAGTCTATTCAAATGTCTATTCTGCTGAAACTCCCGGGATTGTCAGAATGGAGATGCACAGGTATTATCTCAAAGAAGATGGAGAAATAAACACAAAACAGCCATTTGAGGAAGAAATGCTTATGAGACCGTTTTTCATCACGGATATGACAGGAAACGAGGACTCAGTCGCGGAATATACAGGCAGAACAGGTGATACATATTCCGAATCTCCGGTTGAAGTTCCTGTTTGCCTTTCATATGATACGGATTCTGATACCAATTTCAGTATTTCCTGCTCTCTTAGGGGAGCAAACGAATGGCATGTCCTCGGGTGGCAGTGGAATTCATATGAACAGATAATCGGAAAAGAATTCACCGGTCCTCATAACGGCACATATATGCTTGAGGGCAAAATAATTGCATGTGACGGAATTTACTAAAATAAAAGCAGGATACACAGGTGATAATATGGAGAAGATATTTATTGCTATTCCATATAATCTAATTATCAGGGGGCAAAAAAATGATTGAGATTGTTATACTACTGTTATTGCCGTCATGCCTTTCAGTTATTATCTGCTACGGGCTTGATTTAGTCAGTTCCCGAATGCTGAAGCTTTCAGCTCCATTCGTTCTGTTCGCTCTTTCACTTATCCTGTGGACAGTGACCATAAGGAATTTCGGGGATATGGGAATAATTGCAGTCTCTGCATGGTTCATTACAATCGCCATTGCAGTCTCCTGTGCCGTCGCAATCGGGATGAATATCTTTCCACCGGGCCTGGGGAAAAAACGGGATGCAGTAATAGCATTCATTTCTCCTTTCATATCCATACCTTTCTTATTTATGATGTTTATCACCCCCGAGATGGTTATCGGACAGGCCTATCCTGATTACTTCTTTTCTAAAAGACTGCCTCTTTCCGGCTGGATTATAGATGCCTTAACTGCCAGTTACGAGTTTACTGCAGGCGGAGAGAGCATTCTTCCGGGGATATTATTGAATATCGGATTTTTCATCGAGATGATAATCGTTATGGTTCTCTTATTCTGGGTTCTGAAAACGGTAATGAGAGTTTACGATGACATCCCCACTTAAAAAATTGAGACGGCAAATAGACTTTATTCTTTTCTATAGCCATGGATCAGATATATCAGAACAAAGCCCATGAAAACCGCAATTAATCCAAAACCAGGGGTTTCGACGCTTTCCCCCGAAACAGCAGATATAATCTCAGACTGGTTCACTAAGGAATCCATTGCATCAGGATACTTATCGTAATATCGGAGATATAGACCCTGATTACCAGGATACCAGTCCTGCCAGACAATTATTCCATCTGATACGGAAGGATTTCTCTGGTTACCGTCTCTTTCTGAAAGCAGCCCTCCTTCCTTCGTTCTTAAATCATAGAAATACACCGATGTGCCGTTTTTATCATATGTTGCCCCATAATTTCCATAGAGATAAACCGCAAGATTTTCATCAATATCGAGATCTCCAATAGGAATGAGACCTTCATTGAGAGTCACAGTTTCGCGTGAAGAAATGTTATAGAAGATCAGCTTATAGAGTGCAGGGTCTCCTCCCCGGTAAATATGTTCAACCCATCCTGCATTATCGCCAGAAATCGATACTCCTGCTGAACCCCTGCCCTCGTATATCAGGCTCTTCTCTCCCCCTGAGAGATTGTAGAGATAAATACTGTATGATGTCTCATTTCGTACACTGATAAGAATGTTTTTACCATCCGTATCTGCTATATTCCCCTTTGGAGATTTAAATTCAAAGTCCAACAGACTTTGATCTGATATATTGTATATGCTTATCCGGGCCATCGTCTTTCCCGGACCAAAATATTCATTCCAGATTATAATATCCCCTGCAATGACAGGATTTTTCTGGTCGCCATACTCAGTCGTAACCGCTTTTGTTATCCCCGATTCAAGGTCATGGAGATAAATGTCATAGCCGGTTGAACTGCCAAAACGTGAACCGCACCAGACAACATATTTTCCTGAAATTCCGGGACTTTCAGGTCTGCTGCTGTTTACCGGAATCTGAGTTTCTTCACCGGATGTGATATTATGGACGATAATCCTGTAATTAGCATCTGCATAAACAGGATGCTCATAATATCTATCATATTTCGAGAGCCAGACAATCTTATCGCCGTCTATTGAAGTCCAATAATTCCCGTAGATATTTTTGCTTACAAGGATATCCTCATCCGACAATCCGGCACAAACGGTTCCTGCAATCAGTTGTATCGAAATAAAAAAGAAAACCAGGCCAATTCTTTTGTAAATCGTATCAATCCCTCAAAATACTAGTTTGTAAGCATACTATTATACTCTTTTTCAGAATTAAAAACTGAACGACATATTAACCTGAAAAAATTAATATGGATTTACAGATAGAAACCTGAAACCTAAGAAGATGGATACAAAAACATCCTACTTTATTCTATACCAGAAGATTATAGTTACCATAATAAATCCCATGAAAATCACAGATAATCCAAAACCCGGAGTTTCAGCACCCGCAGTTGATTCAGCCTTTGTAGAATAGGGGATATCTAAAATAAATTTCGTATTTCCTGAACTCTTTTTGAAATATCGAAGATATATCCCACGATTCGTATGATAATTATCATAAAAAACTATTTTCCCATCTGAAACCGAAGGCCCATACTGTGAACCGGGTCTTTCAGTTAATAGAGCAGTTTTATGCAAATTAAAATCATGATACCAAATATCGGAACCATTTTTGTTATACTGATTCTCATAATCGCCATATTTGAAAACGACAAGATTTCCGTCGATACTCAGTCCATGGATCGGCATAGAACCAGAGCTGAAATTATCCATATAACCTGATGAAATGTTAAAGAATCTAATTGTATAATCAGTAGTGATATCGCCATCCCATTTGTATTCAATCCATGCTGCATTGTCGCCTGAGAGTGCCAGGTCCCACAAATATCCTGACTTTTCATATACAGGAATAATATCTTTTAAGTTCAGATCATAGAGATATAGACTAAAAAAATCCTCATTGGATATAACGGACAGTATTCTCTTACCATCTGTTACAGCACCCGAAGGCGTCATCGAATCAAATGAGAAGTAAAAAAGAGTCCCGTCTGCAATATTGAATATACTTTTTTTTAAATATTCCCTTCCCGGTCCTGACAATTCATTCCAGATTATTATATCCCCTGCTATACGGGGGTTTCTTTGGTCGCCATACTCAGTCGTTGCTGTTTTAGTTATACCGGATTCAAGATCATGATAATAGATATCATAGCCCGTTGCACTGCCTGAAACAGAATCGGCCCAGACAACATAACGCCCTGATATTTCAGGATTGTCCGGCCTGCTGCTGTTGACCGGAATCTGAATCTCTTCGCCGGAGGTAATATTATGAACAATTATCCTGTATTCTGCATCTGCAGATACAGGATATTCATCATATGAATCATACTGTGAGAGCCAGGCGATTTTATCCCCGCCTGTCGAAGTTCCTAAAATTCCAATTGTATTTTTACTAATTAAAATATCCTCATCCGGGGATCCGCCACAAACCGCCCCAAAGTTTGAAAGGATTAAAAATAAAGTGAAAAGCAAAAAAGTCATCCTACACATAGATCAAATGCCCCTTGAGTGGTAATTTTGCCGGCATTATATATAACTTATTTTAAGAAGCCGCAGGGGACCTAAATAATCCCAGATAACTTGCTCAAAAGTTCAGATATCTCAAAAATAGGCTGTGAAAGCCTTTTTAAAAAAAATATGTTGTTCAAAGGGTTTATACCAGGTGGAAGAGCGGATGTGTGTCCACCTGAGGCTGGAGGCCAAACTCCTTTGCAGCCTCTGCAAGGACTATATCAGAGAATGCGATTGCGGTCATTGCCGATTCACAGTTCTCGATAGGTCCGTACATGATAAGGTCTGCACCAAGAGTTGCTGCCATGATGTTGCATCCGATATCGGGTGCTGTCCATGCTGCCTGCTTTACACCTTCCATTCCGCCGGAGTGGTGGTGTCCCATCTGCTCTGCAAGAAGATCCTTTCCTTCGTACTGCTGTAAGAGCAGTGACGGGT
Source organism: Methanomicrobiaceae archaeon (assembly GCA_016928355.1). Taxonomy (GTDB): domain Archaea; phylum Halobacteriota; class Methanomicrobia; order Methanomicrobiales; family Methanomicrobiaceae; genus Methanolacinia. The sequence continues at coordinate 36,857 of JAFGKW010000017.1, forward strand.
TCTTCTTGGATCCTCTCCAGCGCTTGAGCCATGGCCATGAAACGGTCATGTTGTGATATGCACCACCGGTTGGGAGACCGTGGATTGCCTTACATGCAAGGATTTCACGGAACGAACCGCCGGAACCAAGTCCGAGAGGTGTTGCTGCTGTGTCAAGGATTGGGCGTTTGATACCGCACTCTTCTGCAATTGCCAGCATTGACTTTTCCTGTCCTGCTACACCCCCCTGTGCAAGCACCTGCTCACGCCCACGGACCGAGGGGTCACCCGGGTTGAATGCGAGCACGATAGCTGCGTCGACATCACTGTTCTTCAGTGCCTCGATGTTCTCGGGACCGATCGAACCGTTGATGGAGTTGTAGATTGCACGGTCTGCAAGACCTACCTCTGTTACGTACTCACATGCATGTGCGAGTGCGGGAGGGTTTGATGAATCCATCAGGAATGCAGTCTTGTTGTCGACAGAGTCAAACCACTGGAAGTAGCTCTCGAATGCCTCACTTGTTTCAGAAATAATCTGGCAGAAGTGCTGGATTCCGGTCTGGTCGGAAAGTTCCAAACACCTGTTCCAGAGAGCCTCTGCGCGATCCTTATCAATTACACCCTTCTCATCATCGATAACAGTCTCGTGCTTGTTATAGAAGATGGAAGCGCCGAGCACCCTCGGGTATTCTCCGGGCTGCCCTCCAATCTTGGTACCGTTAAAGTCGAATACCGCCTGTTCTTTCTCGAATTTGAACATTTTTTCACTCCTCCTTATACCATCGCCATAAGTTTTGAGAGTAATACAATCAATATCATGAATGCAAACAATCCTGCTACAAGACCGTAGAGAATACCTATATCGCGTCCGATCTTACGACCATTGCGCTGCATAAGTTCTCCCTCTACGAATTCAAGTTTCTCCTCGATTGCATTGAGACGTGCTTCTGCCTCAAGGAACTGTGGGTTCGCGGTGGCAACTGTTGCCCCAGCTCCGCCTTCCTCTTCCTTGACCTCAACGACCAATGCATCGCCTTCAAAGGCGCCGGGGTCGTTGCTTACGCACTCCTGAACCTTGGCTTTGATTGCACCGAGGTCCTCGGACTCCATGATGTCAATTAACTCAACCTGCTCCTGGAAGCGTTTGATTGCGCTTTCATCCAAATTCTCGATGAACGGAATGGCGCCCTTTGCACCGACAATCTTTCCGCCTTCCACACCGCCGGCGTGGAGAGCCTTAAGGCACTGTCCTGAAAGGTGTCCTTTTACTTCTGTTCCGCAGGTGATCATGAACCTTATGTTCGGGTTCGCAACCACATTTGCAACGATCTTCTCAAGACCAAGGTTCTCGGTCTTGCATGAACCGCACATTGCAGCGCCGGCATCACAGATGCCCTGCTCATCAAGGTGCGATCCCATGGTTACTACTACAACA
>JAFGKW010000056.1 GCA_016928355.1 Methanomicrobiaceae archaeon
TTCTCTTCGTTCTTCTGTTCGTTGATTTCTGTCATGTTTTTTTTCTCCTGTGCCCATTTCCAGGCACAAAAGAAGGATTGGGACAGTTGGGATATAAGGCTGAAGAGTGCTATGTGGAATAATAAAATTCCAAAATTAAGATGGTTTTATTCGGAGCTGGCAGAATCAAAAATGATAAATCCTCCCCCCAAAAAAGCACCCTAACTTTTTTTACTCACTTCAAACGAAAATATTCCCCATGAAAATCACCGAAGAAGCAATCCAAAAAGCCCTCGGACTCGGGGCAACAGTCGCGGGTTTCGTTCCGGCAAAAAAGATGAACGGCTGCCTTTCGGAGATCGCCGGAGGACCACAGGGATTTTCAAAAGATAATGGAGCCTTCCTCATCCTGGGCCTCTATCATGACCCCGAAAAGCCGGAGATGGATTATTGGGAAGAGAAAAACAGCACCCCCGGCGACCGGACACTTCATAAGATTACGGATGAGATCAGCGGGTGGCTGTCGGATATCCACGGGATTAGGGGCCACGACATCCCTTACCAGATCTATGACGGTGGAATATATCTCAAGGATGCCGCGGTTCTCGCCGGCCTTGGAACTATCGGAAAGAACAACCTTGTAATAGTTCCGGGTTTCGGCCCCCGGATGCGTTTTCGGGCATTATGGGCGGATCTGGAAGTCCCTGAACAGACCATCCGCCAGGAGCCGCTCTTCTGTGAAAAGTGCAGCCGGTTATGCCATAAAAATTGCCCGATGGAGGCTTTTCCCGGCGGAACATACAATCGTGAGAGATGCCTGGAGAGAATGAACCTGGACAAATCAGCAGCTGCGGATCTCTCTAAAAAAACCGGAAACAGCACCATAGTAGATCACTGCCGGACCTGTGAACTGGTCTGCCCGATAGACAGGTAAGCTCTCCAGGAAGTTTGTCTGATCATAACAGGCCATAAGCCCCTTAGGGGCAGGACAATGCTTAATTCGCTATGCGAATTTACGCAATGCCATAGCTCGGTCCGGACGCCGCCCGGTCGGGTGACCCCGGCCGGGAAAGATTATATTATCATCTAAACGACTGCTCTTTCCTTAAGATGACAACATCCGGAAAATGCTGCTTTATACCGGACTCCCAATCCTGATACCTGTCCTCTGACACCTTGACATTAAAAAGAACAACAATAAGAGAAGGATATTCCTGTAAATACCTGTGGCATTTACCATAAATTGACTCAAGATCCTGCTTAGATGTCGGACCCTTGATTTCAATCGCTACATTATCAACAATAATATCAGGTCTCGAATACCCTTTTTGGACTTCAATATCAATAAAAGAATTCGGAAAATGTGATTTAAGCCATCCGGTCAATTCAACCTGATAAAATTTTTATTCATTATAATGTCTTAAAGGCTGAAATAAATTAATCGAATTAATCAGATTCTGAAATACTTCTTTTGAGTATGAAATATTCTCGAACATATCATTAATATCATTAAATTCTTCACCCGGACCTTTCCGGTTTATTTCTTCTTTCTTTTTAAGATAATCCTCTTCTCTGGAAATCTCCATCTGCTTCTCTTCAGCTTCCAGGTCTCTTATATTAATTTGATGACTTTTTGCATATTTCTTAATCTCATCAAGACTCAGTTTTCTTGCAGAATATTCAATCCAGTCAATTTTAGTGAGACGGACTTTAACAAAATTCCCGGTTTCAAAATTATATTTTTCATTATTTGGTTTTCCGATTTTGTAGTATTTGCAGATGTTCTGCAACATCTTTAAATCAAATCTTCTTAAAATTGACTCCTTTAAATAAATATTATCCTTCTTTGTTTGCTTATTTAAAGAATAATTATTATGGATATTTTTCATTCCTTTGTTCATTTTTTTAAAGAAACCTTCTTTTTCTGCCATACCAGTTCAACCACATTTTGTAATATGATCAATATCATCATAAAATTTATTACAACAAAATTTGCGCAATCATGACAACCCGGTCCGGACACCACCCATCCGGGAAAATGAAACAAAGAAAAAAATCAGGAGCAAAGAGGGACGTCCCGTCCATCCCTCCCGCAACCTATCATCTTGAAGAGGAGGATCAAAGGGAGGGAGATTCCTCCCCCTCCTTCCTTTGCTCCAGCTCACTCTCAATTTTTTTGATTAAAACGGAAATATTACAGGCGTCTGTGACTCTTACCAGAATTCCGGCAGATTCGAAAACGTATTCAGCGGATTTACCGGTTAGTTTCTGTTTGGAAAATACCAGGTCGGGCTTATGTTTCAACAAAAACTCTGCAGAACGTATTCCTTTTTGTCTCTCCAGACCGACCGCCGGATTCTGTAATATTTCTTTTCGCAGAAATTTTGCTTCATCGAAATTAAAATCCAGAATTCCAAAATATGGAGCTTCTCCAAAATGAAGACTTAAATCGCCTTCTCTGTTCTCAAGAGGTACAGCATAGCGAATGTAGCTTCTCTCCTTTGGTTCATAGTGTATGACAACTCTTTCAACATTGGGGACAAGGTTGCGGATCTTTGATTCGATCCTTTCACTTGCAAGATGCGCTTTTGAAAGATCTGTTTTTTTCATGTTTACAATTGCTTCAACGAAGATATATCTCCCGGAATTTCTGGCATTTAGTTCTTTGGTACAGATTACAACCGGATCTGAATTAATTGCAGATTTTATCAGGTCCCTTGTTTTATAGTCGATAGATGCATCAAGAAGAGTTTTCATACTGTCTTTTAATATTTCCCATCCCGAATAAGCAATAAAACCTGCAACTATTATCGCTCCGATGCTGTCCACCGGAATTCCGAAGTACTGGGCAAAGAGTGCAAAAAATACAACCATTGTCGAGAGAACATCGACCTTATGCTGTTTCCCGTCTGCAATTAATCCCGGGGAATTGTATTTCTTCCCGATTTTAACTTCATATGTTCCAAGAAGATAAGGAACAGATACGAGTCCTGCAACTGCCAGCAGCACCCATCCGCTAATTGTCAGGGCTGTACTGTCTTCATATATTGCTTTGATCAGGATCTCCCAGGCTGTTAAAAAGACAAGAAACGCAATAAATATTGAAACAAAATTCTCGATTTTATACAGGCCGTATGGAAATTTACTGCTCTTTAGGCATGAAAGCCATATTCCGGCAATCAGGGCAAGGGATGCAAAAATATCTATAAAAGAATTAATTGCATCTGCCTGCAGTGCAAGGCTGCCGGATACCCATGCAAGATAGAGTTTAACAATTACAAGAAAAGCATTAACAGCAAGTGAATAACAGGCAACTTTCCTGATAATGGAATCCTCTTTTTTCCTGTCGGGGATCAGATTCTTCTCGTCTTCTTCCTGCATGTTTTCTTCCTTCTAATATATGTAAAAATTTCCCGGGTCATTTCCTGGAATTTTTGATTTTTGATAATCTAATCTTCTTTTGAAGCAGTAATCCTGAACAGCTTATCACCGGGCCGGACCACGAACGGGATCTTAATCCCGCAGCTCTGCCCCTTACCTACCGAATCTACCGCTTCGTGCTCGATCTGGATCTCTTCGACGATGCAGTAGTCCGCAGGCGTCGTCTTCCCGTAAATAAGGATCTTATCGCCGGGCTTCAGGGTCCCGGCCCGGATGATGAACTCCGCAACCCCGATCTTTTTGTAATAATTTACAACGTCCCCGCAGTACTCCTTTTTCTCCTTCGAACCGGGCCCGTCGCTGATCCAGTCCTTCACGGATCCCCGGTAAAAGCCTTCGGAAAATCCCCTGTTGTAGGTCTTTTCCAGCTCTTCTTTGAGCCCTGCGGCAAGTTCCGGGGTGTAATCTCCCGCCACTATCGCATCGAGGGCCTTCCTGTAACAGGAGACGGTGTTCTTCACGTACTCCGGCGGCCTGATCCTCCCCTCGATCTTAAACGACGTTATTCCTGCATCGATCAATTCCGGGAGAAACTCTATTGAACAGAGATCCTTCGGGCTGAGAATATAATTGTGCCCGAGTATGTATTCGTTATCATCATCCTCGACATCCGTAATCCTGTACAGCCGCCGGCACGGCTGGAGGCACCTGCCGCGGTTTCCGGACATTCCGAATGTTGCTTCCGAGAGAAAACATCTTCCCGAGATGCTCACGCACATCGCACCGTGGATGAACGCCTCGATCTCGCAGTCGATTCCGTCCTCCTCCGCCCGCCTGCTGATATCGGAGATGTCACTTAATGAACACTCTCTTGCAAGAATTATTCGCGAGACCCCGAGTTTAGAATAGAACGAAAACGCCTCGTAGTTCGAAACCCCCGCCTGTGTCGAAAGATGAACGGGAATGCCCGCTTTCTTTGCGAGATTCAGAACCGCCATATCCCAGCAGATAACTGCATCGACCCCGGCATCTTTTGCGGCTGAGACCACGCCTGAAAGCTTCTCCAGCTCATGGTTGTAGAAGATCGTATTCAGGGTAAGGTATCCCTTCCTCCCGCATTCATGCAGGCAGCGCATTACGACCGGAAGTTCGCTGATCTCGAAATTGCCTGCCTTATCCCGCATATTCATATGCTTAATGCCGAAATAAACGGCATCGGCACCGTTTTTTATCGCGGTCTTCAGGCATGACCAGTCGCCGGCAGGTGCGAGCAGTTCGATATTCTTCATCTGTTTCAGGTATGTTGATCTCCCGGGGTGATAACATTATATTTCCAACCGAAACGCCTGCCGGCAGGAATATCGATTGATATTAATCATATCATCCGCATAATTACTGGTCAACAGGAGAAGAACCGAAATTGCCACGACTTGAAGATTTCCTTGGGCCCCTGGACGAAGGAGTGTGGGAGGTCTCCGTTCCAAAAGAATCCGTCACAGAGTCCCCCGGGCCGGAATGGAAGAAGTCCGATTTAAACGTCCCCTCCCCCGGAACGATTGCGAGTTTCAGGAAAGGGCGCTTCCACGTCCACGAGACGGAGACGGAGTGGAAGGTGCATCTCGACAGGTACGACCCGGAAGAGCACCCGATAATGCACCTTCTCGACGACGCTCCCCTGCTTCTCATGATCGGGGATACGTTTGTAACTCTCATCTCAGGTATGAAGAGGGACGAGACCGCGGATACAAAAAAGATCCTTGAGACCCAGAACAGGGAGTGGCATCTCCAGGTACTTGCAGGAATCTTCCTCGCATTGATCGGGCTTGATATTGCCTTAGATCCCCTGGCTGCATTCTCAGGCATAATCGGGTTCATAATACCAGTGATAATAATAATCCTGGGCCTGGCCGTTCTCTTTGGAAAGGCGGATCTCCAGGGAAAAGAGCCGTTTATAGAGGGGAAAATATTCAGGGGCCTCGTGATAATCGCCGCAGGAGTCTGTTCGTTTCATATACCCCCGGAATTATGGGTTCTCGTCCTTACACTCATCCTCTCGATCTGGATGTTTGCAAGTGCGATTCTTCTGTTGAAGCGTGTCCGAAAAGGAAGGAAAGCGGTTCCGGAAGGATTCGTGAGCAGACTGGTAATCGGGGTGCTCTCTCTAGTAATTGTTGTATTGGCGTACCTGATGCCGGTATCCGTTATCGGGATATTCATCATCATAATGGGAGCCCTCATTATCCTGATAGGAATCGTTCTGCTGGTAAACGGCCTGAGGCTCAGGGGGATTATGAAGGAAGCAGAGGCAGTTGAAGAATAATATAACCTTAAAATAAATTTTACATGAAAGTTTACTTGTAACTTATATGAAACAGCGCCTGAAACATCTCATTCATTCACTTTTTATGATATTTCACCGGTTTTAAGATGCTTTTTGGACATCTCCAGAAAAACGCGATCAAAAACTTCAGGCATCCCTTCTTCCACGACTTTGATACCCTCCGCAGTGATACCCCCTTCTGTCGATACCCTTGAGACAAGACTGCTGAAATCATAGTTCTTTTCGGACAACAGTTTTGCAGTCCCGATAAATGCCTCCCTTACAAGGAACTCTGCATCACTCTCCGAAAGACCGCCATTCCTGACCGCTGCCTGTGCATACTGCTGCATAATGGAGGCGAATATTGCAGGAGAACTGCTTGTCAGATCAGAGAGCAGTGAAATATTATCCTCTGTTGTCACAAAAGGCCGGCTTATTGAGTCCAGCAGCGAGATTACCTCATCCCTTGTGCTTTGTGAAATCCCTTCGCCAAATGCAACAACGGAGACCCCGGACAGGCATTCAGAAGTAACAGACGGGATGACTCTTACAACATCCGTTCCCGACCACTCAGATAATTTATTTATGGAAATATCAGATGCTACGGATACCAGGGTTTTACTCTCACCAAGGCAGGCATTAATCTCCATGAGAACATCCTTTACTTCACCGGGTTTTACGCAGATAAATATCAAATCTGATTTTTCTGCAACATCCCGGTTGTTTTCACAGATCTCAACCCCGGATATTTTTACGAGGGCATTCATCTTCTCAGGAGTCCTGTTGTAAATACAGATATTATCTGGTGAAACTGCCTTTGATTCAGTAAACTTCCTTGCAAGCATACCTCCCATGCTGCCGGTTCCGATTATTCCAACACGAGTCATTCTTTCATTTTATATGAATCTTCAAAAGAAAACTTTAACGGGATTAAAAGAAATTTCCAAACAAAATCAGATAAAATTCCAATAATCTGAATGAACCTTCTTCAGTTTTGAAACCATTTTTTTTGTAATCTCAAGGGCCTTATCATTGACTTCATATCTGAGAAGCGGTTCATATGATGCCGGCTCCCTTATCCCGGAAAGATCAAGTCCTGCCAGAGAAGCGATAATCGCGAGATTGACATAAGGAAGTGCCCCCTCTACCCCATACCCTCCCTCGAGAACAGCAGTAAGCCTTCCGTTGCAGAGTTTATCGGAAAGTGCTACCGCCTCCGACATCATATCGGCATAACCTCGTGCTGTGAGTGCAAGGGAGGTAAGTGGATCGGTAAAATGATTGTCCTGTCCCGCCGATATCGCAATAAAATCAGGCCTGAACTCTTCACCGGCCGGAATTATCACCTCCTCCATAAGGTACCTGTAAACATTGTCTGAACTTCCCGGAGGAACAGGCATATTTATGTTCAGGCCTTTTCCTTCCCCGTAACCTGCATCCTTTACAGGCCCGGTGCCGGGAAACAGGGAGCTCTGGTGTACCGAGGTATAGAGAACATCGGGATCCTCATAAAATATATCCTCGGTGCCGTTCCCGTGATGGGCATCCCAGTCAATTATCATTACCCTCTTATATCCCGAATTCTGGACGGCCCTGACCATAATAGCTACATTGTTCAGGTAGCAAAATCCTCCCCCGAAACTCCTTCCGGCATGATGACCGGGAGGTCTTACCAGTGCAAATGCATTACGAACCTCACGGGAGAACACAGCTTCGGCTGCGCATACGGCTCCACCTGCTGATAAAAGAGCTCCTTTAAGAAATCCCGGAGGGCCGTAGGTATTTATATCAATATCAGCTCCCTTCTTATCAATCCCGGTAAGGTAATTGAAATATACCTCGTTATGTGCAGCTAAAACCTCATCCTCTGTTGCCATCCGGGGTTCTATCTTTTTTATTCCCGGCTCTTCCCAGATCTCCTCTTCATCAAGAAGATCAAGGGTATAAGCAATTCTCTCTCTCCTTTCAGGATGTTTAGGTCTCTGTTCATGAAGGAGATAATCGGTGTGGTATACAATGCCGGTCCTCATGGTGCCTCCGCTGAAATTCCCGGAAGTATGGATATACAGAGATCAACAATCCTTCCTGTTCCTGCCCTTTCCCGAACTACATCATATGCCCTGAAACTCTGAATCTCAATATCTTCACAATCTTCAGGAGGTGAACCCAGGCCAAGTGCGGTTTTTCTGAGTTCCGCCGCACAGAACTCAATGAGTTCTTCATCAGTTAATTTCCCTGGAGGCTGCCTTAATTCACCATTTATTGACAATTTTTTCTTCTCACTATCATAATGAACCTTCATTGACAAACTCACTCTCGAAACCGCAACACCGACTGCATTTGCCGATTCAGCATGCTCAGGGACAGATATTCTAATCCCTGTAATTGCAGATATTTCTGGCATCAATACTGGAGCAAGATAACCGGTCCCGATTATCAGATTCGGAGAAAAGACAGAGATAGCCTTTGAAACCTCATCCAGATAACTGTTTAAGACAATCTCTGATATTTCCCTGTCAATTACCCCTGATGACCTGAAATTCCCAATTTCGTACCCACAGACATTCAACGCATCTGTAAAGGTCCGGAACTTTCCTCCAAAAGCAAGCGACACTCCTTCCCTGAAAGGCAGAAGCCCGTCTTCGACAATCGAATCGCCTCCAAAAGGAAGAGATAAGGCACGAATCCCTTTAATATCAGTACGGCCGCCGCCAACATCTACCATAGTCTTTTCAGGCAGACCGTTTTTCATTGGGATAAAATCCGTTGTTGTCCCACCGATATCCATCACCAGTGCATCGTCAATCCCGGTAAGATATTTCGCCCCAAGCACCACAGCCGCCTGGCTTGAACTGTAAAGCTCAGAAGGATTTTTGAATATCATATCAGGAGATGTCAGGCCCCCGTCACTCTTCATGAAGAAAAAATCCTGCTCCGGAATATATGAACCAATAATCTCCGCAATCCCAAGTGTAACCTCCTTTAATTGTGCATTGATGATAGTTGTCGCAATTCTCGATGGAAAACCTATTTCACCAATAAAATGGCTAAGAGCAATCCTGTCGTCACAAAAATAGTCAAGAGCAACTTCGTGTACTCTCTCCTCTAAAACAGGATTTCTTGTAGAAAATTTTCCTGCAATTGCAAGGTATTCGGCGGAGGTCTCTCCAAAAATCTGCTTTATCTCATCAGGATCAATATCTTCTGCAACATCCCCCCTAATAGTAACTGCACCCTTCACCGCACCTTCACGTCTCAGGCCGGGTCCGGGAATCGTAATTATGCATATTTCCCCGGCAGACCTGACCATTAACCTGTTCAGCGGCTGAGAGGTACTGAATGCAATTTTGCCCCCTGAATGTATTTTTGAAAATGCGGATGAGATCCCCTTTTCATTGGATATCTTTTCAGTCTCAATATTATTGTTCCTGATTACCGCAATATCAGTATTCGTGCCACCGATGTCAATACCTGTAAACATTACTATCTAATGATGGACATGTGAATTTATCAATACTTACCATCTGCCACTGTCACCCAACATAATACGTGTGAATCCTGACCATTGGCTGAACACCTGCACCTTCAAGGTTCCCCTGGGCCCAGGAATACCGTTCCCGGATTCCTTCAGGCAATTCATTTAATGAGATCTCATTAAACCCATACCTCCTGTAGAAACCGGTCAGGTGGCTGACTGAGAACATATAGAGATCATCATTATGGCAGGCCTCCGCAAGAGCACCGACAACAAGATGTGCATATCCCTTTTTACGAAAACCTTCAGGCGTATATACTCCGTCTACTTCATATCCGTCAATATGACGCCTGCATCTTGCGACTGAAACTAATTCCTCTCCCAAAAAAACACCGAATATGCGATCAATTTCCGGATCACCCCTGGTATTATGGTAATCCACCCAGATATTATCTGCTTTATAAAATTCTTCTCCTTTAAGTTCACGAACAGCAGATACGGCTTCCCCCGAAAGTTTGTCTACGGATGAAATAGTTGAATCTGTGGATTCCTGTTCTAATTTGCTCCTATCTTTCTCATCCTCTTCTCCTTCATCTATTCTAAAACCCCCTGAAGGTACAATCAGTTCAAATCTTGCACCCTTTCCGGCAATACCCGTTTCACGAATTTCAATGCCGGTAATAGAGAGAATTTCATGCGACAGAAACAGGCCGTGCCCGTAACCCTCTTCACCACTCTGGTTAAACAAAGTTTTTTTATCCGAATCAACGATTCCCGGCCCGTCATCCTCCACTATTATGTAGCATTTATCATCCCGGATATTATAGTTCACAATTATTCCGGTCACTTCTCCCTTGAACTTGAGTGGATTTTCGAATAGATGGTAAAAGACAGTGGAAAGGTATGGATCAGCGAAAATTTCCAGTCTCTCTGTCCACGGGTGAAAATCAACCTTACCCATATCAAGTTTCCCGGCGGCTTTTTTCACTTCATCCTGTACAGATAACCATGCCGGAGATTTAGTACCGAGATCTCGGAAATCCCGTGAAATTTCAAGTCTCCTGTGTACATTTTTTATCACATCTTTTAATTTTTTTATGAAAATGTGAAAATCCGGTTCAGTAAACTTTCCTTCTTCGGTCTCGCGAATGAAACCGGAAATTACATTCAGATTGTTTGAAATGTCCGTCCTGATAATCCCTGTCAGTGTATTGAGCTTTCGGGTTGTATTTGAGAGTGCAGACTCCGTCATCACCATATCGGTCACATTCCTTATAGTCTCAATTGCTCCGTTTGTGTTTCCAAAAGGATCCTTTAATGCAGTGGCAGAAAAATGAAGATACACTCCGCTTTGTCCTTTGAAATGGGGAATTAATAGATCAGCAATATAATTGTCAGATTCCTTTATCAGATTCGGGTATTTAGATTTTGTTGCAGGATCTTCATTTAATGCCAGATCAATCAGAATCGGACGCCTCTTACCATAAAATGGGATTGCATATTCATAATTTCCTTTATTAAGAATTTCAGACTTTTTTATACCTGTCAAATCCTCAATTGCCTTATTCCAGGCAATAACAAATCCGTCCTTATTGATGGCAAAGGTTGCATCAGGCAGAAATTCGATAATTTCATTTAACTGCTGCTCCGATTTTCTTAATTTGAATGAAAGGAGAGATACAATTACTCCTATCAGAGTAAAGATCAATACCCTGGATATTGTTGAAACAATCAGGGTGATATCAGGTGGATAATATACAGAAGTAATTAGCAGACCATATATCATTGCAATAAAAATAAGGAACGGGTAGCAGCGTTTAGGATACCAGTACGCTGCCAGAATAATTGGAAAATACATTAAATGCGCCAAAACAATTGTAATTCCCATCAATATTCCGGCAAGATTGATTCCAATAGTTAATATAGTTAATATCAACAGAATCAGAATACGTCTTCTTTGAAAGACAATATTTTTTAAAAAATTATTCTGTTTCATGTTTTGGATCAGTCTCTCTATATGACTGTAATTTGAAAAACATTCCTGTTGTACAAGTCAGTATCACGAATAAGCCTAAACCTGACAGATAAAACGGACATATTCTGGTAAATCCACTCCCCAAAAAATACAAATCAATAGATTTTCTATATTAAATATGAAAATACTCGGCATAAGCGGAAGTCCAAGGAAGAATGGAAATACAGATACAATACTAAAAGAGATCCTAAGAGGTGCCGGGGAATCTGACATCCCTAATATAGAAACAGAAGCATTATTTCTCAGGGATTATGTTATCAGTCCCTGTACCGGTTGCGAATTATGCCGGAAGGATCTTACGTGCTCCCGCTTCAACGACGGAATGAATCTTATATATCCGAAGATAGAGGAAGCCGAAATACTGGTACTCGGTTCACCGGTATACAACTACAATGTAACCAGCCAGATGAAATCGTTCATCGACCGGCTGTATCCCTATTACATCTTCTCAGATGGCCGTCCAGGGAGTTATGGTTCAAGGCTAGCCGGCAAAGGGAAAAAGGCTCTGGTTTTTTCAGTCTGCGAACAGACCGATCCGGAAGAGACAGGATTCGCAACAGAGGCCATGGCCAGACCTCTTAAGGCGCTGGGTTACCATATCTGTCGATCCTTTCCAATATGCGGCTTTTTTGATAAAGGAGCTGTTCTTAAAGATAAAAATATCCTCCATAAGGTATACTCCCTTGGAATGGAACTTGCCGGATGCAGCGACAAATGAAATGTGTTTCGATCAGATTCCAGAAATGGTAACAATAATTAAGAATATTATGATAATTATTTAACAATAGTTACAGACAGTATCAATTTTTTTCATAAATAACGGCAAATTCTCTTTATTTTGGATATATTTAAGTAACCTGTGATCTCATTGTCTTTGTGGCTTAAAATGCAGAACGTCGCCGAAATGTCACTGGAAAATTCTTCCTCAGATATAGGAATTGAGAAGAAAAGAAAGGAAATTATTCAGAAACTTATCAGTTACCTGAAAAGCGATGAGCTTACATTCAGGTGGAAATCAGCAGAGATGCTGGGGGATATGCATGCCGCAGAGGCCGTTGAACCATTAATAGAAGCCCTTTCTGATGAATATGTTGATGTAAGCTGGATCGCTGCAAAATCACTTGGAAAAATCGGCGACAAGAGGGCAACCCTCCCCCTGATAAGATGCCTTGGAAGTGATAAACAGTGGCTGAGAAAAGGTGCTGCAATTGGCCTTGGCATGCTTGGTGATAAAAGAGCGGTTAAACCTTTGATAATGCTCCTTGAAGATAAAAAGGAGAAAGTCAGAATTGCAGTAATAAAAGCACTTGAAGAGATCGGAGATGAACGTGCTGTTTTACCTGTTATCAAAAGACTTACGGACAAGAGTAAAAAGGTGAAAATTGAGGCAGTTAATACACTTATAGGCTTTGGAGGAGAAGAAGCGCTCAACGCCATAAAAGAGCACGCCGGCGATCCGGACATTAAAAATAAAATTGAAGAAGCAATAAAAATTCTGGAAAAAGTTAATAGCAATTCATAATCTTCTGCAAGAAAAGAAATTTATCCGGATCTTTTTGGGATCATATTCCAGCACATTATTCGACAGATATTTATATAGCTATTCTAATATCAATCGCTGGGAGGTATTTATGTCCTTTTATCGATGCAACATATGTAATGTTTTCGAATATGATACTGAAAGAGGCGACTCCGTCACCGATATTCATCCTCATACAAATCCCTTTGAATTTCCTGATGACTGGAGATGCCCAATATGTCATTCAGACAGGAGTCATTTAATAGAGATTACAGTTCACAAACACCCTTCTTTGACTAAACAGGAATTTACCTGTCCGGTCTGCGGGGCAAAAAGTGAGATCAGTCTTACGGAAATTGTGAAAACAGAAAGAACAGGTTATCTTGAAAAATGGGAAAGAGAATCTGATGATACCGAGATAACAATGCATATAATCCATAAAATATCTGCATCAGGAAAGCCGGTTATCGAACCGATGAGAACCAAAAAAAATGTTCCTTCATGGGATGAGATATTAATTGCAGGGGCACAGCTTGCAAAAATCCCGAAAAATAGTGCTGATCCGGTAAATACAAGAACAATTATTGGTCCGAATGCAAAAATTCCACTTATTATTGAAACTCCGCTATATATTACACATATGTCGTTTGGAGCTTTATCAAGGGAGATGAAGATTGCACTTGCAAAGGGAAGTTCAGCCGTAAAAACCGCTATCGGCTCGGGAGAGGGAGGAATTCTTGAAGAAGAAAGAAATGAGGCATATAGATACATTTTTGAATATGTTCCTAATCGTTACAGTGTAACAAGGGAAAACATGCAATCTGCCGATGCGATTGAAATAAAGATAGGCCAGTCCTCAAAACCTGGAATGGGTGGGGAAATCCCGGCTGAAAAAGCGACAAAAGAGATTGCATCAATCAGAGGTTTTCCTGAAGGAACAGACATTATTAGTCCTGCATCCTTTGAAGATATCAGGAACAGCGAAGATCTTAAGAAAAAAGTAAACTGGCTCCGCCAGGAATCGGGTGGAAAGCCTATAGGAATAAAATTAGCTGCAGGGAATATCGAAGCTGATATGGAGGTTGCTGTATATGCAAATCCCGATTTCATTACGATCGACGGAAGACCGGGCGGAACGGGAGCCGGAGATATAATAATTAAGGACGCGACATCTATCCCTACAATCTACGCACTTCACAGGGCCCGGAGATATCTTGATGAAAACGGTAGAAAGGATATTTCTCTTGTAATAACCGGAGGACTTAGGCTCGCCTCCGATTTCACCAAAGCAATCGCTATGGGTGCAGATGCAGTTGCAATAGGGACAGCTGCACTTATGGCAGCCGCATGCCAGCAGTACAGGATGTGCAATACGGGAAAATGTCCTGTTGGAGTTACAACCCAGAATCCGAATCTCAGAAAACGACTGAAAACAGATATTTCAGCAAAAAAGCTCGAAAATTTTTTACAAGTCTCAACAGAAGAATTAAAAGATTTTGCACGGCTTACAGGACATAGTTCTGTTCATGAACTATCAACGAATGATCTCTTCACTACCAGTTCGGAGATATCGGATTATACTTCAATAAGACACGTATAAAAAAAAAGGCTTTTCAGGCCTGATCATCATCCTCTTCTTCATCAGAGGCTGTAATGATCTGGACACTGGATATATCATGCTGTCTTTCTGCAAGCTTGTTCGCCTTGAAGATATTTTTACCGCCTTTTCCAATGGCAATACCCATATCCTCCTCTTCCACATCGATAAGAGCTTCGAACTCCCCTTCCTCGTTTTCACTGATATCAACAGATATTACCCTTGCAGGAAGGAAACAGTTCTTAATAAACTGAACAGGATCATTTGAAAATTCGACTACCTCAATCTTCTTTCCCAGCTCATCTGAAGCTTTCTTGATGCTGACGCCGCTTTTACCTATTGCACGGCCCATATCACCAGGATTAATTACGAAGATCAGGCGTTCATTCTTTTCATCAATAACACAGTCACGGCTTCCCGCACCTGTAATATCCTCAAAGCTTTTCATCAACTGAAGTGATCTTTCATTAAGAACAATCTCTGACATAATTATCATTCCTTTATTAATGTAAGGATGTCAGACTCGCCTGCATCCTCAATCGAAAGAGCACTTACCATAAACGGGTTACCGCATGCCTTACCAAGCTGCATACTTGAATCAGAAGATTTGTATACGAAAATATCCTTTTCTGTAAGATAATTTACGAACTCCTCAGGACAGTTGGATGCAACAACAACCATCTTTGATCTTCCGCTGTCTATTGAATTTTTAGTTTCATTTTGGCCGAAAATTACATTTCCGGATTTAATTGCGCGTCTGAGCGATGTTTCAAAATCCATTTGATTTCACCTGAATTTAATAAATTTTTTCTTAATTATTATTACCATCATAAATTTATGATGTTCTTTTTGCAATCAGCTTTACATCACCGGTTCCAAGCTGGATCGGCTGTCCGACAATGACATTTTCAGTAACACCCTCAAGGATATCCTCTTCGTTTGCCACAGCCGCATCGAGGAGATGGTTCACTGTAACTTCGAAAGCTGCACGTGAGAGCACACTCTCTTTCTCTCCGGCAATACCATGACGTCCGATCTGCTTGACTTCACCTTCCATGCACATCATATCTGCAACAAGCATTATATGACGCACATCAACCTCGATACCCTGTTCACGTAATGTGCTCAGGGCTTCATCGATTATTGCATTTCTGCCGGCTTCAATACCAAGAACTTCAGATATTTCAGCAATGTTGTTTGTTCGGGTACGCGACGTGTCGACGCCCTCTACCTCAAATACACCTTTTAGGTTGGAGCCTTCAGTATATAGAATATACTCTCCATTTTCCTTTCGGACAACAACGCGCTCGATATCATCAATACCCTGGACAATAACGTTCCTGACATGCTCTGCAAGTGTGAAAAGATTCTGGTAACTCTCCATATCCTTCGGATAGAAGAATAACTTCAGGTGATCCGGGTCGGCTTCAGACTCGAAATCACGATAATGCCCGCGATCCCGGATCTTCTTAGGAGCTCTCTCCATAATTTCATCGACCGAAATTTTCCTCTTCTTGCAGACATCCTTATTGAGGACTACTTCCACGTGCATGTCGACCATGTCTGTCTTGATATCGCCGAACTCATGCAGGTGCGCAGCTTCAATCTGCCAGCTCACTTCACGGGCACGATCACGGTTGTTCGCATAATCCTCTTCAAGGAAGATGGTCATTGTCGGAGTACTGGGTGACTTTCTCGCATCCATTATCTCAATAAGGCGGGGAAGACCAAGTGTAACATTGATCTCGGCCACACCGGCGTAGTGGAAAGTACGCATTGTCATCTGTGTACCGGGTTCTCCGATGGACTGTGCCGCGATAATTCCTACAGCTTCACAGGGTTCGATGCGTGTTTTTCCGTACTCCTCGAAGATCCTCTCCATAATCTCATTGAACTGCTTTTCGGAGATCTTATGATCTGAAATATGTTTTTTCAGGTCATTTTTTGTTTTTACCGGAAGATCTGCCTCATCAACAATCTTCTCAAATTCGGGATTCATTGTCGTTACACCTCCTCTACGATGATACTTTCAACAATTCCCACTACATCAACGGGATCACCCATGCTGCTCTTTGCAGGGTCTGTCGAGTCTTCTCCGTACCTGAACTGGATAATACGTCCACCGGATGTTCTGACGGTTCCGTCGTAGCCGACTTTCAGGTCCTGGAGTGCATTGATCATACGCCTCTGCAGGTAACCGCTCTGTGATGTACGAACCGCAGTATCTACAAGACCTTCACGTCCTCCTATTGCATGGAAGAAGAATTCGGTCGGTGTAAGTCCGCTCTTGTAACTGTTTCTGACAAAACCGTGCGCCTGCGCACCCCTGTCGCCCTTTTTGAAGTGCGGAAGGGTTCTGCCTTCATAACCACGGGTGATACGCTCACCACGGACAGCCTGCTGTCCGATACACCCGGCCATCTGTGTAAGATTAAGCATCGAACCACGGGCACCACTGACTGCCATTACCACAGCACTGTTTGAAAGACCGAGGTGCCGTCCTGCAATATCTCCGGTCCTGTCACGGGCCTTTCCAAGAACCTGCATAATCTGCATCTCGAGGGTCTCCTCAAGCGTCCTTCCGGGCATCGGTTCAAGCTGTCCCTCTTCATAGATACGGATACGGCGCTCCACATCGTCCTCTGCTTCACTGAGGACCTCGTCGATCTGGCCGTACTCTATCTTGCTCAGGTCCTCGTCGTCGATACCGAAAGAGAACCCGTCAAACATAATTCCGCGAATAGAGAGTTTGGTCACATCGTCTACAAACTGCCGGCCTCTTTCAAGTCCGGACTGGCGGATTATTCTCTGGAGAATCTTACCCTTGAATGCACCGATGGATTCCTTGTCGATAACTCCGCATGTAAGCTCGCCTCCGATGATCTTGACATATGCATCCCTCTCACAGTTCTCCATCTTACATTTTTCACAGTTGATGCAGGAACTTGCTTTATAGAGCATATTCAGGTTTTCCGGGAGGATCATTGAGAATACCTGCTTGTTGGTCCAGTATTCGACACCTTCTTCGACCTTTCCGGGTTTGGGAAGGTGCTCCGGCGTGCTCGACCTGAGAAGATACAAAACACCCTTCTTGTCGAACCATCTCACCTGGTGTGTTAGGATAAAGATTCCGGATATATGATCGTGGATACCCCCGATAATCGGGCCCCCGAACCTTGGTGACATGATATTCTCCGCAACACTTGCGAGCATGAACGCCTCTGCACGGGCTTCTTCAGTCTGGGGAACGTGCAGGTTCATCTCGTCACCGTCGAAATCGGCGTTGTATGGAGGACATACAGCAGGATTCAGCCTGAACGTCTTCCCGTCCATCAGCACAACACGATGCGCCATGATACTCATCCTGTGAAGTGAAGGCTGACGATTGAACAGTACAATATCGTCTTTTCTAAGCTGACGGTCGACTGCCCATCCGGGTTCTAGCATCTCCGCGATGTTCTCACGGGTCATGTCAGAGAGACGTACTCGCCTTCCGTCGGGCCGGATTGCATAATTTGCACCACAAGGGGAATTCACAGTATGCCTTTCGGGACCTGTAAGGACCATCTGCCTGATCTCTTCAATATTGAAAGGAGTGACCCTAATAGGTACACTCATCTCATTTGCGACTGCAAGAGGTATTCCCACCTGTCCAATTGAAAGATTGGGATCAGGGGATATAACTGTACGTGCCGAGAAGTTCACACGCTTTCCGGATAGTGAACCACGGAAACGACCGTCCTTTCCTTTCAGACGCTGGGATATTGTCTTTAGTGGCCTTCCGCTCCTGTGGCGGGCGGGAGGACATCCGGCAACCTCGTTATCCAGGTACGTGGTTACGTGGTACTGAAGAAGCTCCCAGAGATCCTCAATAATCAGCTGGGGGGCTCCTGCATCCTGATTCTCCTTAAACCTCTGGTTGATGCGTATGATATCGACCAGCTTGTGGGTCAGATCATCCTCGGACCTCTGACCGTTTTCAAGGATGATCGAAGGCCTCATAGTAACCGGAGGAACAGGAAGAACTGTCAGACATGTCCATTCAGGCCTTGCAACCTCGGGGTTGATTCCGAGAAGCTGAAGATCCTCGTCGGGGATCTTCTCAAGCCGTGCACGGATATCTGCAGGAGTGAGTTTATGATCGATCTTCCTTCCATTCTCGTCTGTCATTACCTCTGAGAATGTTGTAGGTTTTTCAAAATTGATCTTAAGCTGCTGTTCTCCGCAATACGGACAAACACGCTCCTTTTTGATATCCTTTTCTGAGATTACATCCTCGTTTCTCTCATCTTCAGGACCCAGGACTTTGTGAATCTCGTCCTGGCTTAAAAGCAGTCTCCCGCACTCCCGGCATGCCACCCTTAACAGTTTCCTGATTAGCCTTGTATATCCTACATGGATTACGGGCTTTGCAAGCTCGATGTGGCCGAAATGACCGGGACAGTCGCTCGCACGGTTTCCGCATGTCTTGCACCGGAGACCTGGATCGATAACACCAAGATGGAGATCCATCAGACCCTGGGGGTATGGAAAACCATCATCATCATAGGTATCGGCCCATATGATCTTCCTGACGCTCATCTTGCGGATATCCTTAGGTGAGAGCAATCCGAACTCTATTTTCCCTATTCTCTTTGGACTTGCCATATTTTTTACCCCCTATACCTGGTCCTCCAGGTGAAGCCTGGGCGCAATACCCATACTCTTCATCTCGTCGAGGAGCAGTTTGAATGCATAACTCATCTCGACCGAGTAGATATCGGTTTCGTTGCCGCATGCAAGGCAGCGTGTGACATTGCGGTTGTGATCGAGGAAAGCGATCATTCCGCACTTGGCGCAGACATACTGGTTGACTTTATCAGATTCATCTAAAAGACGTTCCTTTAAAGCCATTGCAGCACCATGGCCGATTAACACATCACGCTCCATCTCTCCAAATCTCAGACCTCCTTCACGGGCACGACCCTCTGTCGGCTGGCGTGTAAGTACCTGAACAGGTCCGCGTGAACGTGCGTGCATCTTTGAAGATACCATGTGGTAGAGCTTCTGGTAATAGATAACTCCTACGTAGATATCCGCCTTGAACTGCCTTCCTGTGATACCATCATACATTACCTCACGGCCGTTATGGGCAAATCCAAGTGCCTGAAGAGAATCCCTGAGGTTCTCCTCTTCCTCGCCGGAGAAAGCTGTTGCCTCGATCCTTCTTCCCTCAAGGGAGGCAACCTTTCCTCCAATCATTTCGAGCATGTGCCCGACTGTCATACGTGAAGGGATTGCATGAGGGTTGATAACAAGATCAGGTGCGATTCCCGATTCTGTAAAGGGCATGTTCTCCTGCGGGATGATGAGGCCGACAACACCTTTCTGACCGTGTCTTGATGCAAACTTGTCACCAACTTCAGGTACACGAAGATCACGTGTCCTGACCTTTACAAGACGTGAAGAGTTCTCACCTTCGGTTATTATTACAGTATCGACGATTCCGCGTTCGTTGCTCCTCATTGTAACGGATGTATCGCGGCGCTTTTCGACTGCAATCAGCTCTCCGCTCGGTTCCTCAAGGAAACGCGGGGGGGAAGTCTTTCCAATGAGGACATCTTTTTCATGGACAACTGTCTCGGGGTTGATTACACCGTCAGAATCAAGACTCTGGTATGATTCGGTACCATGTGCACCTGAGACTTCCTCATCGGGCACCTCTATCTTGTCGATCTGTCCGCCGGGGTAGCGTCTCTCTTCCCCGTCATATGTCCTGAAGAAGTGCGACCTGCCGACTCCACGCTCAATTGAGGCCTTATTGAAGATCAATGCATCCTCAATATTGAAACCTTCATATGAGAGAACAGCAACGACAAGGTTCTGTCCTGCGGCACGGTCATCGGACCCGATAACCTTTGAGGTCTGGGTATGAACAATCGGTTTCTGGACATAATGTAAAAGATGACCTCTTGTATCCGGCCTCAGTTTCATATTTGAAGCCCCGAATCCAAGTGCCTGTTTAATCATACCTGCACCCATCGTAACACGGGGAGATGCATTGTGTTCCGGGAAGGGAACATGTGCAGCACCGATTCCAAGAATAAGAGATGCATCTATTTCCATATGAGTATGCTCGGGAGTGAGATCCTCTTCCCTTATTGCGATAAAAAGATCCTCTTCCTCTTCCGCGTCAATGAACTCAATCAGTCCATCAGTTATAAGATCATTAAACTCAATTTCAGAAGAATCAAGCCTTCTTATATCCTCATTGGTAATGAGCGGTCTTCCATTCTCCACAACAACGAGAGGCCGCCGTGCACGCCCTCTGTCGGTATGAACAATGATATCCCCGTTAAATTCCTTGTGTGATATATTGATTTCAGTGGATATTTCCCCGCGCCTGCGCATCTTACGGACATCACGGACCAGAGCAACAGGGTCCTCACAAAGTCCGATAAGAGCCCCGTCTATAAATACCCTTGATTTTTTAATGATGTTTGCGCTCATAACAACTCCTGGTTTAATTCTTCTACACCGAGATTATACAGCACTCTCATAACCACCTGTTCATCCTTTACACCCTTGGAAATTTCCACCATCTGGGCAAAGTTCTTTACAAGACCACAATTTGGACCTTCAGGAGTCTCTGAAGGACATATCCTGCCCCATTGTGTAGGATGAAGATCACGTGCCTCGAAATGCGGCTGTGAACGGGAGAGAGGAGATATTACACGTCTCAGATGTGATATTACAGCCATATGGTCCACGCGATCGAGAAGTTGTGATACACCAGTCCTTCCACCAACCCAGTTTCCTGTTGCAAGAGGATGTAGAAGGCGTTCTGTAAGGACATCTGCACGCACAGCCGTGCTTATTGAAAGATCACGATGCCTCATACTCGCACGTTCGAGCTGATACTTTACATCTCTTGTAAGCCTGTTGAGAGAGATACGGAAGAGATCCTCCATAAGGTCTCCTGCAAGTTTCAGGCGCTTGTTGGAATAATGATCCTTATCATCGATCTTTCTCTTTTCCAGGACAAGATCAAAGCATGCCTCTGCCATTCTTCCAAGGAAATGAGCCTTTGCAAGCCTGACTGTATGCACATGTGCGGAATAACCGGGGTCTTCCTCCTTAATTCCGGCAGGCATTAGTTCATTGAGATGTGGGAGAAGATAATTGTCAAGAACAAACTCTGCGCGCTTTTTCTGGTAATCGCGCGTCTGATTGGGTGCAAGCTTCTTTCCGACATACATAACACCCTCTTCAACAGTATCACATTCGCCTTCTTCGAGATTCTGAAGCATAAACGTCAGAATATCCTCATCTGTTGAAACTGCATTGACGATGTCATGATCACTGGTCAGTCCCAGCGCCCTCATAAGGTCTACGAATTTAAGGTGACCGGCAACTGACGGGAAGGAGACTTCGAGAAGATTCCTCTTGTTACGCTCGACAATTACCAGTGCGCGATAACCTCGATACTGGGAGAATACCTTTGCGACATAGATCTTTTCATTGTATCGCTCAGTCGACTCTGTCATAATCTTGTTTGATGCAAGATCCTCAAGGGTCATCAAAACGCGTTCAGAACCGTTTACAATGAAATATCCACCTGGATCGTGGGAGTCCTCCCCCTGCTCGATTCTCTCTTCATCAGACATCCCGGCGAGATTGCAGACTTGTGAGCCAACCATTACAGGAAGTTGACCGATTGTTGTTGTAACAGGATCATGGCGTACATCACCCTGAACAAGGATCATGTCGAGCATAATCGGAGCTGCGTAAGTCAGGTTCCTAAGTCTTGCCTCACTTGGGAAAAGACTTGACTGGGAACCATCTGCCTCACGAACAACCGGTTTTTCAACCCTTATATTCCCTAATTCCACCCATACAGGATCATTGTCCTTGCCCCTCTGGGCAATATCGGTTTCAATAACCCTCTGTTCATCAACCACTTTCTGAAGATTAAATTCAAGAAAGTGGTTATATGAATCAAGCTGATGTCTTGCGACATGTTCTCTTGAAAAGTAAGATTTTGATAATGTCTTTCTATCTAACAAAAAGACCACCCGGATAGTGATTTATTTTTTAGGTCTTTTAACGACCTGACGATACGCTTCAGCACGCCCCGCAGTCTGACTGTTGCGAACAATTCTGATTACATCATTGATCTTTGCGCCAATTTCCTTTACCGACGGATCATCGTGGTAAACTTTTGGAAGCTGGTCGCGGGTGATCTTGTAGGAGGTCAGTAAATCATCGACTTCCTCCACACTCATAATCTGATGGTCTGGGACCATCATATGCCCTATAACAGAAAATTTGGTGCTCATCTTCTTTTGCCCCTGCCAAATCTATCAATTGTTTTCAGATGTATCACCGCTAAAAAAACATGTACTCAGCACACGAGATTATCGTGTCAACGGGCCCGGAGGGATTTGAACCCCCGACCACCTGGTTAAAAGCCAGGCGCTCTGCCTAACTGAGCTACAGGCCCATCAGTATCTCTAATCAGCATTATTACAACGCATTGAATACACTTAAACTTATCCCATACATAAAAACCAGATAAACAATATCATCCGGTTATCCCAATTATTCCGCGCAAGAAAAGAATCAGACAATAAAACCTAAAAAAGGTAAAAGATGACCGTTTTCGTAAAAAAAATACAATCTGGAAAAATATCTGACTATGCAGACTTTAGGGAATAAATGACTTTTTGATCTGTTTTAGCCTTTCTTCCTGGAGATTAATGGACATTTCCATACTCTTTATTGCCTGCGCGATATTCTCGCCCACCTTAAATTCATCATTGCTGATATTGTAAGTGGATTCAAGAATCTTTAATAGGCGGCGTGAAACATCCACACTTTTACTGAGACGTTCATATTCTTCGATGATCTTATCTTCAATCCCTGCTTCCTTTGCCTCTTCAATCTTCTGGGAGATCTCATCTTTTCTTTTGAGGATGTACTCAATCGCTTCATATAACTGGCGATGAGTGGTCGGCTTCATAACATAATCTTCGATATATGCCCCGTATTCCTGCGCTTCCTCGGGAGTGAGTTGTTTTGCAGTAAGCATCATCACGGGAATTTCCCTTGTATTGTTATTCGATTTTATATTTTCAAGAGTCTCCCACCCATCCATCGGCTCCATCATTATATCAAGGAGGATCAGATCAGGCTTCAGATCTTTAAGGATCTCAAGACACTCCGGTCCGCTATAGGCCGCCGTAGGCCTGTATCCCCCACGCTCCAGCATTGCGACAAAAACATCAACAATCATCGGGCTGTCATCAACCACAAGAATATCATACATGTCAGAGATCCTCCCCTATTCTATCAGATATTAAGGCAAGTTTGTTTTTGAATGAAGATATATCTACGGATTGATTAATAACTGTGGCGATTATATTTCTTTTGCCGGCCCTCTTGATTACCATTAATCCATCATTTTCCATCGTTTCAATCACAATAAAATCAGGGCGGCTCATATGAAATGTTCCACAGGCCGCTTCGGATGAGGCAAATATAGTCGCCCCAGTAATTCCAAGAAAAGGGGAAGGAAAATCAGTATTATTTGATTTCCCAATAATTTTCCCGTCAGTAGAAACTATCACACTTGCAACCACGCCGCCAAGCGATTGTATTTCATCTATATATCCTCTGATTTTAGCCTTCAAAGGGTTTTCTTCAGTCATCTCCAAAATACCTCAGCAACAATATAATGATTGTTAATAATTATCTTTAATGTATTTATCAGATACTAAAATTTCATTCGGTTCGATAATAAACAGATTCATTTCATATTTTCATTTTCCCCGATAACATCATTTTAGAGATGAAGATTAGCATTATATATGAAATTTACCTCGTTTTATGAATCTATATATATTCAAAACATAAATTCTAGAATATACTTATGAAACTTCCAGAAGGCAGGGAAAGAGCGACTATTTACAATACTAAATATTCATTTATCCTTCACAATATCAAAAAATTTGGTTTTACCGGAAGGTGTTGTGCAACAGTTTCAGAAATAAAATTTATTACGGTCTATCAGGATGGCATTTGCACGATGGCAGATTATCCCCCGTATAAAGCAAAAAATGCATATGAAAAAACACTTGATCTCATCAATAAAAAAGGAGATTTCATGCTTTATGAATACCTGCCGGAAGAAATCATTCTTGCTGAGAACAACAATCCAGAATATCACATCAGTTTTGACTCTGAAGTGACTGACATTAAAAAGAGGGCAAATCCCTTTGAAAAGGTCCTGACAGATCTGAAAAGTGATGATATCATAAATATGAAAGCCGAGATACACAATGAAATCGAAGACTTCCTAATAAAAACCGATATGAATCATCTTATCAAGGAAAATAAGATAAAAGACGTTTTAGTTGAATAATTTTTTATATTAAACGAACGCTCAATCAAATAAAATATATAAAGTAAAAAAAATATCAAAAATAGAAGAAAATTTATTCTGCAGTATTATGGTTACTACTTACACGATAGCATCGGGAAAGGGCGGTACGGGGAAGACCACATTATCCGTAAATCTCGGGACCGCCCTTGCAGCACTTGGTAAAGAGACATTCATCATGGATGCAGACATGGGTATGGCCAATATGGGAATCATCCTGGGCCTTGAAAATGTACCTGTTACACTCCATGAGGTTCTCGCAGGAAAGGCAAAGGTCTCAGAAGCCATATATGAAGGTCCTGAAGGTGTAAAGGTCGTACCGAGCGGTATATCATTACAGGGGTTTCAGAATGCCGAACCTGAAAGACTGCGGGATGTGATGAAAGAGATTATCAATCACTGCGAGATTCTGATTATGGACGCACCTGCAGGAATAAGCCGGGACGGTGTAGTCCCCCTTGCAATTGCCGACGAGGTGATACTGGTGATTAATCCTGAACTCTCATCGATGATAGATGCACTGAAAACAAAGATACTGACCGAACTTATTGGAGGAAAAGTAAAAGGATTCATATTAAACCGTGCTACTTTCGAAAATACGGATGTAAGCGTAAAAAAGATCCAGGAGGTTCTTGATCTCGAAATTCTGGGACTGATACCTGAGGATCCGAATGTCAGAAGATCTGCTGCGTATCGTCAGCCGATCATAATCAGGTATCCGGATTCTCCTGCATCAGTTGAGATTAAGAAAATAGCGGCTCAAATTGCGGGTGTTGAATTTGAGAAAGGAAAAGAGGTTCGAAAAAATGATGATAAGTTTTTGGACAAACTAGCCCGTTCATTAACAAAAGGAGGGGATTGATCAATGGAGTTAAATTTTGATTCACTTTTAATTGTTCTTTTTGGAATTGTAATTGTATTCCTGCTTTTTCTGCTTTATTTAATGCAAAGGAGAATTTCTCAGTTGCTAAATGAAGTGGATGATCTGAATAATACAATGAATGTAACCTGTGTGGAGATTGAAGAACTCACTAAAAATGTGAATGATTTCAAGAAAAATAAATTTTAATTCTTTTATCGCTTCAGTTAAAAAAGATAAGTTAAATAAAGGATTTCATCCAATATGTAATGTCAAACATTAGGGGCCATAGGGTAGCCTGGACCATCCTAGGAGACTGGGGGTCTTCTGACCTGCGTTCGAATCGCAGTGGCCCCATTCTTTTTTAAGTAAATTCAATTGTAAAACAGTAAATACAACGTATCAAAAATTAAAGGAATAAAAATGCTGATTACAAAAAGATGCTCCGAATGCCTGATGAGCAGGATAGAATATGAATGCAGACTTGTAACTGATGATGAAAAAACCATTGAAAGAGCAGTTAAAGAGTGCAGACAAATGCTTGAAGATACAAAAGATCTTTCAAGGCCTGCACCCGAGATCTCAAGTGGTCTCCACAGGCATGCCTGTGAAGTAATAGGAAATTCCAACCCTTATGAAGAAATCAGGATATTAAATAATAAAGACGCTCTTGAACTTGAAGTGAAGGTTAAAGATCAATTAAAATGTCTTCATGATTATTGTCTTGCAGCTTCTATCGGGAACACACTCGATTACGGATCCCTTGAACATGAGGTTACTGAGGACCTGCAAAACTTTTTCCGAAGTGAATTTTCTAAAGGCTTCACTGTAGAAGATATCGGCGATTTCGAGCATCTTTGCAATAATGTTGTATATTTGTGTGATAATTCCGGAGAAATTGTCTTTGACAGGCTTCTGATTAATTTCCTAAAGGAGAGAGGGGCAAGAGTCGTGGTAGTCGTAAAGAAAAAACCAATAATAAACGATGCAACCATGGAGGATGCCGTAGAACTCGGGCTGGAGAGTATAGCAGACAGGTTACTGACTAACACTGAAAACCAGGCTGAACTTGGACTTAACATATCAATAATGCCTGATGAACTCAGGGAAGAGATTGACATGGCGGATCTGATAATATCAAAGGGAATGGCAAATTATGAATCATTGAGTGAGTATAAAAGGTCACATAAACTCCCACCTGTCGCTTTTCTGATGATGGTCAAATGTGAACCCATTGCTGAGGATATTGGAATTCCTAAAGGTTCAAGGATTGCTTACCTTATGAAATAAAAACCAGATGAAACGATAGTTAATATATCGGTATAATGCATTATTCTTTAATGATGGTGGATATTGGTATCATAGGATGGACCATTATATCGATTGGCCTGATATTGTTATTAATTGAGGCATATAATCCAGGTTTTTTCCTTGCAGTCCCGGGAACTACATTGATAATACTCGGCATCATAGCCCTTGTTTTTCCGGCAATATTCGAATCGCAGATGATTATTATTATCGGAATAATCATGGTTGTTATCTCAACAGGCATATCCATATGGATATATAGTCGTCTTACGCCGGAAGGAAGCATTCCACTGACAATGAGTAAGGATTCGCTTGAGGGTAAAACAGGTCTCGTAAGGGAGACGGTGAACCCGGATTCAATCTCAGGAAAAGTCTTAATCGACAATGTAGAATGGAGTGCAAAAAGCGAGGATCGAATTATTCAAAAAGGAAAGAAAATCCGTGTTACATCCTCCGAAGGAGTACACGTGACTGTAACAGAGGAAGATTAAATGTTAGATAATATTTTATTCGTTGTAATTTTTACACTTATTATAATCCTGATTGCAGCAAAAGGTGTTGTTATTGTGCAGCCTTATGAACAGGCGCTGCAGATAAGGCTGGGGCAGTATATCGGTCGGCTGAATCCAGGATTCAGGTGGGTCATTCCGTTTATCACCGAAATTATAAAGGTCGATTTAAGGACACAGGTTATGGATGTTCCCCAGCAGGAAGTCATTACAAAGGACAACTCGCCGACAAATGTCGATGCAATTGTATATGTCAGAGTAGTCGACCCGGAAAAATCCTTTTTCGAGGTTTCAAATTATAAGATGGCCACAGTTGCTCTTGCCCAAACCAGCCTTAGGGGGATCATTGGAGATCTTGAACTTGATGAAATCCTGTACAACAGGGAACTGATCAATAACAGACTCCGGGATTCTCTTGACAGGGAAACGGACCAGTGGGGAGTCAAGGTCGAAAGAGTGGAGATCAGGGAAGTTGATCCTGTTGGGGCGGTCAAACAGGCAATGACAGAACAGACTGCAGCGGAAAGAGAGCGGAGAGCTGCAATATTAAGGGCTGACGGAGAGAAAAAGGCTGCCATTCTTAGCGCCGAGGGAATGAGGCAGTCAATGATTCTGGAAGCTGAAGGTGAGCGGCAGAGTAAAATACTCAGGGCAGAAGGAGAGAGAAAATCAAAAATCCTTGAAGCCCAGGGTCAGGCACAGGGTCTGAGAATCCTTGCCCTAGGATCACGTCCGCTGGATAAGAAAGCTGTTACCGTTCTTTCACTGGATGCACTTAAACAGATGGCAGACGGACAGGCTACAAAGATAATATTCCCCTTTGAAATCTCAAGCCTGATTAAGCAAAGCGCGAAATTCCTGGGTGCTGAGGAAGAGGAATTTAGTGATGAAATATGG
Organism: Methanomicrobiaceae archaeon; assembly: GCA_016928355.1. Lineage (GTDB taxonomy): Archaea > Halobacteriota > Methanomicrobia > Methanomicrobiales > Methanomicrobiaceae > Methanolacinia. Next base: position 28,300 of record JAFGKW010000056.1, read on the forward strand.
AAGGATTATGGGCTTGATGAATCCATCCTGGGTAAGCCACCATCTGACGAAGAAGTTGAGGATGCAACAGAATTTGTAAAAACAATAGAGAGTACGATAAAAGAGATCCGTACATCATCAACTCCCGGGATTGAAAAATCTGAAGATGTCCTGGGACCAGAAAACTGAGAGAAAAATAATTTTTTTAACTAACAGTTTTTTTAAAACAAATTTTTTTCATCTCTTTTAATTCTCAATGTTCGCTGTACCCCAGATGCGGAAAATGAATGAAATCAAATCAATAATATCAGGAATAAAAAAATTAAAATGATAACGATATCCCTGCATCAGCCAGAACACCGATAACTATCGTTCCGAGCAATGCGAAGAGAACCAGGAATATAACAATTCCTGAAAGAATCTTTCCAAGACCCGGCCGTCCAATCTTCTCGGCAAATCTGTCGGCACCTTCCCGGAGAATATAGCCACCGTCAAGTGGAACAAGCGGAAGTGCATTGAATGTTCCAAGAACAAAGTTCCACCAGAATACCCAGTAGACGATCTGTAGTACCTGCCAGTAGCCGGGGAAGGGTTCATTCCATGCAATGTTATACGGCCTGTCAATGAGAAGGAAACCGAGACCTGATGTATCATCATTCATAAACACATTAATCGGAATATAACTCAGGAACATCGGACCTAGTGGATTCAGTGTATATGCAGTGAAATAATCCTTAATATTCTGATTATTGTAATATGAAATGCCCATGAATTCTGATTCTTTTGCACCCTCTATATCCGGCCATTTTGAGAGCGTAATATTATGGACAGATTCCCTGCCATCATTAAGTATAGACAGTGCAACGATATCGCCGGGTTTAGAATTATTCAGGATTCTGCTCACCTCCATAGATGAAGATACAGCCTCTCCGTTTATTCCCAGAATTATTGAATCGGGAGGAACTGATGCATTATAGGCAGGATACCCGGTATGAACACCATAGATATAGGCTGAATCTGACGGAGTCAGCATTCCCACAAGCCCTGCAAGCAGGATCATACAGATGAGAGATACAGCCAGATTGTTTGCAATCCCGGCACCAAACATCCTGATCTTGGGCATACCTTTAGACCTTTCAACATCTTCTTCATCCGGTTCAACGAAAGCTCCAAGAGGAATGACAAAAAAGATCAGACCCGCACTTTTAACCCTCATATCCTCAACACGGGCAAGTATTCCGTGGCCTAACTCATGGATCGCCATTGCAAAGACAAGTCCGAGTATCACGGCAAAAGTAAGAGGGATAAAATCATTGACTCCCGGGATTGCAAGGAGATTGGAAGCCCTGAATATCTCGGTATTCGGCGGAGTCTCCTTAAGGAAAAAAAGAAATGAAAAGATCATCAGTACTGAAAAAAATACAGATACCACTACCACCAGAATTGCACCGAGGGTCCCATAGATCCTGAAAAATCCGGAAAATTTTTTAAAATAATCAAGAAAACGAACGTTTTCCGTCTTCAATGCAAGAACAGGTCCAAAAAAAGTGACATGCCTCTCCCATAAATTATTGGATTTGATATACGATATTATCGCAAGATATAGTGCCACCAGAAATAATATTATAAAAATCCATTTTATTGTTATCAGACTGCTCATCTTCCTATAGTTTTTCTAAATAAATATTGAAGTAGTTTGGCTAAAACATATCTGAAATATGCTCTTTGGATGACTTTTAATAGTATCCGGTACGGACAGGCCACTGTCAAAATTCAAGCAGACTCCTCTGACTGCTCTCTGACATCATATTTGAAACAGTCTTCCAGCTCACCCGGGCAATAGAAGGAGGTTTCCCGTTATCATCAATATATTTCTTTAAAAAAGAAATGGTCATGGGATCAGACGGGTAACCGCTGCCGATGTCTCCCCATTCCTCTTTAAGAGAATCTATCATCCTGTCACGTGTAACCTTTGCAACAATACTCGCCGCACTGACAACAGGGTAGAGATCATCAGCCTTATGCCTTGATACGACCCTGATATCATTCTTAAGAAGTCCTGATATGGTTACAGCGTACCTCCCTTCATTAACATCACATGCATCAACATAGGCCGTCTCCGGCATAAGGTCCATGATTGCACGGGCATGAGATCGTGCCACAATGTCATTCATTGTTATGGAACTACGAAGTTCGTCGATCATAGCCGCCGATAAAATTACAGTAGTTGTTTTAAATTCAGATACAATCTCCTCATAATATTTTTCACGACGGTTGTTAGAGAGGGTCTTGGAATCGGCAAATCCCTTCTCCTTAAATTCCTCCATGTTATTCCCGGCAACTCCACCGATTACCATCGGACCCAGTACTGATCCTTTTCCTGCCTCATCTATCCCACAAATCACTTGGAAATATATTCGATTTCATAGATTATATCTATGGTTATGGAGAATATGTGAATTAAGATGTATATCATAATTATCGGCCTTGGAGGAATTGGGAAAAACCTTGTCGCAACTGCAGCGGAACATGGCGACAGTGTAGTTGTAATTGACAAAGATGAAGAAAGATGCAACGAAATCCTTGAACACTACGACATTCTGGTAATAACAGGAAATTCTACAAACAGATCTATTCTTGAAGATGCGGGAATAGACCGTGCCGATGCGGTTGTTACAACCACAAGCGACGATGCTGTTAACCTGATGACATGCTGGCTTGCCAAAAGGTTCAATGTAAAAAGTCTGGTATCCATCGTAAACGATATAGAGCATTCAGAACTTTTTAAGGAGGTAGGTGTTATCATAAGCGAAAACCCGGACGAACTGGTGGCAAAAAGACTATATTACTGGTCAGAAAACCCGGATATGCAGCAACTTGCATCAATACCCGGAGGAACGATCTTTGAGATAACTGTAGACAGGACTGCACCTTTCGTAGATCATGAAATAAAAGAGCTTGAAGTAAAGGATTTTGTTTTTATTGCAATCAAACGAAAAGGAAAAGGACTGATAATTCCAAGCGGAACGATAAAAATTCAACCTGATGATATCATCATGGTATTTACAAAGAAGGATACCGAAGAGCATTGCATGAAGACTCTTAATAAACAATTAAAAGCGCCGAAATAAACTATAAATTAAAATATTTTTTTGAGAAAAAAATTAATCAAAATATTTCTTTACACCTGCAAGATCTTTTAATATCTTGGGATTAAGCTTTATTAATTCCTTTATCAGTGAAAGGGTGGAGAACTCCTTCATTGCAAGATTATTGACCGAATTCAGGATTGCATTCAGCTGTTTATCCTCAAGTTTTACAAATATCTCCTTTATCTGATAATTGCGATCGAGGGCCTTACCCATTCTTGAGCCACGCCATGTTTCATCATAGATCATGAGTGCTTTTTTACTGCAGTCTTCCTTTCCTATACATTCCACTGCCACTTCTGCTGCAAGCTTTCCCGTATACATGGCGTTGTATATACCGCCGCCGGTTATCGGATCACTGAGTCTTGCCGCATCACCGACAATTATCAGGCCGTCTCCCACCGTACATTCAAGGGGCTGGCATACAGAGACACCTCCAATGATTAACTCGATGGTCTTCCCTTCGGGGAAATTCTCCTGAACATATTTGTCAAGATAATCCTTTGCTCTCTTGCCGTCTTTTGACTGGGTACCTGAGATACCTATACCGACATTTGCCGACCTTTCACCCTTCGGGAATATCCAGATATATCCCTCAGGCGCCACATCTCTACCCACATAGAATACGGTTACACCGGGCTCTATGTCAATATCGGTCATCAGATACTGTGCACATGTCTCAAGCTCCCTGAGCGGAACTGTCGTATCGATACCACAATAGCGGGAAAATTTGGATTCAACTCCATCTGCTGCAATAACTATCTTTGCGCGAACCTCCTGCTGCTTTCCGGCATATTCTATTATGGCACCCTTTACAACGCCATCCTCCACAATGGCATCGACTGCACGGGTTCTTACATAACATTCGGCACCTGCATCAACGGCCTGCCAAATCAGATCACGGTCAAAGAATTTCCGGTCGAGAACATATCCCACTTCATTTCCGGCCATTGCAGGATCGAGATAAAATGATGAGCCATCCGGAGCGATGAGTTTTGCCCTTTCAATTTTGGCAGAAATCCATTTAGGATCGACCTCATCAAAAAATTCACCGATCAAATCTTCACCTATTCCTTCAGCGCACCTTACGGGCACTCCTATTGCCGGCCTTTTTTCAACAATACATGCTGAAAGACCGGCCTCTGCAGCTGTTTTTGCTGCTAGTGCGCCACCAGGCCCTCCTCCAATAATCAGGATATCATACTCACTCTTCATCCGACACCTCCAGAGCACCAAGAGGGCAGACCCTTACACAGATCCTGCAGTTTTTACATTTTTCCGCATCGACTTCAAGATAAGCGTCAACAAGTTCAAGTGCTGCTTCAGGGCAAACTGATACGCAGGCTCCGCAGTATCCGCAAATCTCCCTACGAATTACGATCATTCTTATATTATACACCTGATAATGCCTTTAACTTTTACCAATTGATTGAATTACACAGCATGATATAAATCGGAAAACGGTTCAGACGAACAGCCATTAATTTAACACAGCCGGACCAATATTATATTATCTATGGAACTGAAAGGCGGACCTACGCAGGACGAGATAATGGCAGTATCTCTGCTTAAACTCCGGATAAAAAAGGGGGATGTCATGGCCGATATAGGATGCGGCACTGCTAAGATCTCAATTGAAGCCTCAGAAAAATGCAGCAGTATATACGCAATAGACAGAAGGGCAGAGGCGGTGGAATACGCAAAACGGGAGATCGAGAGTGCAGGAAAGGAGAACATAATCCTCATACACGGGGAGGCTTCATCGGTTCTTGACGAAATAGGAACAGATGCATTTGACTGTGCCTTTGTCGGTGGTTCGGGAGAGATCGAACTCGTTCTTGAAAAATTAAAAAACATGGTGTCGGGCAGAGTAGTAGTAAATGCCGTACTACTCAATACAGTATCAAGAACTGTAAACAAGATGAAGGAACTCGGAATATTCAGAGAAGTTATCCATATTCAGGTATCGCGCTCATATGAACTTGTTGGAGATATTATGTTCAAACCTGTAAATCCTGTATACATCATTGTAGGAGAGGTGGAATAGATGCTCGTTGCAGTTGGAATAGGGCCGGGAGACCCGGAACTACTTACGGTAAAGGCTGTCAGGCTCATCAGGGAAGCGGATCAGGTTTTTGTTCCAGGAAACGTTGCAAAGGAGATAATATCGCCATACAGAGAAGACCCGGAAGTCCTCTCCTTTCCCATGACAGATGATGAGGATTATATTAAAAAATGCATTGAAGATAATGCTGATAAGATCGCCCCTGTAGCAAAAGACGGGCTGGCTGTATTCTGCATCCTCGGTGATCCGAACTTCTACGGAACCTTCGGGAGACTCTGTGAAATACTTGATAAAAAGCACCCGGAGATCGAATATGGTTCTGTTCCCGGGGTGAGTTCAATCACGGCCTTTGCTTCAGCTGCCGGAATCTCCTTAAACGGGGGAATAGAGATATCAGACGGATCAGAAAACAACTGTAAAATACTTCTCAAAGTGAGAAAACCCAAACAAAAGGCCGAAGAATTGAAAAGAGAAGGTTACCGGAATTTTATTCTGGCTGAAAAGATGTACATGGAAGATCAGAAGATCTACCAAAACGGGGACCTTCCGGAAGAAAGCGCATATTTCAGCATATTGTTTGCCGGGAAGTGAAAGGAATGTCAAAGGTATTTATTGTAGGTGCGGGGTGCGGCGATCCCGGCCTGATAACGGTTAAAGGAAAAGAACTACTGGATAATGCCGATCTGCTTATTTATGCAGGATCTCTTGTCAACTCTAAACTCGTGGATGAATGTCCTGCCCCTGAAAAGTATGACAGCTGGGGGATGAAACTTGAAGTTATGACAGACATCATGATCAGGGCGGCAAAAGAAGGGAAGAATGTAGTAAGGCTGCATTCCGGGGACCCGGCGCTTTATGGTGCCATTATCGAGCAGGTTGAAATCCTGAAGAAGGCTGGAATCGAGACAGAAAGAGTCCCGGGGGTCTCTTCCATGTTTGGAGCGGCTGCATCCCTGGGAATCCAGTACACTCTGAAGGGAGTCTCGGAATCGGTTATAATTACTCGTCCTGCCGGAAAGACGCTTGACTACGACCAGATAGCAGAAATGTCAAGACTCGGCCAGACAATGGTAATATTCCTGGGTACAGAACATATGGAAACTATCTTTAATAAGGTTGAATGTCCCCCCGAAACTCCTGCAGCTGTTATATATCATGCAACATGGCCTGACGAGAAGATCGTCAGGGGAACAGTGGCGGATATCGCACAAAAAGCAAGGGAAGCCGGAATCGAGAAGACCGCCCTCATTATAATCGGAGAGGTTGTAAACGCGTCCGGACCGGAATATATAAACTCTCACCTCTACGGATGAAGGACACTGTAGTAATATCACTGGAGAGATTCGCACCTGATGCGAAAAAACTGGCAGCAGGATTGAATGCCGATTTTGAGCTATATTCAAAGGAGGTCTTCGCAGATGTTTTTTGTAACTATCAAAGAGTAATTGCGGTCATGTCAGCGGGAATAGCAGTCCGATCTGCCGCCCGGCACCTGAAAGACAAATGGACCGACCCCTGTCTGGTTGTGGTAAGCCCTGACTTCAGGTACTCCATCCCCGTTACCGGCGGCCACCACGGGGGAAACGACCTTGCAAGGGATCTTGAAAAATTCGGAATCCTTCCCGTCATTACAACTGCAACAGAGACAAAATGGCTTCCTTCTGTTGAAGGAATCGCAAAGGAAAGGGATCTTGAGATAATTAACAAGGACTCAACAAGGGCGGTCAATTCTTCGATACTTGACGGTGAAGTGGCAGTTCACATCATAGAATCCCCTGCAATCGCAATTGTTCCTCCGGGTGTATCGGTCATGCTGAAAAGAGGTGAATATATTGTAGGCATAGGGTGCAGGAAAGGAATATCAAAGGAGGATGTTCTTACTGCACTTGATTCTGCTTTTGCGGAGGCAGGCATCCAAAAAAAGGATGTTCTTGCATATGCAACCGCAGAACTGAAAAAGAATGAGAAGGGCCTGAGAGAGGCAATAGATGAGCTCAACGGGAATCTGATCTTTCCGGATGACGATATGATTAAAGAACAAATTCCATTGTCACCATCCAGAGCTCTTGATAAACTGGGCCTACCCGGAGTCGCAGAACCTGCGGCTCTTGCACTGTCGAAGAAAAAAGATATAATCATGGAAAAACGAAAATACGGAGGAGTAACAATTGCAATCATCAGGTAGATTGGGTAAATTATTTATTGTAGGTACAGGGCCGGGAAAGAATATTCAGCTTACAGGAAGAGCTGTAGAAGCCATAACTGAATCCGAAATAATAATTGGGAATGATTTTTATCTGAACCAGATTCCCGAATACATTGAAGGAAAGGAAGTGATCAGGAGTTCAATGGGAAAGGAGGTTGAAAGGGCGAAGAGATGTGTTGAGCTTGCGAAGGAGAAGAAGGTGTGCATGGTCAGTGGAGGAGATCCGGGGGTTTACGGGATGGCAGGCATAGTGCTTGAGGTAATCGACCATGAAAACTCGTGTATTGATTATGAAATTGTCCCTGGTGTGACAGCAGCCACTGCTGCAGCTTCAATTGCCGGATCCCCTCTTTCAGGAGATTATGTAACCATATCGCTTTCAGATCTTCTGACCCCTCTTGAAATTATTGAAATGAGGCTCAACCACGCATTTCAGATGGGGATTCCCGTAGCCCTGTATAATCCTAAAAGCAGGGGGAGACCTGACAACCTGTCGCTTGCACTTTCGATCGCAATGAAACATAAAAATAATGATACACCGGTTGCAGTTGTAAAAAATGCATACAGGGAAGAACAGGATATGAAATTCTTCACACTCAAATCGTTGTTTGATGATGACAACTTCGTAGATATGAGTTCAATAGTTATTATCGGCGGTGAAGAAACCAGAATAGCAAAGGTATGTGGAAAAGAGATACTGATTACTCCGAGGGGTTATGACAGGAAATACATATATTGATCCAGGTGCGGACACGAAGGAAGGTTACCTCATCTCTTCTACCAGCAGGGGGCTTGCACGGATGGTTGTGGGAGACGAAACTCCTGAAGACAGGATACGCCAGCGCTGCGCAATTTCGGTTGGCGACTTCATAATGGCAGATCTTATGGCCTTTAATAATAATCCTGTAGAAGCCGGCCTGAAAGCCCTCTCGGCAGGAGCTCCGGTAATCACCGATATCAGAATGGTGCAGACAGGAATCAGGAAGAAAGAGCATAAATCTGAGGTTCTCTGTGCACTTGATTACGAAATTGAAATATCTAAAGATAAAGAAATAACAAGAAGTTCTGCAGGTTTTATCGCATTAAAAGACAGGATTGAAGGTTCAATCATTGTGATCGGCAACGCTCCCTCTGCCCTCCTTGTTGTATGTGACCTGATCGATAAAGGGGTGAAGCCCGCACTCGTTATTGGAACCCCGGTTGGCTTTGTCAACGCAAAGGAATCCAAGGATTTGCTCCGTACAAAGAATGTTGCGTCCATCTCCAATGTAGGGACACGGGGTGGAACACCCCCTGCAGTAGCCTCTATGAACGAGATAATCACGATGTATATCGAGAATCAGCGGAATTAAATGAAGATAGTAGATCCGGTAACAGACTTTGAATACCCGGAAGACTGGGTCAGCCTCTGTGATGATGAAGAAGCCCTGGAACTTGTTGTAAGTGGTCTTGCAATACTGACCTCTAAAGGAGAGATCCTTAGAAGAGGCTTTACTACAGGAACTACTGCCGCTGCTGCATGCAAAGCAGCTGTATTATCATTAAAAAAACCGGTATCATCTGTAGAGATCAGGCTCTCATGCGGCCTGAGGTTTGAGGTTCGCGCTGAAGGAAAAGACGGCGGAGGTTCGGCCGCTAAATATTCCGGCGATTACCGCAATGACATAACTGCCGGCCTCCTGTTCTATGCAGAAGCATCTGAAAATGAAACAGGGATTGCTTTCTGTCCTGAGGAAGGTATCGGCCGTTTCGAAAGAGACACACCAAGGTACAGAAACGGCGATTTTGCGATAAGTCCTCCTGCAATGTATATGATACTTGGTGCAATTACTGAGGCAGCTGAAGAATTGAAACTGAAAGGAGTGACTGTAAGCCTCGGTATCCCGAAAGGAAGAGAGATCGGCGAAAAGACTCTCAATCCGAAGATTGGGGTTATTGGGGGAGTCTCCGTTCTTGGATCGACCGGACTTGTCGAACCATGGGACGATCATCTATCGGAAGACGTATTTGAAAGGATAAAGAATTCAGAGAGACCCGTCCTTACAACTGGAAGGGTTGGCCTGAGGTTTTCAAGAATGCTCTTCCCTGACAGAGAGGTCATTCTGGTGGGCAAATTCATGGGAAGAGCAATAGAAGCAGCCGGAGGAGAGGCTGTTCTCTGCGGACTTCCGGCCCTTATCCTCAAGTTTATAAATCCACAAATACTTGAAGGAACAGGATACCGGACTGTTGAAGAGCTGACAATGTCTGGAGAATGGATCTCAGTGCTTGAAAAAAGTCTTAAGGAATACAAAGAAAAAATGCCTAAAATGAGAGTGGTAATCATCGGGCGTGATGGCGAAATTATCGGAGATTCAGAATGAATATCGTTGGTGTCGGGTGCGGGCCTGGAATGCTCACGGAAGATGCAATCTCTGCGATTGAAAACGCAGATATAATCTACGGGTCCGAACGGGCTATAGAGCTTGCATCGGCTCATATCAGAAAGGACTGTGATGCAAGGATAATTACGGATTACAAGGCTCTCCGTACCCTTCCCGACAATGCAGTCATTCTTTCGACAGGAGACCCGATGCTCGCCGGTCTCGGATACCTTGAAGGAGAGATTATCTCCGGTATTTCCTCATACCAGTATGCATGCGCAAAACTCAAAATCCCGATGATAAAAACAGCAATTGTCAACGCTCATGCAAAGGACCATGAAAAAGCCCTGGAAGATATCTCTTTTGAGATCTCAAGGGAGAAGATCGTCTTTGTCATTGCAGACCCGGAATTTGACATCCTAAGACTTGCAAAGAGCCTTCCTGCCGAATCACAGGACTGTAAAATAGCAGCCTGCGAACGACTCGGATACCCTGACGAAAGGATAGCCATCGGCGATTTAAACGAACCCCCGGTTGCCGAGTCAGGGTTGTTTGTTCTCTTTGTCGGGATGTTTTAGGGTTTTTTTTCGAATGCCCATTTTTCGATTTTGAGGCTTTTTATGGGCCTAAGTCGCCTTCGGGATGGACAAGCACCACTCCTGCTCCTTTTTCTTTGTTTTTTTATCTCAATCTCTAAAACTTCATTCTCCCCGACCGGGGCTATCCGGGAGGATAGCGTCCAGGCCGGGTTATCATCTTTACACCGGTTTGCCTGCAAACCGGTGTCCGGGTCGCCCCGTCAGGAGTTTACACCCACCATAGAGATCAATTAGAGAAAAAAGAAAAAATATCAAAACATTACCACAAAATCATCGTGAGAGACGACATTGACGAACTTTCCGCTTTCGTCCCTGAATTCGTCAACCCGGTCGGTTACTCTCTTCACCATACCACCGGTCGTAATTATCAGGGAGTTTCTGCCGGAGATAGCCTTCAGCAGGCATTTGTCGATCACACCGTATGTGAAGTTCAGGTCGACTCCGTCATTCTCAGCCCTTTTCTTGGCATAAGAGCCCATGGCACCAACGAAGTCGATCCGGTCGCCTTCCAGATATTTTTTCAGGGATTCATCACCTAGACGATCGGCATCGATTAGGTAGATCGATCCACATTCCTCACAGCAGTTCACCCCGGGGTTTATCTTATTCTCGATCATATGAACAAAATCAAGAACCGATTTAGGGAGTTTTTCCGATTCGGGCATACCCATCTCAAAGAGCGAATCATAGAGCTCGAGAAGAACGGGCTTTGATAATTTTGCATCCCGCAGCACCTTCCCGTCGGAAAATGCTCCGGCCGGTCTGCTGCATGTGATGATCTTTCCATTGTTCATCAGGATGACCCGGTCGGCCCACGGATATGCAAGCTCTACATCATGTGTAGATATTATCACGGTCTTTCCTTCCTGATTAAGCTCATCAAGAAGCTCCATGATACTCTCGGAACTTGCAGGATCAAGAGCGCTTGTCGGCTCGTCAAAGACAAGTACAGCAGGATTCATGGCAAGAATTCCTGCTATTGCGACTTTCTTCTTCTCGCCACCGGAGAGATGATGAGGAGGTCTGCGTTCAAACCCTGAAAGCCCGACATACATCAGGCCTTCCGAAACCGACCTACTGACCTCGTCCTCACTATAATCCAAATTGACAGGGCCAAAAGCAACATCCTGAAAGACCGTCGGAGCAATAATCTGGTGATCCGGATTCTGGAATACAAAACCAACCCTCTTCCGAAGTTCCCTCAGGGCATCGCGACTGTATGAAACGGGTTTTTCCCTGTATACAACACTTCCCTTATCAGGCTTCAGCATACCGTTAAACATCAGGAGGAGGGTCGATTTCCCTGCACCGTTCGATCCGACGAGCGCAATCTTTTCACCCTCGTATATCTCCAGGTTTATCCCCTTAATGGCCTTCTGTCCACTGGGATAGCTGTATTCAATATTATTCAACCGGATTATCGGATTCACTGGATTATTCCTCCATAAAGATCAATATCCCCGGTAAAAAACATGACACCCAGGAAGACTATCAGGTATAGAACCGATAAGATCAGGGGAGAACCGAAAACCGCTTTCTGTTCTCCAAGCATTGCAAATTTTCCGTTATAGCATCTCGCATCCATGGCACCGATCAGCCTCTCGCCTGATTCCCACGAATTGATGAAGAGCGCCCCGGACATCATCCCGAAGGATTCAATCGATCCCTTCTTCCTTCCGTATCCAAGCCGCATCAGCTGTGCGGTATAGATCATCTCAGCCTCCTCGATGAGGATGAAGATATACCTGTATACAATCATCGCAAGTTCGATTATGAAATCCGGAATCCTGCATTTTTTTGCCAGTGTAAACGTCTCTGTCGCAGGAGTCGTCAGGGAGATAAAAAACAGCGAACACATACCACCAAAGACGCGAGAGAATATCAAAACTCCCTCATTGATGCTGCCTTTCGTAACGGTCAGGGTCAAAAGCCCGAAGAGATCCAATGAAAATATTACATCGCCGCTATTCCTGATAAAGATTATAACAAGAACACTGAATATGGCAAATCCAAGAGGAATCAGCAGTAGTTTCAGGTAAAATCTCGGATTAATACCACCAAGAACAATAGTTATAAGACTTATCGACAGAGCTATTGCAAGTGGAGTCAGAAAACCGTCGGAAGATATGCAGATCAGTATACAGCCAAGACCAAGTATCAGTTTAACTGCAGGATTTACATCCCTTATTTTGCTCTCCTGCGCAATATCTTCCAGCAATTCGTAATACATCAGTTCACAGTTCTAAAAATAGTTAATTTGTATTCTTTTTAATTTTTCTCTCCGTGTACCAGGATCCAAATATCCATCCGATCAAAAGACCTCCTATTGTAGCCTGAAGTGCAAAGAGACAGGATTCAATTTCGCCTGATGGAGGAGTGAATGTATAATCAGAGTTGTCGATCCATGGCTCATAGCCGAGCTCTTCAACCATCTCTGAACCTATACCGTCTGTTCCTCCCCAGCCTTCAACTCCGGAAGCCTGAACCATGGCGTCCGTATACAGGAATATCCCGATAAATATGATAATTGCGATTACAGTAATTATCTCGTACAGATATTTCATTCCTCAATTCCTCCTTTGACCTTCTCCATCTTTTCTTCTGTCATAACTTTCATCTTCAGCAGAAGTTCAGGTTTGAGCATAATTATATATTTGAATATCACGACAAATACAAGACCTTCAACTATAGCAAGCGGGATCTGCGTTATTGCAAAAACACCAAGGAAAGCTGCAAATGATGGTAGGAAGCCTCCGGCGGTTGCAGGGAATGCAAGTGCCAGTTCAAGTGCGGTTACGCAATACGTTACAAGGTCGCATAAAAATGCAGCAATGAACACAATTGCAAAGAAATTTACATTCAGTTTATCAAGACCCTTATACGCGTAGTAACCAACGAAAGGACCGACTATTGCCATCGAGAACATATTGGCACCAAGTGTTGTAAGGCCACCATGTGCAAGAAAAAGCGACTGGAATAAAAGAACGATAAAACCAAGTACTGCAGTAATCCAAGGTCCGAATGTAATAGCCGATAATGCTGTTCCTGTCGGATGTGAGCAGCTCCCGGTAACAGACGGCAGTTTAAGGGCCGAAAGAACGAATATGAAACCCCCTGCGACTCCAAGAAGCGGAAGAACCTCACGGTTCTCATCCATAATTTTCTTCAGTTTGTAAAAACCATATATAAGGCACGGCAGTGCCAGAATCCACCATATCTGCCACCAGGGGCTGGGCAGAAAACCTTCCATAATATGCATTTTTTATACCTCCACAAATTAAAATGACTAAACCCAAATGTTTTGGATTTAACAAAATAATTTTAGAGTTATAACTATTTATTTTTAATTTTTTTATAAGTCGTCGAGTAACAGAAAAATTGCTTAAAAAAACGCAAAATAATAATACTTGCCGGCAATAACTGATCTTAATGATTCCCGCAATAATTGTCGCAGGTACCCACAGCGGATGCGGAAAAACCACTATCTCAGGAGCCCTGATGGCTGCTCTTGTAAAAAGAGGACTCACCGTCCAGCCATTTAAAGTGGGACCGGATTTCATTGATCCAACCCACCATACAGCAATATGCGGGAGGTACTCAAGAAATCTAGACCCGTACATGATGGGGAAAGAAGGATTAATAGACACATTCTCAAGAGCCTGCAAAGGAGCTGACATTGCAGTTATTGAAGGTGTCATGGGCCTTTATGACGGACTTGACGGGGGAGATACAGGAAGCACAGCTCATGTCTCAAAAATACTGGGGATACCCGTGGTACTTATTGCTGATGCAAAAGGAAGTTCAAGAAGCATCAACGCGGTTGTGAAGGGATTTGAATCATTTGACAGGGAAGTCAATATTACCGGTGTTATATTCAACAGGATCGGAAGCGAAAGACACAGAAGGATGATCGAATGCTCTATTGTTAAAAAGGCATACGGATGGATACCGTACGAAAAAGATAAAACAGTTGAAAGCCGTCATCTTGGAATTCAGATGGCATACGAAACCAGCACAATCTCTGAATTCGCAGGAGTCCTGGAGGATAATTGTAATATTGATGCAATTCTGGATGATGCCGGGAGCAGTATCAATAACAAGGATTCAGTGTTAATAGAGAAAGTTAAAGAAAAAAAAATAAAAATTGGTATTGCTCATGATATGGCATTCAATTTCTATTATTCAGATAATCTGGATATATTAAGGAGATATGGTGCGGAACTGGTCTTTTTCAGCCCCATTGCCGACAGAATGCCCAAAGTGGATGCCCTTTATCTCGGCGGGGGTTATCCCGAACTTTTCGGAGAGCAGCTTGAAAGATCAAAATGCAGGGATGATATCAAAAGGGCTGCAGATTCCGGACTGCCTGTTTATGCAGAATGCGGTGGACTCACATACCTTACCGAAAGAATAGAGATCGACAATATAAAATCTGAAATGTGCGGGCTTATTCCGGCAGAGACCATAAAGATGGACAGATTTCAGGCCCTGGGTTATATAGATGCCGAATGCACTGCAGGAGGGTGCATAATACCGAGAAATACATGCTTCAGAGGGCATGAATTTCACTATACAAAACTCACAGGACTGGGAGATGTTAAATTTGCATTAAAACTGAGAAGAGGGAATGGAATTGAAAATGGAAAAGACGGGATCTATGTCAAAAATATATTAGCAGGATATACTCATGCCTATTTTACTGAAAATTTCGCAAAAGGTTTTATCGATAATGTACTCCTTAAAAAAAGGGCTTCTACCATCTAATATATAAACCTGAAAAGGGCAAAATTAAGCAGGAAATATGATCTCGAAAAAGATCCTTGAAAACAGTGAGACATTCTCACTAATAATCCAACTGACGGATATTGCCACTGCAGCACATGAGCGGGGCGACTCTGAAACAAGGGACAAGGCACTTGAAGAGATAAAAGAGATCAGAAGGCAGCTCCTTGGCCAGAAAGTCGAAAGCACTCATGATAAAGAATGAAAATCATCCTTTTTAGAAAAAAATAATTGTATTTCTGATTAAAGATCGAAGCTCCCATAACTCCCACCGCCTCCGGGATGAAGCGTAATCTTTCCTTTTCTGAATTTAATTATCGCTTCAGCTATTCTTACATCCACATATGATAGTTCCTCATATGGGAGATCGATTAAAATCGAAATCTCGTTACCCAGCGTATTGATAAATGACCAGTATAAATCCATACATTTCTTTGTACATGGTGATGATGTGCCCAGAATCTTCTGGATTATCTCTCCAAGAGGGACTATATGACAATATGGAGGCCTCTCTTCAGACCGCAGACCCTCTTTACTGTGACCCAGGGTCCTGTCACGCACACCCATCTTGATGCTGCCCCCGTCATGAGGACACTTCCATGAGAAATTTTCCGCCTCTGATAATGAATACTGAGTATAGCACCGAGTACATGCGGTCCGGTTATACTTCCCTTCTTCGGGGAAAAAACCCGCATTCAACAAAATCTTTCCTCCCACAACCGCTTCAAGGACAGACTTTACGCTCAGGTCCTTAATGTCAATCCTGTTGAACTCCCGCCCGAGTTTATGAAGTTGCGGGCTGTGGGCATCTGAATTTGAGAGGAAAGATATACCTGAAAGCTCCGGAATATTCTCTCCATATGAAGTATCCGCACTCAGACCCAGTTCAAGAAAGTCAACACGCTCATCTCCATAGCAGTCGTGGAGTGAATCAAACCTGCCATAAAGACCGGTCCATGGAGTGAATGCATGGGCAGGACCGATATATGCTCCTGCATTATGAACTATCTCTGCAATCCCTTCGCCACTGAGATTTACATGAGGGCGGCCGTCCTTATCTATATTCTTACTGAAGGGCCTGAGTTGATCAGCAATAATCTCCGCCTGCTCAAAATTTTTCATTAGAATCAGGTGGTGAACCCTTCCTTCAGCCTGGACTTCAGCCGTTGGAATCACAGTTACATCCTGGTCTTCCCGAATATATTCAGTCCACATCTTCCTCCACACCGGGTGGAGTGCATCACCGGAACCAAGGACTTCCAGTCCTTTTATCACGCAGGAATTCAGAAGATTTTCAGGAGTTGTATTTTTTGATGAAGCCATCGAGAAAAGAGAGTGAATATGTAAATCCGCATTGCAGATCATAATATCACCCGATATAGCTCAATTCCTCTTCAGTCTTTGATTGGTCCAGGGATTTCAGCCTTTCCAAAAAGACCTCCATCTCAACGGCTCTTTCCTGAAGTTTCGTAGAATCAACATCTATACCGATCATCTTCGATAATACTTCAAGAAGGCTGTTGGAACTTTTGGGATCGACGATATAGCCGGAAGTCTCTCCCATAAGACATATACCTTCAATTCCACGTTTTGCACCAAGACCAAGGAGAAGTCCGGAAGCCCCTATAATGCCTCCGCCAGGTTCATCCTGGGCAAAGACTGCTCCCGCACCTGTAACCTCATCCTTAAGTTTTTCATCATTCACGGCAGCCAGTACACGGATATCCTGGATTAGATGGCCAACACCGTATCCCCCAAGAGTATAGATTCTCTTTACACCCATTTTCTCAGCTATGTCAAGGTAGGTGTCAGCAAGAATGTAATGCCCTTCTGCGGATCCACTCTGAAAGTCGCCGATGAGAAACATTATGCTTCTTTCACCGTCACAGTATCTGTAGATCTCGTTTTTAGGCAGATGTGCCACTCCGGTTTCGTCAATGAGGACCTGGGGAGGGAAAAAAATGGATCTGATCTCCGCAATCTTCTCTGCACCCAGCTCTTCCATAATATGTTCAGCTGCAAGTTTTCCAACCTGACCTACACCGGGAAGCCCTTCTATCATTATTTCACAGGAAAAGTCATCAGAATCTTTTCCAAAAAAGTCTATTGAGATCTCTTCAATCATTTTTCATCTCCCTCCTGTATCTCCCATAACTGTCCTGCGGAGAGTACCGGGGAGGGTGAGAATTACAGGTACTGTTTCCACAGACAGGGCAAATAGATAAGAGTGTATAACGCCCGTCATCAGGGCATTTTCTGATTTTTTTGGTCATCAGTTCTTTCCGGATTTTTGTTTCCGGACAAATTCACCATAGCCGTCAGCTCTCTCCACAACCCCTATGGCAGCAGTGGCAACTTTGTTGATGGCCTTTTCAGCAGACTTATAGTCGGGAGCTGTTACCTTGACCCTGTATTTGGGCGCACCGACATAGAAGAGTTCAATTTCAACGTCATCAACCTTGGGTTGTGCACTCCTGAGAGCTCTGCGGATAACATTTACCCCGTCAGGTTTATTGGAAGTCAGAATTAATGTGCCTGAAATTGTTACTTTTGAAAGTTTTACATTTTCATTTGCAATGGACACCAATGAATCCGATACCTTTTTTTCCAAGCCCAGTTTCTTTAGTGTCACTTCCTCATCAGTCAGAATATCTTCAAAGACGGGAAAGAGAGCCCCATATTCTCTATAGAAGATCTTTTCGATCTCATCCCCTGGAAAACCGCTAGCTTCGGATATGAATTCGATCCATTTCCTTGCTTTCTGCTCGTTCTTCCATTCATTGATCTTTTCTTTCCGCTGATGATCATTGACATCCTTTAAAGAGAGATCAATATGCCCACGGCTGGTATTAACATGAAGAACCTTACAGACAACCTTCTGTCCTTCCCTTACAAAATCACGGATATGCTTAATCCAGCCACGCGCAACTTCTGCTATAGGGATAAGACCTTCGCGGTTATTGTACTCATCCAGAGTGACAAATGCAACAAAATCCTTTACGTTTGTCACTGTGCATACTACAAGTTCCCCTTCGTCCGGCCACTCTCTCTCGTACATATGAATTATTACTCGTTAGCAGCAATAATGTCTGCCTTGATTTCCGCATTGCCGCCGCTTGGTTCAGCCAGAACCTTGCCGCAGACAACACAGTTGACTACAGTGCTGGCTCTCTGGAAAATAACCTGCTCGTTCTCACAATCCGGACACTTTACTGTATAAAACTTCGTCCTGTTTTCTCTGTTTACTCTGACCATTTAATTCACTCCGTAAGTTCAAATTTACCTGCTTTAACACCGGATCTAAGGTGAGCCTTGCCGCACTTTGAGCACCTGTATCTTACATTGATCCTCTTTGTCGGTTTATCCCCACCAGGAACCTTGGAGAACTTCCCCATGTTGCCTACCTTACTTCTGCGTGCTTTCTGTCGATCGATCCAATGCAGGTGAAGATCACGGCCTTTCTTTACTTTCTCGACCTCGTGAACTTCGTGTGTTCTGCAATACGGACAATATGTCTTGAACTTCGTTGGCATTTTCATAAAATCTCAAGCCCCTTATACTGGAATATTCATCCGGATCACAAAGACCCGGCGATCCCGGAAATCAGGTAATGATTTACCGATTAAATCTCATTATTATTTGCCAACCCTTATATTTAAGGCTATGTTGCGACTGAATAAAACTGACGCATTTTTTTCCGGCAGCATAACAATATCTTCTCTCGAGAGCGTATAGATCCTTCCGTCAAGCCCCATAAATGAATCGATATCCTCAGAAAGATATACAGGCTTATATTCCGGTGATTCATCCTCTGAATCGGATACATTCTCTGGAAAATGTTCATTTTCTGCAGGCATTCTCTCTTCAGCCAGGGAAGGGGGAGATAACTCCTCAGCAGTTATTGGAATAGAAACAGTCTGCATTTCGGACTCTATCATGAGGTTTCTGCATTTTTTTACGGATTTTAAGATATCCTCATACATCTCCCTCTCTGCCGGAAGCATTCTTTTCATCTCCTCTTTCGCCGTTTTTCCGCCCTGAACCGTCACCAGAGCAAGTTTGATAATTTTGTTAAGGCGGAGAGAGGAGATGTCCTGAAGAGTTGAAACGACACTCTCTATCTCGTCTATCAGTTCGCTCCCGCGCCGGGTCATGAAATGATCAATCGATTTTGCCTCGGAATAAAGATCCTGGAGATACTTTGCTGAGTCTGTAAAGGTCTCAGAACTGATCTCTGCGAGCCTGCCGCTTTCTCTTTCTTCAAGGATAATTAATCGAAGATAATCCAGATCCATACCTATCTCACACTGCCAGCATACCTTGCCGCACCTCTTGCGCAAAGAAAAACTGCAAGGGCTTCCGGTACATTATTTATTCCTTTTTCAAGCGAATATTTGTTTCCAAGAACAGGCATCGTCAGGCTGAATGCCAGATCAATCCTTACAGGTGATTCCCCGAACACAACTGCATCGACAAGCGGATCAAAGTTGTCAAGATCACGGACCGTAAGGGGCACGACTCTGAATCCGCTGCCGCCGTGAAGTGATCCTGGCATCCTGATCAGTCTCTTAATATCGGTCGTTACAGGTTCATCGGTCAGTGCAGCCCTCTCCCGGATCTTATCAATAAGGGGACCTCCATCCTGCTCCAGAACCTTCTTAAGAGTCCCTGTCACCGGTACATCCTTTTTTGTACTTTTAACCTTTCTGGAAGTCTCCTTCAATGAATCGACAAAAGACCCGGCTGAAGGATCTCCCACACCCCTTATTGAACCCACCGCCTTAACGGCAGATTCACGGTCTGTTTTCATAAGTTCGTCAAAATATTCGGAAACGGCAGATCTGTATCTTGCAGACCAGCCTGAATCGCGACCTTTGCCAAGCATAAATTCAGGATCTATCCCTATACCACAGACATAATCAACAAGTTCACGTCTCTCCGTACTGCCCCACTGCCGGGTTTCGAGGTTCCGAACGTGTATATGATATCCACGACCCCCGGAGAAAACTATGCTGACATCCCGGTCAATAAACCCAAGCTCCCCGGTCAGCATATCCAGCAATTTATAGGTCTCCTCCTTTACCCGTTCAAGCATTACGTCATATGCACCCCTCATGATGTGATCCGCATCAAGATCAAATATCAGATCCGCACCCAACCACACCTTCTCCGGCATTGTAGAAGCTGAAGGGAGTTTGTAATAGGCTGTTGAGTGGTAGGCATGCCTTGGGACCATGGAGCGCATATAGGTCTCAACCTCATTTTTCGAGCTGAAACCTATGTGCCTTTTCATACGCACCTCGCCCGAGGGGTCAAAAAAAATAAAGCCCCACTCACGCTGCTCAACTGCAGGAGGCATCATGAAAGTGGCGGTCATGTAATACTCCTCAAACCGTTTTTTCATGTACTCGAAGGTTGCAGCATCCATTATAATTCCTTAACCATATATGGACCGTCTCTATGGTATCCCTTTTTCCTGTAATAAGGTCTGACACCTATTCCGCTCATGATCCCAACACTCCCGTATCCTGATTCTCCGGCAATTCTTTCAGCTTCTTTCAAAAGACTGTCTCCAAAATTTCTGTGCTGCCATTCCCCCGGACCGGCTCTTTCAGATATCGGAACAACCGAACCGTAGACATGCAGTTCCCTCACAAGAGCCGAGTCGGAGATTTCATCCCGCCAGGGATCATAAGGGAATCTCAGGCGTATAAAACCAATTAGAGACTCTCCAGAAATATATCTGATGAAAAATTCATCACCACCACAGCATTTGTAATGGATTACATCAATTTCAGGAGGCTCACGGATGACATTTCTTCCGGCCTCACTACACCTGATGCACCTGCATCTGCCCCCCGAACTCTCAAGCCTTTCCTTTGCCAGCTGACGGAAATTGCTGAAATGCGACCCACGCACTATAAGTTTTGCAGGGATGTCCCTCTGGATCCTCTGGAGCCTGACATAAGGTGGAAGACGGGATTTTCCATAGGCCACAAGATCTATAAGCTCATCTTCATCATAGACATCATATTCGCCTGACATCCAAAGCTCTTCGATCTCCGAACCGGGTGTAACAAGAGTGGGATAGATCTTCAAAAAATCAGGACAGAATCTTTCATCTGAAAAAAGAAGATCAAACATCCGCTTATCGTCTTCAACCGTCGCCGACGGCAGATTGGGCATGACATGAAAACCGACCTTCAGGCCCGCATCCCTGAGAAGACGGTTCGCCTCTTCTGTTGCCTCAACACCATGCCCGCGCCTGTTAAATTCCAGAATTGTATTGTCAAGCTGCTGAACTCCAAGTTCAACTTTTGTTACACCAAGCCTGAGCATATCATCAATGTGTTCTCTCCCGCACCAGTCGGGCCTTGTTTCAAATGTAGCAGCAATGCATCTGACCTTTGCTGTTTCATTTTGCAGAGATAATTGTTCGAAATTATAGATATCGCCTGGATCTCCACCGCCGTACTCATTCATCGCCCGTATACAGGATCTCATAAACCAGTCCCTGTATTCAGGATCACGTGCCGTTATGGTTCCGCCCATAACAATGAGCTCGGCTTTGTCGACATGATGACCGAGTTCCTCAAACTGCCTAAGCCTTGCCTGAACCTGGGCGTACGGATCATATTCATGCTGCCGGGCACGTAATGCTGCAGGCTCTTCACCTGTATAGCTCTGTGGGGAACCAAAAGGATGCTCGGGACCGCCGGGACAAGGAAGACATTTCCCATGAGGACATGGATGCGGGGAAGTCATTACAGCCACAGGTGCAACCCCGGAAATGGTTCTCGCAGGCTTAACCTGAAGAAATCCCCTGAGCCTCTCTCTCTCATCTTCTTTAGCTAATGCAAAGATCTCCGAATTTCTGGGCATCCGCTCAAGAGAATATTTTCGGCATACAGACGCCTTGATCTTCTGGACATCTGACGGATCTCCGGCTTCAGATAGAATCCGGGATATTATCTCCTTTAAAAATAAATTAGAGTCTTCGGATTGCTTAGTGTTCAACGGCAACCTCTTCGGTACCAGTTCCCGGAGCATATCCAACAGACTGGATCTGCCCATCCTGAATATATCCTACCAGTTCTCTTCCAAGCGTCAGAATTGCCTCTTTATGGCAGACTTTATTCTTGTGAATATGAACAGGAGAGATGTTTAACTCATTATAATGACTCGTAAGCACATCTTCGTTTTTAATCGATTCATAGTACTTCTTTACATGCACCAGAAGCATGTGTAAATGTAATAATTCTTCCTTCTGCACTAGATCACCAATCCTTAAAAATTACTTCAGCCAAAACAAGATATAATTTATTGATGATCTTTATATCTGACTTCCTGAAGCCTGTTCAAACAGGGACTGGTTTAAGAACCGGGGATATTCACATTAAGACCAAAAAGAACTACAAACCCCGGTTTAGACATATAATACAGGAGTATTTCAATGCCTGCCGATATATGCGCCCCAATAAGTCTATAAATGACAGATTTCAGGACATTGGATGTAAGTCGGGATCAAATCAGGGCAAATATAAAAAAAAGAGCTGTATTTAGAGAATATATAACAAAATCCAGGATTTTCAGGAGATTATCAGGATAATTCACGAGAATATATATCCCGAAATTAAGGGAAATAAAAATATTCATTGACTGGCTGAGAACAGAGAATTATTGTAAAATGAATTTTAGGGTTGATACAACCGGAATTTTTATGATTTCAGGCTTGTTTTGGAGTGAGTTCGACATTTTTCAGGTTTTTCCCTCTCTCACATGACTCTTTTTCTGAATTGATTATCCGGGTAACAATATATTTGCCGTTTTCGACAAGACCCTCGGGGAAACATCGATCATAATTTGGGCACCCTATCTCGGGGCATAGAAAATCCATTGTGATCTCTGAGTTCAAAATTGCTCTTTTTGCATCAATTAAGACAATAACGGGCGAATCAATAACTTCTACAGCACAAACACCGTTATGATGAATATTGCATGGATGCACAGCGCTGTTTCTTATCCCAACTATCCTGTAACTTTTTTTGGGAGTCAGGTTGTTGCAGACTTTATGCATCCTGCAACCTTCACATTCCTCAAGCTCACCCCTGTAAACAAATTCAAGTCCATCTATCGCGAGGTCACTTCCAATAAGAGTAATTTTCACCGTTTCTCCATCCATATAATCACTCCCTGTAAAGCATGGATACAAGTTTTTCAGCGCAATCCCTCTCTATGCCGGCATCAAGAATTGTGAATCTTTCCGGTCTGATCTTTCTTGCCATAAGCAGAGCTTCAACTGCAGTATCATCATCAATTCCAATCTTTGCAGGTGTCACGGGTGCTCCGATAGCACTGAGGGAATCCCTGATGCCACGCCAGTCCCCGCCATGCATGTACATTGTCATAATCGAACCAATACCACACTGCTCTCCGTGGAGTCCTCTCCCGGGTGCAAGAATATCAAGTGCGTGGCTGAATTTATGCTCACCGCCACTTGCCGGGCGTGATGATCCTGCTATGCTCATGGCAACTCCTGAAGAGACCAGTGCCTTGATTACAATCCAGGCAGCTTCTTCGGAACCGGGTTTTATGAGTCCTGCATTTTCAAGAAGAATATCCGCCGTCATTGCAGACAACGCTGCGGCATACTCGCTGATCGCCTCTCCCCTGAGCCTGTGTGACAGTTCCCAGTCAAGTATCGCTGTCCTGTTTGAGATTATATCAGCACAACCTGATGCAAGCAGCCTGAAAGGTGCCTTTGCAATAATCCCCGTATCGGCAATTACAGCAGAAGGGGGATGCGCATCCAGTGATACTGCTCCCTTCTCGGTAGGAACAGAAGCCCTCGATGATGCAATGCCGTCATGAGAAGCAGCTGTCGGTACGCTGATAAAATGGAGACCAAGATTATATGATACCACTTTTGCCATATCTATGGCCTTCCCTCCACCGACACCGATTATGAAGTCATGTCCTTTGGCAATCTCCTCGGCTTCATTTATTGTTTCAAGCGAGATCGTTTCGGATGTGAAGACTTCCGCACCCCCGCCGCCTGTGCCGACAAGATCCAGAACACGGTCTCCCGCCGCCTTCATGGTATGCCTTCCGGATATTATCAGCGCAGACCTGCCAATCCGCAAATCCCTGCATACATCCGGCAGCTGTTCTATCGCATCATGCCCGATGATAATATCCCTTGGCATCTGAAGCCATTTTGATTTGTCAAATTGAAGGTTTTTGAGTACTTTTATACTATCTGCGCTCATTATTTTATCAATAAATGATTGGGGATTTTATATACAAATATTACGTTGATCCAATCGTCAACGGTGGGGCCTATACAATTGTTGATACGCTCACGTATGCCCTCATATTGATTATATCAGTCTATCTGGTTTACAAATGGCTGAATAAAGCAGGAATCGCTATTAATCAGGAGTTTATTCTGGCAATTATTCCTTATGTGGTTCTGGGAGGATTTCTGCGTGTAGTCGAGGATACAGGAATAATACCTTATCCATACTACGTTCTCTTAATCACACCGCTGATATTTTTCTCGATTTTTTTCTATGCAATATTTGTACTTGTAATTTCCAGATTCCTTGAACAGAAGAAATTTATAAAAAATTATCACAAAGGTTTTGCAGCCGGCGGCATAATTGCATGCGCGATCACTCTTGTACCACTGGTCTGGTACGGAATAGTATATACACAGATCAATCTTTTCGTAATGTTTGCCATACTTGGAGTCGCCTGTGTTTCAGCTCTTTCGGTCTGGGCATTCATCAAATATGCCCTCAGATGGGATTATGTTGACGATATCCTGTACAAACTGCTCATCTTCGGCCATATGCTGGATGCAAGCGCAACAAGTTTTGGCATAGACCTGCATGAAATGGCATATGTCGAGCAGCATGTGGTAGGATCCGCACTCATAGAAGCCACAGGCACTGCATTCTCAATGTTCGGACTGAAACTGGTAGTTGTGATACCTGCCATATACATCCTCCAGATTTACAGACAGGAGGGCAATAAGGAACTATTCCACCTGATAATTCTTGCAATGATAATGGTGGGACTTGCTCCGGGAATCAGGGATATGGTGAGGATGATACTCTATGTTTAATAAAAAACTCTCATACAGCATCTCTCTGTCACTTATTCTCTTTTTGATTTTTTTTTCAATAGGAGCATTTACGATCAACCAGAATTCAGAAAGCGCTGAAATTCTTCTGCAAACCCTAAATGAGGATCTCTTCAATTTTATAAATGAACAGAGCCCGCCTTTTATGGCACTAACCCTTTTTATCAATAATTTTGAGGCATCACTTCTGCTTTTTGCCGGCGGTGCAACGTTTGGCGTTCTCACCCTGCTGGTCCTTCTGGCAAACGGAGTTATAATCGGATTTGTCGTAGAATATGCTATTGAATTACAGGGAACGGCAGCAGTCGCCGCAGGAATAATCCCTCACGGGATATTTGAGATCCCGGCATTTATTATCTCATCGGGACTCGGGTTTCTCCTCGCCGAATCGTTATGGCTCGAATACAAAGGTAAGGATGATGCTGCTGAGTACGCAATGAAACTATCAAAGATCTACCTTATGACCGTTGTCCCCCTCCTCGCCGCTGCGGCGATTATAGAGGCTTTTATTACGCCGCAAATCATAAATATAGTAGTTCAGGGAGTCTGATAAATGTCTGAAGACAGCGGTTCATTGCCCTCAAAAAATAATTTTAGCGAATGGTATAACGAAATACTCTGGCGTGCCGAAATAATGGATGTCAGGTACCCCGTAAAGGGTCTTTACGTCTGGTATCCGCACGGGTTTGCAATCCGAAAGGCTACATACGGCATCCTCAGGGAACTTCTCGACAGGGACCATGAAGAGACTCTCTTTCCGCTTTTAATACCGGAGCACGAGTTCATGAAGGAGGCGGAGCATATCAAGGGATTCGAGGAGGAGGTCTACTGGGTTACACACGGCGGTCTCTCCAAACTCGACGTCCCGCTGGCGCTCCGCCCGACGAGCGAGACCGCGATTTACCCGATGTATGCACTATGGGTCAGGTCGCATGCAGATCTTCCCCTGAAATATTACCAGATCGTCAACACGTTCAGGTACGAGACGAAGCATACAAGACCGCTTATCCGGCTTCGCGAGATAACCTCCTTCAAGGAGGCCCACACCGTCCATGCGACATGGGAGGATGCAAATAACCAGGTGGAAGAGGCCGCTGTATTATATCGCGAGTTCTACGACCGGCTCTGTGTTCCGATCGTCATGTCGAAGAGGCCGGACTGGGACAAGTTCCCCGGTGCGGATTTCACGCTTGCGGCCGATGTCATTATGCCGGACGGAAGGACGCTCCAGGCAGGAACGATCCATCACCTTGGCGATAATTTCGCAAAGACCTTTGATATCACATACGAGGACGAGAACGGCGGGCAGCAGCTTGCGTTCCAGACATGCTACGGGATCTCGGAGAGGTGCATTGCGGCATTAATCTCGGTTCATGGCGATGATAAGGGACTTGTTCTTCCGCCCGCTCTCGCCCCGGTCCAGATAGTAATCGTCCCGATCATCATGAAGAAGATGGCCGAAGAGGTCGCACAGGCTGCAAAGGATATCGAGGCCGAGATGAAGACCGCAGGTTACAGAGTCAAAATCGACGACAGACCGCTTCGCCCGGGTGCAAAATACTATCATTGGGAGATGAGAGGCGTTCCGCTCAGGCTGGAGATCGGACCGAGGGATATCGAGAACGGCGTTGTTATGGCTGTAAACAGACTCGGGGAGAAGACGACGCTCCCGCGTGAGAACCTTGCAGACGGAGTCAGCTCGCTTCTCGACGCCTTTAAGGACCAGCTGATGGCTTCGGCGGTCGGGAAGGTCAAAGAGAAGATACATATCGTCAATTCTCTCGACGAGGCGAAAGAGGCCGTCGAGACAGGAATCGCCGTCGTCCAGTGGTGCGGTTGCGAGGAATGTGCGGACGAGATCGAGAAGGTTCTCGACGTCAGCCTACTCGGCGACGACATCAGGTCGGAATATATTGAGAAGGCCGAAGGAAAGTGCATCGTCTGCGGCAGGCCCGGGAAACAGGCTGTTGTTGGAAGAAGTTACTGATTTTTTTGCTTTTTTTTAGAGCACGTCCTTGGTAAGGATGCGGTTGGGGGTTTGGATCTCGGCCGGACTGTTGTTTTTTGTATTTCTTAGCTCTATATTCTGATGTTTTTTAAAAATTGATTTATGGTGTGAGCTGAGAACGGAAGCGAGATGGTTTCCAGGAAAAAGACCAGACGGAAGAAATAAACCGAATAGTTAACAAACTCTGAAAAATGGGAGATTCAAAAGATCCAGATTCACAGGAAAATCTCAAATGGATTATGTACCATCTTGTAGCCTTAGATTATAGTCATGAAAAATATTCAAAAAAAATCAATGAATTGACCGAACAAAAAAAGCTAAAAGATGCGAACTCTTCTGAACTAAGATCAATAATTCAGGAAATAAAGAAAATCAGTAGTTGGTATCAGGATTCTCTCCAAACACATCAAACCAAAGCAATCAATCATATCCCTGAAGGTAAAAGGAAAAAATGGGAGAAAGAATTTCGTGATAAAGAAAATAAATCGTGTTTTAATCTCTATGTCGAAGATCAAAAACCTGATTTTGATCTCTCAATAAATGCATTCAAAAAAGGAAGCGAACTAAAAAAATAATTGATTCATCAATGCATTTAGCCAAAGTGATAGGATCTTAAGATCCTGTCTTGTAAGAGTTCGAAGGTTCGAAACCTGCCGGTCTCATTTTTGTTTTAGTTTGTAGCATCATATTATAATGAATTGTCAATAACTGTTGGATGAAAGAAAGGAATCTGATAACATGGCCAATGACGAATCCTCATCAAAACCATTTTTTGATGAATTTATTGAAGGAAGTAAAATAAATTGTTCAAAAGCATTGAATGATATTGAAGAGAAGCTAAAGAGACTAAACAAATTAGAAATCATCTCTAGATTATCGATTCTTACTAAGACCGAAATTGGAAAGTATTACATAGCAGATCATAGTATTTTTGATTTACCTTGCCTAAATTTTGTAATTGGTCTTGCATTGAAAAATGAATTCTGTAGTGACGTAAAACCTTCCAATGAAGATATTGATTTAATTCTAAAGGATTTGCAATTATATTTTTTACACTTTCTTCCGTCAATGATGCCAACATCTGGCAATAAAGAAAATATTGACGATGTAATCTTCCATGCTCAAATGCATGCATTAATCAAGCAACTAAATCCTGAAAAGTATCCATTCCAAATGAAGGAATTACTTCTTGAAACATTTGGAAAGTTTGAAGAATATTTCTCTAAAAATTTTGGTTTCACGATCACCGATGTTATTATATTCAGTGAAAAAATAATCCAACAATATGAAAATTTGATAATTCAGAGAATAAGTAAAATAAATCATGCAAATACAGAACCTGGGATTGATTTTTTTTCAAAAACAGGAGATCTGTTAGCGATTGATCCTGAAGATTTTTGTAAATCCAACTGTTGTGATATAATTAAATTTAAAAGGTATCTTGATGTTTTTTCATGTCACTTTGGTGAAGGGTCACCCACATACAACTCACCTCTTGATGAGAATATCTTCCTTAAAAAACCAATATTATGTTATAATGGACGATATTTTGCACCAATTCCCCAGGATTTATTCCAAAATTTACCCTTAATATTTGAAGGAATATTAGAGGAAGAAAAACGTAAGAATTCAAAAGTTTGGCAAAAATATCAGGGAATTAAAGCTAAGTTTACTGAGAAAAAAGTAACAGAATATCTTGGGCGAGTTTTTGAAAAAGAAAAGGTTCATGAAAATTTATTTTATCCTATTGGGGAGGATAAGACTGCAGAAGTTGATCACATTATCCCATATTCCAATTATATCATAATCGCCGAATCAAAGTCTGGAAACTTTACAATTACTCCAAAAAAAGAGGGTATTAATAGAATTTCTACAAACCTTAAAAAATTAGTCTGTGAGGCGCACAATCAAGGATTAAGGGCTAAAGAATATATAAAAACCACGATTCCTGCGACATTTACAAATTCAAGAGGGAAAAAAATATTGGAAATTGAATATAAAGAAGATATTACCAGGTTTATTCTTATAAATGTGACATTAGAACCTTTGTTAAGTTTTTCAAGTAGCCTTAAAAATATCGAATCACTGGGACTTTTTTCTCAATCTGAACTCCCATGGTCAGTTAATTTATTTGAATTAGATATCCTTACAAGGTGTATCGATTCACCTGCTGTTTTCCTTCATTACATAGAGAGACGACTAAGTACGCAAGAGACAGGTTTGTTTGCGGCATTTGATGAATTATCTTTCCTAGGTTTATATTTAGACAGGGGGAATTTCAACATTTATTTAGATGATGGTTCGATACCAACACAAATTCACTTAGATACTGAATTTTTAGAAGCTTTCGATGAACATTATTTACATGGAGGTGAACTTCCAAAATTAACGATTGAAAAAGAAATTAGCGATATTATTCACGAATTAGAACAATTGCATCCTGAAAGATTCATAAATATTACAAATACAATTTTAGATTTAAGCCATGAAACGAGGAAGAGTCTGATTGAATATATAAATAAGATAATCTTCCTATCGACTACAGATGGGAAAAGGCATGATTTTTCTTTAATGACAGAAGTAAAAAAAACCGGAATTACTGTTTTTGCGCAAATAGGGACCGAAAATCTATATGATCATTTATCCTCATTTTGTTTGTTAAAAAAATATCAGTCGAAAGCCGACTGCTGGATTGGTCTTGGTATTGACGTTTTAGATACAAAAAGATTCATCAATACCTATCTTTTTTATGATGAGAAATGGAAACGCGATAAAAGAATGGATAAAACAATAAAATTTAGTCTTGAAAAAGGGATTATTAAGGCGAAACCAGATTTTCAAAATTAATAGATCTTTTATTAATGTGGCTCATTCCTTTCCGTGAATGCTACAAAATATTCATTTAAACAGATTTCAATAATCACGAGGACCTGTATCCAAATATCTTATCATACTCCTTATGATCCATCCAGTCGATCAGCAGGGTTATCCGGCCTTCATCATCTGATGCTATCCAGTATATCAGTCTCCATGATCTGTTGAGATCATACTTCCAGAGATTGTCCGGTTTGAAAACCTTATTGTATCTCTTTGGGATCAGGCGTTTTGGGATCTGAATCCCGGAAAAAGGATCTTTTTCTATATTATCAATCGCTTTATTCAGAGCCTTTAAAATGCGTTTGTCTTCCGAATACAAGGATGGTGCCTGATAAGACAACAAGATAGATTACCAGCGCCCAGGATACCGTACTAAGGTTCGAATCGAAATATCTTGCAATTGTCGGAAGCGATACATTGAGAAGGCTGATGTTGAACGATCCGATGAAGACTCCGATGCCGACTGTGAAAATTATCCATTTTACCGGCAGATGCGGACTGCTATCCTCCATATTATCATATTAAAAAGGGGGGGTTATAAAATATTTGAATTGATCCGGACAATTACTGCTGTCCAGGGGCCATTCCCGGCTGAAGAGGCGTATATACTCTTGTTCCAAGCTCTTTGTCCAGCATGAAAAGCATCTGTTTGCCGCCGCCCTCTTCTATCATCCTGAGCTTATCCACGATCTCTCCTGCATCCTCTTCCTCCTCGATCTGCTCGTCGACGAACCACTGGAGCATGTTATGAGTCGCATGGTCCTTCAGGTCGATTGAGAGATCGACGAGATTGTTGATCATGGAGGTTACTTTTTGTTCGTGCTCAAGGGAAACCTGAAAAGCGTCAAGCGGGGATGCCCATTCCGACGGCGGGGCGTCTATCGGGTGCAGTATGACCCTCCCGCCTCTTGATATGACATACCGAAATATCTTCATTGCATGATCTTTTTCTTCCTGGGCCTGGATAAATTCCCAGTTTGCAAATCCCTTAAGGCCGGCGGACTCGTACCATGACGACATCGAAAGGTAGAGGTATGAAGAATATAGTTCCCACTTGATCTGTTCGTTCAGTGCAGCTTCCATTCTCTTGTCAATTGTCATTTTTTTCTCCTCCTGACATTCGAGAATAAACTTATAATTATATAAAATCACCTGTCATCTCAGGAATCTATAGACCAAAATATTCAATAACAGCCTTCCTGCGACTTTTTAAATCAGTAGTTTCATACTCGAACCTCTCTTCAAATATCTGGCGAATTTCTTCATATATAATTCCGGCAGGAATATCGGAATCGCTGTTATAATCCCATTCCCCGGCAAGGATAAAAGCCTCATTAATATCCCCGGAATCACCCTGATATTCATAGATATGCCTATCATAAAATGATGATTTGTCATAAAAACTTGCACAGACCTGAAGCACTTCTATCAGGGCAAATCCCTTGTGGGACATTCCGGACCATATCAGTTTCTGGAGCTGATCCATTCTTCCGGTATATCCTCTTGCAAGAAAGGTCGCACCTGAACATAAAAGAAGTTTCAACGGGTTGAAAGGCTTCTCCTTTCCATCTCCGGGATTTGTTTTTCCATGATAACTGTCAGGAGAGGTTGGAGTATATTGTCCCATAGTAAGTCCATATACACGGTTATCATGGACTATAACGGTTATATCGACATTTCTTTTTGCAGCAAAGAGGAGGTGTTCAAGCCCCTCTGCATATGAATCGCCGTCACCTACACAGCAGATCACTTTAAGATCAGGATTTGCAATTTTGATTCCCGTGGCAAACGGGATGGCACGCCCGTGAAGAGAATATACAGTATTTATATTCAGGTAGTCAGCAATCTTTCCATGGCAGCCGATTCCTGCTACAAGTACAATCTCATCTTTTTTTGAACCGTTTTTCTCATATTCCTCGATTATTCTCCTTATAGAATGAAGGATCGCAAAATTTCCGCAACCCTCACACCATGTATTTGGGGCATCTGTAATATAAGACAATTAAATCACCTCCATTAAACGTTTTTCAAGAGTTTCCAGGCTAATCTGCCTCCCGCTGTAATTGAGAATCCTGTTATCTGAGAAAAAACCATAACTTTTCATCAGTTCTGAAAGCTGTCCCGTGGAATTATCCTCGACAACAATAATTTTAGAAGATTCTGAAATTGCAGTTTCAAACTGTTTTTCCGGGAAAGGGTGCAGAACAATCGGCTGAACGGATCGTATTTTTAATCTCGAGCACAATTCACTGCAAAGGGGTCCATTGGACCCCCAGGATACCACCGTGGTTCCGGAATTTGAATTTCCTGACCTTAAAACACATTTTTCACCTTCCATATCTCTTTTAATTATTGATGCTTTCCTTATCCTCTTCTCAGCCAGTTTCTCAAGAATTCGAGGATTTTCGGTAGAGATTCCCGATTCATCATGTGTTTTCCCGTTAATCTTTACCGGCCCGGAATTCCCATTGAAAAATCCCAGTGGCGATATCCCGTCCCCAGTAAACCGGTATCTCAGATAAGGCCCTTCATCAACTTCCTTGTAACCATAATCATAATCCTCGTTTATGACAGTTTCAGGACTTAGACTGTATAGAGAGTCATTCAGCGTAACATCAGTCAGTATTATTACCGGGACCTGATACTTCCATGCAAGTCCGGGAGCCTTTGCCGACCACATAAATGCCTGTTCAGCATTTCCAGGAGATATTACAATCCTTGGGAATTCACCATGTCCTGCACTTATTGCATATGGGAGATCACTCTGTGCAGTATATGTCGGAGCCCCGGTAGAGGGGGACTGCCTCTGTGAATTAATTATTACTATTGGAATTTCTGCAAGACCTGAATAGGAAATACCCTCATTCATGAGACAGAACCCACCGCCAGATGTCCCTACAGCAGCTCTGCACCCGCAGCATGCCATCCCCTCAGCCATCAGAATTGCAGCAATCTCTCCTTCAGGCTGGAAAACCTTAAGGTTAAATTCATCCTTTTTTGATGATAAAAAATGAAGTATGCCTGAAGCAGGAGACATCGGGTAGGCAATATATCCTTCAATCCCGCCATAACAAAGACCGAGCCCGAGTGACTCACTACCAGTAATTAACTTAGCCCTGTTTTCTCCTGCTCGTATAAGCTGAAATTTTACCTCGGAAATATCATATCCTTTTCTGGCAATATCCAGATTAAGAGCGCTTCTCACTGGAAATTTATCAAGAAGGATTTGTTCTACATCCGACCATTCCAGACCTGCAGTTTTACAGAAAGCACCAATAAGGCATGAATTGATCATTATAGGAACTCCTCCCGCACTATCTACGATAGATACAGCAGGGATTCCTATACCTTCTGCATTTTTAACTTTATCAGAATTGAATATAACAACTGTATGAGGAGATAATTCAGCCTCGTGCAATTTAATAGTATTTTTGTCGAGAGCAAGAACAATATCCGGTTTTCGTTTTATTCCACCCACCGGATGCTCAGAAGCCCTGATTATGGAATAATTATGACCGCCTTTTATCAGGGATGGATGATCAAATATCATGAAAATATAATAACCCATTTCAGACAGAATTTCTGCAATTACCTGCCCGGCCCTGTTTATTCCTTCACCTGCTTTCCCTCCGATTAAAATTTCTATCTCAGATCCTTTTTCTCCCATGAAAACTGGAAAGGAAAGGAGTGAATAAAATCCTTTCTGTCAAAGTAATCATTTTGTTACAACGGGGCATGCATCGGCATCGAAAGGGTTTATTCTCATCTGGAGGGAGAACAGATACGGAAAATTCTCATAAAGATATTCCATATAGTCAATCCAGCTTACCACAATCCGTCCATAAACACGATTTATATCACCATTAAGATGTATGATATCACTCTCTGGAAGTGTATTGAAATCATCTCTGTAACCAAGTTCTTCAGCAAGATGGAAAACAGAGCGGAGAAGTTCAGTGAACGATTCATTTTCAAGAAGTACCGGGTTTTCTAAAAGACGAAGCAAAAAATCCCTTTTTACTGTAAGATATCTTTCGAGACTTATAAGACCATCCGGAGAGATTTCAGCAGAATAATCAAAACTTTCAGCTTTCTTCTTCGCCTCTGAAAAAGTTTTTAAATTCCATTCATTGGTAATATTAAGATTATCTGATATTCTCCCGCATTCGGGATCACATCCTGTAAACAATGATATAAGCTCATTACCTGCTTCAGAAAAGAAAGTGCCTATCACCATATTCATTTTTCTTAATTTTTCTCTCTGGGAACGGATAGTTAACAACCTGTTTATTACAAGAGTGACTAAAAGGACATTTATCGGGAGAAAACCCAGAGAATTGAAAACATAATTCAGGGTATCTCCGGGATTTTTTAAAAAGATAAATTTTAGGGAATATATTACAACTGTTGTCAGTATAAGAATAACTCCAAGCTTCACTTCCCAGTTAAGCCATTTCATGATTCAATACTATTATTTAGTATAATTATAATTCTATTCTTTTTTTTATCAAAGCAAAAAAATAAAATAGCTTATACTCTAAGAAATGCTATGAATAAAATCACTTTATCGATTGTATTTTTAATAATTGTATCTCTTACTCTTACAGCAGGGTGTTCCGACTACGGCAGCCCCTCATCTCCTGCTGAAGGAACAGCCACCACAGCTCCGACGTCTTCACAGCAATCAGGATTCTCACTCGTTCCTACTCCTAACGATAAGATGCCTTCCGGTCATGAGGTCGGAGCCAAAGCATTCAAGGATCCAATCAATGCTGTGTTAAATGTTGAATTTACCGGCGGAGCAGGATTATATATGGTTGATTCTGTAGTTTCGACAGTTTACCTCTCAGACGGACGTATTGTAACAGAGAGCATTGAACCACAGATGGGAGGAGATGTTGAAATTCAGGGCACAAAGGGAGAAGACAGGGTTACAGTAACAGTAAATATGGTCGATGGCCAGTCATACAAAATATTTGATGAAATAGTGACATACAGAGATAAATAATCATCACTTTTTTACTTTCCATTTTAACAGGACGCCTTCATCAATCATCTCCATATCTGCAAGTTCAAGTTTAATGAAATCCTGCTCTTTAATAAAACCAGTACCATCTGCAGGTGTAGGAGCTGATGAGCCTCCAATTATAATATTTCCTATACAGGTATAATATTCATTGACAAGATTATTTTCAAATAGAGACCATATAAGACTCCCGCCTCCTTCGACCATCAAAGATCTTATTCCTCTGGCCGAAAGTTCTTCCAAAAGAAGCTTGAGATCCACTCTTCCTGTACCGGCTATAATAAGATCAGCATATTTCCCCAGTTCCTTCAACTTTTCCGGATCTGCCGATTCGGACACTGCAATTATCCTTTTCCCGGGACCTTTATGTAATATCTCTGCATTGCAGGGAGTCCTTGCATTGCTGTCTACAATTATCCGGACAGGATTTTCATCTCTTCCTCCTGAAAGACGATTTTTCTTTAATTCAGGAGACTTTACAGTAAGAGAGGGGTCATCTGCAAGAACAGTTCCAATCCCAACCATTATTGCGTCATTCTCAGCCTTAAGTACATCAACACGCCTGAAATCGTTCTGACCGGAAATTTTCACCTGTCTTCTCTCAATTGTTGATAACTTTCCATCTGCACTCATTGCAAGATTGACAGTGACATGGGGAATCATATTACCTATATATTTTTTTAACCGAAGTAAAAAACATTTCTTAATAATACCTGTGTTGAAATATTATTCAAATACTTATACAAAAATCCTTTAATCAGACATGATAATATTTATTGGCATTTATGAAAGAAAATGAAAACGAAGTATATTTCAGAATTTCAGGGAAGTATACGGACACCGAAATAATAAAAATATTTGTAATAGCCTGCTTTGTCCTTTTGTCCCTTATGGTAAGTATTCTCGCATTCAATATACCGATAAGTGACTGGAATTATCCTGGGATATTCATAGTACCACAGATCTATTATATTCCAATATTGCTCATATCCTTATGGTACCCAAAAAAAGGTTTGCAGGCATCTATCCTTTTAATTTCCGGATTTTTAGGAGTTACATCATATTACTACTACATTGGCCTTCCCGTCGATCCCTTCATAGCAGGCCTTAATGTAGCCATTTTCATATGGGTAATAATTACCACCACATATATGGCAGAGGCTTCAGGCCTGGTAAATTTCAAATACAAGGCTTTTTTTAGAAATGCAGGTGCAGGAATGCTCATACTGGATATAGACAATTCAAAAATACTTGATGTCAATAAAAAAGCCTGTGAAATCCTTGAAATGAAGGAGGAAGAAATTGTCGGAAGAAACATAGAGGAGTGTTTCGACCGGAAAATTTCAGAAGAAGAAATATTCAATGAAATTGAAAATAAAAAAATTTACCTTATTCCAGAAAATTTAAAGAAAACAATTCTGTTTTCAGCAGGCTATAATAAGTCTCTAGGCCATATTGAATGCATCATACTGGATATAACAGAGCAGGAAAAAGAAATAAATTATGCAGAAGAGACAAAGCAGAAAATGCTTGAATTTTTGAGATCTTCCAATGACCTTCTGTTTATCCTGGATCTAAATGCCAATATAAAGTCTTTCGACTGGCAAATGGCAAAAAAATACGAGGTAAATACGGCAGATTATATCGGAAAACCGATTATGGATCTGGTCCCGGAAGATTCAAAAAATGACTGTTTACGCTATTTCAATGAAGTCATCTGTACAGGCAATACAATTACTTTTGAAACCAAAATCCGGATAAAACAGGATAAAAAAAGAATTCTAATAATTTTGGGTGCAATTACAGCCTCGGGAAAGATCAAAGAGGTACTTGTTGCATTTCATGAAATTGGAAAAGATCTGCCGAATAAAGATGAATTACTTCTGGAATTTGAAAAACGAAAATGGGCAAACTTTATAAATACTGCAGCACACGAACTCCGTACACCCCTTCAGCCCCTCCTGGGTTACCTTCACCTGCTTACAGATGAATCATTTAACTCTGATTTAAGCCAGGAAACAAGCATAATAGTCAAAAAATGCCTTGAAAGCGCTGAGAGAGAATGTGAAATAGTAGAGAAGATCCTTGAAGCCGGACTTGCAGAATCCTTTAAGATTAACCTTAAAATTGAAGACTTTAAACTGAAACAACTAATCGGCGAAATACTGACAATAAACAAAATTCAGAAAGAAGCTGAAGTAATATTTGATATCAGTGAAACTGTCAGTATAAGTGCAGACAGGGACAGGATATATCAGGTTTTTGAGGGCATTATACTGAATGCTATAAAATACAGTTCACAGCCAAAAATTCTTATAATCAGGTATAAAGAAGATTTATCAAATCATATTATCGAGATCACTGACAATGGGATCGGTATACCTTCAGATTCCTTAGATGAGATCTTTGAACCATTCTTTATTAAAAATCCATCAGATCTTACACGAGGTACAGGAAGAATTGGACTTGGTCTTTCAATCGCAAAAAAATATATCTCCCTGCACAACGGCGATATCAAGGTACACAGCATCCCGGGAAAAGGGAGTACATTCACAATAATTATTCCAAAAATTGATTAGTTTCTCCCTTTTTTATCGGAATAGTTATTGTATATTAGCCAGATACGATTATCCTTAAGGAATAACATGATACCTGCCGATGTTCAGGCATACATCATACTGCCCATACTAATATTTCTGGCAAGAATTGCAGATGTCTCCTTTGGGACACTTAGAATCATTTTTATCTCCAGGGGACTGAAGCTTCTTGCACCGGTTGTAGGTTTTTTTGAGATAAGTATCTGGCTTGTGGCAATAAGCCAGGTTTTAACGAATATGGGCCATTATACAGCGATCCTTGCTTACGCTTCTGGTTTTGCGGTCGGGAACTATGTAGGAATCCTTATAGAGGAAAAGATGGCGATGGGAATATCCGTCATCAGGATTATTACCCAGTATTCAGCATCAGATCTTATTGAAGAGCTAAAGAATTCAGGATTCAGAACAACAGTTTCTGAAGCTCAGGGTCAGTATGGCCCTGTTTCAATTATTTATTCTGTTGTAAAAAGAAAACAGACTTCAAAATTTCTGGGTATTCTCAGGAAATCAAATCCAAATGCATTCTATACAATCGAAGATGTAAGAAATGCAGGAGGTTCTGTTTTTGTGCAAAGTTCCCCGAAACCTGCAAGAGGAGTTGGCAGATTTTCCAGAAAATCAAAATGAATTAATTTCCATCGTCAATGACTTCGTCTATAAAGCTTTGGAGCTGGACGAGGGTTGAAGGATCAATTCCCTTTTCAACTGCGAGAAATACTCCGGATACATCAAAAAGTCTCAGTTTGCTGGCAATAAAGTGAACGAATTTGATCAGGTTTTCAGGAGTGATATAGATCAGCATACTGTTGACAGTATTCAGGAGGACACATACTCTATCTGATGATGTTTTTTTCAGGACCTCTGTTACAGCTATTCCCATTGAGGTCAGATCCGCAGGACCATTGATAAAAACACAGTTTTCAGCTTTTTCGGTCTCTTTCCCGAGAGCATATTTTGTAATTGCATCAATAAAAAACAGCTTTTCAGATTCTATTCCCTCCTTTTCATAATCCTTTACAAGAATCGAATAAGGATTGTTGGTGGTTATTACGATGACATGGAATCCTTCTTTTGTAACCTCCTTTATTATTTCAATGTTTTTCATTTTAAGATTCAAGGGCTCGGAAAGAACCAGAACAAGATGGCTTTCCTCCATCTCTTCAAATATTTTTTTCATGCCCCACACCTTATTCCAATAAAAATTTCTTCATATCTTCAGGCATCTCATCAAATGAGTTTTGAACAGCCTGGTTAAGATCATAGAGATTGTTGAGAATTTGCTCCGCACTTTTGATCTGAATTCTAAGATCAAGGAGGATGTCATCCGTTTCTATCTCGCCGGAGGAAATCCGGCCGTCTAGTTCTAAAAGATTGTCCCTTATTATCTCCACGGGGAATTTCATGCGGACGACGGCCTGTCCGATGTATTCGAATATCTTACCCTGCATCTCCTTTTCCCGGGT
This sequence comes from Methanomicrobiaceae archaeon, assembly GCA_016928355.1. GTDB lineage: Archaea > Halobacteriota > Methanomicrobia > Methanomicrobiales > Methanomicrobiaceae > Methanolacinia. The sequence goes on from JAFGKW010000056.1 coordinate 67,561, forward strand.
TAAATCAAGGCCGATTATTATGTACCCGGACAGGTTTTCCTCAAAGTCGTTTAATGCCTTTGTATTCCAGAATATTGTCTTTTTATCGCCGGATTTTGTCTGTATTTCACTCTCGAAGGTCTCAAGGCTTTGTCCACTGTCTATGTTCTTTTTGATCTCTTCTGTGACATATTTCCGGTATTCAGGATCAGGATAGAGCTTCTTCCAGATCTCGTTGCTTCCGGTTACTTCGTCCGCCAAATATCCGCTGATCTTCTCTGCAAAACGATTCCAGACTACAATCCTTGCTTTTGGGTCGATGAACGCTATCAGGACATTTGCGTTCATCAGGATTGCCTGGAAACTGGCCTGGAGTTTTACGATATCGGTTATATCAAGTCCGATTATGAAATATCCCCGTAATTCCCCGGAATTATCAAGGATCTCTTTTGTATTCCACGAGATTATGCGGCTTTTGCCGTTTCTGCACCTGATCCTCGTCTCTAATTTTTCAAGGGCCTGTTTGTTTGCGATTGTGTTGATTATCTTTTTGGTTACCGTCTTCCTGTATCCGGGATCGGGATAGAGCTTCTTCCAGATCTCACTGCTCCCGATGACCTCGTCTGCCATATAACCGCTGATCCTCTCGGCAGCCCTGTTCCACGAGACGACACGGCTTTTGTCATCGATGAATGCAATCCAGACATTCGCGTTCATGAAGAGCATTTCATAGAAATCTTCCCCGAAGAACGAATCGACCGGCATTGCGGACATCCTGCTCCCGGCACCCGGAGAATCCCCTTCTCTTTCTTCCATAGACCTGCCTCTTTTATGAAAACTGTGATTGAGGGGATAAATAGGTTATGGTTAATAGAAGTCAAAAAATCATAAAAACGAAAGTGCCTCAACCCGGATTTGAACCGGGGACAACCAGATCTTCAGTCTGGCGCTCTCCCAGGCTGAGCTATTGAGGCATGTGAGCATATAATATAGGATATTCAGACTAATAAATGATTTCATTTGATAAAAATTCCCGAAAAAATGCCCGATTCCCGGGACATAATCAATGTTAATTTAATAATCATTCTACAGAATTATATTACAGCCGGATTTTCCCGAATACAGGATGTAAAAGATGCTTGGATCAAAGAAGAAAAAGAAAGAAGAGAACCACAAAAAGTTTCTAAAAGCAATTAACGGCCGGAAAACAGCTATTGTTCACCTGACACACAACGACCTCGATGCAGCCGGATGCGATGCAATCCACCGGCTGAAATACGGTGAGATCTTTACGATATGGTCGTCGATAAGCAGGTTCGAGGAAAACCTTGAGATACTGGCGAAGATGCCGGGACGCGGTGACACAATAAGCATATCTGACATTGGCTATCATAAAAAATCACCGGGATTGCTGAAACTGGCAAAGAAAAACGAGTGGAAGATCGAATGGAGAGACCATCACAGGTGGAACGATTCGGAAAAAGAAGAGATCTCGAAGCTGACCGATTACATTAAGATCGACACGGAAACATGCGCGGCAGGGATCGTTGCAAGGGATCTAATGCCCGGAGACGAACATTCGAAAGAGATCGCAAGGGTTGTATGCGATTACGATCTCTGGAAGCATGAAGACCCGAGATCGAAGATATTGGGCGAAGTGGGTAGCAAATGGAAGAACCTCGATCCGATCAGGGACTGTTTCTTCTCCGGAAAACTCATCAACAAAGAAATAGAGGAGATATACGATGAGATATCAAAAGAGAGAAACGATGCCATCAACAAGAGCATTGAAAAAACGAAGATCTACGAGGGACGATACAAAATAGCATTCGCACCGATGTTCGGGTATCCGAGCGAGACCGCACATGCAATCCGGGACTGCAAAGATACGGATATCGAGGTAATAGTCTCTGACGGCGGGAAATTCTCGATAAGATCCAAACCGCCGGTAAGCCACCTCATCGCAAGAGAGTTCGGAGGAGGAGGACATCCCCCGGCGGCCGGAGGAAAATTCGAATACTCGATAATAGATAAAATATCAATCCTTTTATTTGGAAGAAACAGGCATTTCAAAGAGCTCTTTTTAGTTGCGGAAAAAATACCTGGAGAATCCTCAGACAATCACAAATGATCTTTCTTTAAGGTCATCCCAGTAATCTCTTTCACATCCCCTGCAATAACCCCCGGAAAGAACTGAATCCGGATCAAATTCAGAAAGGAGTCTTTCTAAGTCCTTATCTCCCGGATCGATCAGTGTTATAGCTTTTAAATCATACTCAGGCATTATTTCAAAAAGAGAATCAATTTTATCCGGGAAAACTGCAATTTTCTCCTGATATTCAAGAATAGAGGAGATTACCTTTGATCCACCTGAAGGTGAGAATAGATAGGTTTTAGGGCCCGATAATTCCTCCAGTTCAATCCGTGAAAATCTGTCTGAAATCAATATATGTCCTTTAATTCCACGGTCTCTCTGTTCACGCATCAGTTTCTTAAATACCTCACACAGGGAGGATATAAAATCCTGATGATCATTGAAATAGTAATCGGAGATACCAAGAGAAGATGGTACAGGAAGGGCGACATGTGATCCTTTTCGTATTTTTCTAATTCTTTCGGCATCCTGAGACATCTCAGTTGTAACCGGATAAGGTTCGGAACAGAGACCCCCGGACTTTAGTCCTCCAATCGATTCAGAAAGCCTGTCTGAATAATATAATCCGCCGGTACACGGAATATCTGCCCTTCTCTGGGAAAGCAAAGATCTTTCAAGTTTATAGGTTATAAGATCGCATCCTGATCCTTTCTGATCTTTTATCCAGTTTGCAAGATCTCTGACATCAGGATCCTCCATATATTCAGACCCCAGGGATTTCAGGATTATATCAAATCTTCTCTTCATTAATAACAGATATTTATACAATTAATAGCTAAAAAATTAGGCATGACTGATTCCCCTGTTCTTGTGACCTGCGGACTTCCATATACAAATGGTCCGTGCCATATAGGTCATCTCAGAACATATGTCCCTGCTGATTTTTATGTCCGTTTTCTACGCCATTGTGGAGAAAATGTCGTATTTGTTTGTGGTTCAGACAACCACGGAACACCTGTTGTAATCAGTTCCGAAGCTGAAGGGATCTCCCCCCGTGAGATGTGTGAAAGATACCATGCGCATTTCGATGAGACTTTCAGGAAGATGGGAGTCCTGTTTGACAGATTCGGAATGACAGATGATCCGGCAAATCACAAAAAAACAAAAGAGATCGTAACAAGTCTGATTGATAATGGCTACATATATGAAAAGACCATAAGCCAAAGCTACTGCCCCCAATGTAAAATGTTCCTGCCTGACCGGTATGTAGAAGGTTTATGCCCGCACTGCGGAGAAAAAGCCAGGGGAGATGAATGTGATCAGGGTTGCGGCAAGCACCTGGAACCAGGGGAAATACTTGAACCAGTATGCAGGATATGCGGAGGGAATGCAGAGCTGAGGGATCAGGACCACTTTTTCTTTAAACTTGGTGAATTCAGTCACTTCTTAAAAGATTTTCTTCCCAATCTTAAAGGAACACTAAATGCAAGGAATTATGCTCAGGGCTGGATAAATGAAGGGCTTCATGACTGGTGCATTACAAGAACCCTCGACTGGGGTGTTAAATTTCCGGGAAGGGATGATCTTGTAGTATATGTCTGGGTCGATGCACCTATAGGATATATGGCATTTACCGAGGAATGGGCCGGGGAAACAGGCGGAGACTGGGAAGAGTTCTGGAAAGGAAACGCTCCAATCACTCATTTTATCGGGCAGGATATAATATATCACCACTGTATATTCTGGCCGGCTCTTCTAAAAGGGGCAGGATATTCGACACCAGATTCCGTTGTTGCCAGCGGGATGGTAAAGATCGACGATAAAAAATTTTCCAAAAGCAGGGGATATGTTGTCTGGACAAATGAGGATTATTTAGACCTCGGCCTATCCCCGGATTACCTGAGATATTATCTCCTGTCTTATACCAGCCATACAAAGGAACTAAACTTTTCATGGAGTGAGTACCAGGCAAGAGTGAACAATGAACTTGTGGATACGCTTGGAAACTTCATATACAGGACGGTTCACTTCACATCAAAGAAGCTCGGCGGGATCCCACAAATCGATGCGGATGAGGAGATTCTCGAAGAGATTAAGAAGAGATCCGAACTCTCCGAAGCCTCCGTCAGGGACTATGAATTCAAGGCGGCAATCGACGAGATAATGGCCCTTGCGTCCTACGGCAACGGCTATATACAGTCCAATGCCCCGTGGAAGATGATAAAGGAGGACCGGGAAGGTGCGGAAAAGGTTATCCGCAACTGTCTACAGATAGTGAAGGCACTTGCACTCCTCTTCGATTCAGTAATTCCTGAAAAGGCACAGAAGATCTGGGAGCAGCTTGGATATGGTGACTCTGTTTCAGATCACCCGGTCTCAGAAGGAACTGAAGGATTTGGGGATACGGTCCTGGGCGAGCCTTCCATATTATTCGAAAAGATTGAGGAAGACCGGTTATCAGAGTATGAATCAACTCTGAAAATGAGAGTCGAAGAGGCGAAAAAGAAAGAAAACAGAAATATTAAGGAGAATTACATGATATCAATTGACGAATTTACAAAGGTTGAAATGAAGACAGCTAGGATTATAGAAGCAGAAAAGATTGAAGGATCGGACAAACTCTTAAAGATACGGGTTGACCTTGGAGACGAGAAGAGGCAGATTGTATCCGGAATTGCAAAGTTCTATAATCCCGAAGAGATCTTAGGAACAGATGTAATCGTTGTAACAAACCTCAAACCCGCAAAACTCTTTGGTGTAGAATCACAGGGAATGATCCTTGCCGCAGGAGAGGAGGCATCACTTCTCGTCCCGAAGCGTAACGTTGTTCCGGGCACTAAAGTACTTTAAGAATCATTTTTACAATACCCTTTTTGATTTATCTAATTGAAAATTCTAATTTTAAATGAGGGCATAAGCCCCTTCGGGGCAGCCCGATGCTCAGTTTGCTATGCAAACTTTCCCAGTGGTGATAAACCGGACTGGGCACTACCCTTTCGGGTAGTCCCGTCCGGGGGAAATCTTCAATTTCGATAATATTTTTTCGGAGCCGGAGGGATGCTAGCCCATCCCGAAGGCGACTTATCGCGATTTAAGGTGACCGAAGGTCGCCCTAGGTTTCGAAAGGGCGACAGCCCTTCGGTCAGCGACCTGTCACCATTGAGGGGGAGAGGGCACAGGGAGGAAGAAACCCCCCCTCCCTTTACTATGGGTACAGGAAAAACCCAAAACAAAAAAATCCAAAAAAACAACGGGCCTGGAGGGATTCGAACCCCCGACATCCGGGTTAGAAGCCCGGCGCTATATCCAGGCTAAGCCACAGGCCCACCTAAGGATTACTCTATATTATACGCAGGTTCAGTTAATTAATCTTTTTTAATATGCAAAAAAAATGAAAAAAGAATGCTTCAGGCATCAATGTATGAAAAAAGTGATTGTGTTTTTTTTATATATTCTGATTTCATCCTGCGTGGAAAACAGCTGAGGAAAGGATATCTACAATTGTCGGTTTCGCCCAGTTTCTCCCGTCTACGGCCTTTGCGATAGTATGATCAACATATTTGACCTGTATTCTGGCAGACATCCTCTCCTTTTCCTCATAATAATAAGGATTGATATATTCAACCATTCTCTTCATATTTATCTTAATTGAGAGAACCTCGACAATAATCCCGGGATCTCCTGAACATATATCATCAAGATCAATATGAGTCATGAATATATGATCTCCCGGAAGAACATCCGTAAGGGTTATGATGTTGTGGGCACTCTGAAGTTCGAGAGTTCTGGGTTTCCCTTTTTTTAATTCTGCTATAACATTGGGAGAAATTCCTGTAAGTGCTGCGATTTTCATCCTTACCACCCTCACCCGTACATCGGCAGGTTCTCTTTCTTTGGGCCCTGCTGTTCGTTTTCTGTTTTCTGTACCTGTTCTGCCATCTTCTGCATGGTCGCCTCAATCTCTTCAGCCTGTTCCATTAGAGGCTCAACATCAACTTTCAGATCATACACTTTATTCAGTACTTCAAGGACAGAGACAGCCGCTCTCGGATCAGGTGTATTAACAGTTTCTCCAAGAAATCCGAGACATGGAATACCGCTGGCCTTGCATTCAGAGAGAATGCTCCCCGGTATACCGGAAATACTACCCATAGAGAGGATCTCTGTATGATCCTTTATATTTTCCAGAAGATTATCTTCAGTTGCAATGCCAAAAACCCTCTTCTCAAGGGTATTGGTTACAATGCCGGCAACAACATCGATCTCCCGGATTTTATATTCCCCCAGCCACTCAACGATGGCATTTGATAGCTCATAGCATATCGAAGGGTGTATGGGTATATCCGATACAAATGCAAGTGTAGACCCTTTTTCATAAATTCTTACAGGAGCATTTACAACTCCCTCCATCATCATAATTATTGGCGGGAAATACTTGCTTGTGATACTGCCGATATATTTAAACTCTGCATTATCAACAAGATACTGAATTGAGATACTCCCCACAAGTCCGCTTCCGGGGAAGCCTATAAGGGCAGTCTCGATTTCACTTTCTGAAGGCTCTGCTTTAATTCTGATATCTTCCATAAAATCCCCTAATATTCACATGGGTGAACCAGTTTATAAACATTACCAATATTAGTTTGGTTAATTAACTGCCATAAAAACAAACTGAATAAATTAATCGTATGAAGTACAATAATATTACATGCAGGAATATTCGATTAAGCGAGGTTTTAAAGAAGGTCTTGAAGAAAGGATCAGGGATGGTCTTGAAAAATATTTTGATAAGACCGGAAAAGAGGATAATGGCCATTATATTGTAGAATTCGGATCCTTCAGCCGACTTGAAGCCTGGATTAACGATAAAGGCAACCTACTAAATGTTGATACCGAATCAAGAGTTGATCTCTACGATGCATTTCCAGAAGAGGAAGCTGATAAGATCGTACTTGATACAAACAGGAGATTCCGTGATTACCTGGAATATGTTACGGGATACAATACCAAGGAAAGAAAGAAAAAAGCAACTGAAGCAGTAAAAAAGAAATAAGACTTAATTTTTTACTTTTTTAAATATTATAAAAAATGGTTTATTCTATGATAATTGCCGGTTTGAAAGGCAGTGCCTGACGTGCTTTCTGGTGGGTGCTTTCATCTGCATAAACAATTGTTAAAGGAAGACCAAACTCCTTTTCGATGAATTCTCTTGCATTCTCAAACACCTCATTTTCGTCTATTGAAACAGACACTATCCTTTCAACAACCTGCGGAGGAAGACGGTGGATAAGATTTGTTATCTGTTTTGCAGCATCGGTTGCCTCCTTTCCACGCTTCCTCATATCTTCGTCCTTCATGATTTCAGAGATTACCTTTCCTTTGTCTGGGGCCTGTGATATCATCTCAAATACCCTGAGTTTCCAGTTGGGAGATATGAAAAGTTTTAAACAGGAAGGCTCAATCTGAATCAGTTTCAGGATAGAATCAATATCTTCCACAGTCCTAGATAATAACTCCTCGGCAAGTTCAAGTGAAGGATTAACCAGTGAATCATCGCATTCCGGCCAGGGCGCAAATGCAACCGACCCTTCTTCACCAGCCTCTTCCCAGAGTTTCTGGGCCGAGAAGGGTATGAAAGGAGCAAGCAGCCTTATCCAGGAATTGCTTATCCTTTTCACGGCAGCTGACGAGCGTACATCTCCGGGGAGTCTCTTTCTGTACCATTTCAGATCCGATTCAATGGCAAAATATGCTTCCTGAAGTGCCTGTCGCGTCTGGAATGAATCCATCGCCACTGTTGCATTTGCAATATGATCCTGTATACGCGAGATGAGCCATTTATCAATCGGATACTCCTCATCATTATCAGAACTTTCTTCAATTGTATTGATAAAACGATCAATCTGTTTCCTTGTAGAAGAAACAAGCTCCCTCCTCCAGTCAAAGTCCTGCCACGGCTCTGCACTGCCAACAAGGAACATACGAACTGTATCTGCTCCGACATCCTCAACGGCGTCTTCCAGGAGGATTACATTGCCCTTTGAAGAAGACATCTTTGCACCCTCCAAAAGACCCATTCCAAATACAACCATTCCCTTTGGCTGAAGTTCTTTGGGGAATATTGCTTTATGGTGGAACAACTGGAAAGTCAGGTGGTTAGATATGAGATCCTTTGCCGAGAACCTGAAATCATACGGGTACCAGTAAAGAAACTCAGATCTTAGATCTTCTACCATCTCCTTGTCAAGAGGAAGATTATCCGGAGACCCTATACCGAGGAATATATAATCAAATACTTCAGGAGTCAGTTTTTCGGCTTCAAGCTCTATAAGTTTATGTGCTATCGTATAGAAAGCCATATAGATTGTCGAGTCCGACAGGGGCTCTACAAGCCAGTTTTTATCCCAGGGAAGTTTTGTTCCAAGACCTATGCGTCGGGTGCATGCCCAGTCATTCAGCCAGTCAACAGTCCTGTCAAACTCAGCACGTACTTCAGCCGGGACGATTTCAATATCCCTGAGCTGCTCATGAACCTCCTCCTTCCACACAGGATCACTATATTGGAGGAACCACTGGTCCTTGAGAATCCTGACAAAAACATCCCCGCCGCAACGGCATACTACATTACGGACATCGAATTCATACATTACAAGAGAGCCATGCTGTTCAAGCATAATCTGTGAAAACTCCTCGCGTGCAATCTTTACAGGATGTCCGCCGTACTGTGGAAGCATGCGTCCGCTGGAAAATTCTGCACTATATACCTCCTGTGTCAGAGTTTCCATTCCGGGATCATTTTGATCCCTTACGCCTGATCTCTCAACAGCATCTTTTGCAGGGAATTTTCCATAACCGTCAACAACAATGAGGGGAACAGGTTCAATTGATGTATATTCCCCCTCAGCCTGGAGATCCCTTAATGCAATATAGTCAAAAGGTGCATGAGCAGGAACACTCATCACAATCCCGGTTGCCATATCGGAGTCAACAAATGTTGCAGGAAGAACCGGAACTTCTCCACAGAAAGGATGGGATACCTTCTCGTCAACAAGTTCAGAACCCTTTATCTCACCAAGTTCTTCAACTATATGGTCCTGCAGACCAATCTTTTTCGCGGCTTCAGGAGACAGAATCCATTTCTGCCCATCGACAATCACTTTCCTGTATATTACATCAGGATTTATCCAGAGGTTTGTGACACCATATGTTGTCTCAGGCCTCAGGGTGGCACAGGGGATCATAAAGCCGTTCCATTTGAACATTATAAGAACGAACTTTACTATCTCCGCCTTTTCTCCCTCAAGCAGGTCATGGTCCCCTACAGGATTATCGCACTGGGGACAGTACTTCACAGGATGTGCACCACGGACTACATGATTGCCCTCCATAAGATGAAGATACTGCCATTCAATGAATTTGCTGTATTGCGGATAAACAGTTGTAAACCGCCTTCTCCAGTCTATTGAAAGACCGCAGTGTCTCATCACACGTTCATATTCCCTGCTGAAATGACGAACAATCTCATCAGGATCAACGAATTTTTCAAGAACATCCTCAGGAACCCTGTAAAGATCCCTGTAAAGACTGATAGTCTTCTCATCACCGTTGGCAATCCGCCTGGATATTCCTATTACAGGCGTTCCCGTAACATGGAAGGCCATTGGAAAAAGAACGTGTTTTCCGCGCATCCTGTAATACCGGGCGATAACATCGGGGACAATATATGTCCTGCCATGCCCGACATGCATTGCACCGCTGGGGTAAGGATATGCAACATTCACATAAAATTTATCTGCTTCCCCCGGGTCCGCTTCAAAGATATGCGTCCATGACTCCCTGTATTCTTTTTCATATTCACGCATGTCGAATTTTGCCAATAAAACCAGCTCCCAAAATAATAATTAATATTTATTATTAAACAGGCCTTAGCCTGATCTCTTCACCATCATTATATCTGCGAATCATTTCCTGCGCAATACTGTTGTTCTTAGACATGTGAATCTCGCCGTCATCATTAACAGTAGCAGTAAAAAGATATTCCTTTCCTCCGAAAACGTCTACGATCTTTCCTTTGTTCTCAGGAGAACTAACAATAAGATCTTTACGATCAATTCTGATCTCGAGACCCTCTTTTTGTGCTATATCTCCATTTGAAGGGGAAAGAACAGGTTTATCAAAATCGGATTCCTTCTGTGCCCGTGGCTCGGCAGAATATTCACTTAAGGGGCGGATGTCAATACCAATGCTAAGTTTATTGACAATCGAAGCAACATTTTTGCCTCCCTTGCCTATTGCAGCCGGTACATCCTTGTCATCAATGAATACTACTGCCTTGTTTTCATTCTGCATTGACACAATCACATTACCTGCTGTAAACCGGCTGATCTCTCTTTGGATCTCCCTTTCAACAAGTCTAATGGAGATATCTCCGTCTTTACTCTCTTCACATTTTTCAGGTTTGGAGACAGATTCCACTGATTTAGGAGACTTCTCAGAGATTATTATCGTTTCACCTTCGTACCTGAAAATTTCAGATTCAACCTTTCCGGTAGAATAATTGACCATTGAAATTACAGGCCTGATAGAAAGCTCCTCTTCTTCTTCCGGAATCGATTCAGGCACTTTTACATCAAATACCAGATCATAAACTGCAGAGATCTCACCTTCTTTAACGAGGATAAGTGTATCGATAACCTGATGAATCACACCAAAATCGACTCTTCCAAGGAATCTCTGAAGGGCATCATCTACGGTGGTTGCATGAACAACACCTATCATACCAACTCCGGCAAGTCTCATATCTGCAAAAACCCTGAAATCAACGCTTTTTCTCAGCTCATCGAATATGACGAAATCCGGCCTTATTAAAAGCATGACTTCAGCGGTATTTTCCATACTCCCTTCGAGTGCTGTGTACTGCGTTATGTTATCGGGTACCTGAATATCCCTGGGAGCTTCCATTGTTTTAACAATAAACCCTTTTCCTGAGAGATGGATCGCAACACTCTGCGCCAGAGTTGTTTTTCCGGTACCGGGGACTCCTGCGATAATTATGCCTTTTCTGCCTCCGGAAAGCCTTTTCTCAACAACATCTGACATATTATATTCATTGAGTGATCTGTCGACGATTGGTCTTACTGCTGTGATCTCCATCCCGTCAGAAAATGGTCTTCTTGATATTGAAATACGCATTGAACCGATCTGAACGATTGTAATCCCTCTTTTTTCCAGTTCGATAAAACCGTCAGGATCCCTTTTTGCTCTTTCAAGAATTTCCTGGGAGACCTTTTTTAATTCATACTCTGAGAGAGGATCACCACGAAGAGCTACAATATTGCTCTGACGGAGAGTTCCTTTCTTTGCAATCGGCCGGGAACGTTCTTTCAAAAAAACAGCAAGCGTGTTCTCATCAAAATAATTATCAATAGCCAGAGGTGAAAATTCACCTATCTGGGGCTTTAAATACAATACATTTATTCCTTTAGCCCGGGCTACTTCAGACTGAACTATATCACTGGTAATAAAAACAGCCTCTTCATGTTCGAGAGCAACTTTGCGGATTAATGCATCTATTTCTCCTCCGCTTGCCAGTTTGACCTGGTCCAGGCTTGGTCTATCTCCCACATATTTAAGCTCGATTATCCCTTCTTCTGCCAGTCTTGATAGTTCCTGAAGCTCTGTAAGTCCGCTGAAACCAATTTCTCGACCCTGGTTTGCCTGCGCCTCCAATTCTGCTATTACGGCCTCCGGAACAATTATTGTGGCCCCTTTATATTCACCCGATTCCTGAATCATCGAGGTGATGCGCCCGTCTATGACGACGCTAGTATCTGGTACAAGTTTCATTAAAAAACCACCAATAAACTCATGTTGCTAATCATTAATTATACTTTTATAAAAAAGCATGGAGATTTGAAAAATATATAAAATAATACAGGCAGTAAATTTAGGAATTTTATTGAAAATTCTAATTTTATTCTTCATTCTGATAGACAGAAGACGGATCAAACACCTTCTTTGCCACAATTTCACCATCCATTGTCCGGTAGAAACATCTTTCATAACCTGTATGGCATGCGCCCTTTCCCCTCTGCAATACCTGGTACAATACAGTGTCTTCATCACAGTCAACAAGAATTCTGACAATTTCCTGAATATTGCCACTTTCCTCGCCTTTTTTCCAGATTTTACCCCGGCTTCTTGAATAATAATGTGCAAAGCCTGTTGCCATTGTCATTCCGATGGCTTCAGAATTTGCATAAGCCATCATAAGGACTTCCTTTGAATTTACATCCTGTGCAATAACCGGTACCAAACCATCTTTATCATAATTTATTTTCAGCATCAGACAATCACTCCTGTAATTTTTAACAATAAACTAAAGATATCCCCGATAAAGAATGAAAATAAAAATCCGGCTAATATAGGAATAATAAACGGAACTCCGAAACTAATCCATACAAAGCCTGCCTTTTTATATATTTCAAGCTCTTTTTGATATTCTCCAGGATTATTTTTAAAATCCTGAGTGTACATTCTTCTTTTACCTGAGACCATTCTTCTTATCGATGAACTGAATTTTATAAATTTTCTGTTTATTCTGCCCCCATCCTCTTCAAAATCCTCTATAATAAACCCGAAATGATCCATTATCTTCTCTCCCGGCACAGGATATCCAATGAACATATACTTTAAAGGAGCCCGGTTTTTCTTCACTAGATTATAGATGAAAAGACCCGCAGGAACAAAGAGATTCAATATTACAGCATTGAGCATAACGCTCATCGGGAAGAAAAATGTCATCTCAGGGTATCCCCAAAAAGGAATTATTGGGAAAAACGGAACTGTAGAAGATATAATCTTCATTGCAGCTGAATCGGCACCTCCCCATAAATGCATCACCGAGATCAATTCCAAAAAAATACAGAATATTAATGAAAGCAAAGCCAGTATCGAAATTATATTGAAACTTCCGGCAAAATAAGAAAAAATTACAACAGAGGCAGGAATAGCCAACAGAATCCATGAGATATACGTCTCAATAATAATAGTATAATCAATCTCTGATTTGTCAGCTTTTTTTATACATATTGTATAAATCCAGTCTGCACAAAGCAGGAAAGCTGACAATAAAAAAGGAAAAAGGCAAAAAAGTAGTGGGTCCACTCCTGCAGCTTTACCAAAAGTGAGGAAGTAAAAGATAATTATTATTGTACCTGCAATGCCAAGAGCCGGATACCAGGTTTTAAATGGCACTCTTCTTTGTTTTAAATCCAGGTATGAGGCATATATTAATGTGATTACAATGGCCAGTGAAGAAATAATAAGAAGTTCTGTCATATCTCAAATAATAATTGTTCAACAAGACCTTATTTTTAGTGTTTATTTTTGAAATTATTCAGGTAATAGATATCTTCAAATGTAATGTATCAGAAATTCTTTTTATCTCATATAAATCAATACTGATTATATCTATTATCCGGAATCAAAAGGCGGGGATTCATGCAAATAGTCGAATTATTTGAAAAAGTTTTAAAAGATGCAAATTATGCAGGGGAGTTCATTTTTGGAGATCTGTTGCAAATAATTGAAGAAAAAAATTATCATGCTCTTGCAACACAGACTGCAGGGGATTGTACAAATATTTTAATATTTGTAAACGGGGAGGGAGAAGGAGCTATACAGATTGACGATCTGGGAATGATGTATGGCGACAAAGTAGTATATAATATAGACAAAAAAGGTGCTTTTAAATTATTTTTAATAAACAAAAACCTTGCCGAGTCTCTGTCAGCAAGATGCAGAATATATGAGAAAAGTCATTTAATGGATAACAACAGAACACAGGATTTACCTGAAATTTCGAAATTCAGCCTCCAACCGGCAAAAATCACTGTAACAGTAACGCACGACGGAATGCCAATAGAGGGAGTCAGGGTTAAACTTATGAGAATTGGAGAGTCGGGAGTCTTTGATACAACATCAAAAGATGGCCGTGTTTCATTTGTCCTGCAAAAAGGGAAATATGATTGTATAATAACAGGAACAGATAAAAAGGAATATAAATATAAAATTATTCTTCCAGGAAAAGACGCTAGAATCAATCTGGAAATCTAAGATGAGGGGTTTTGATGAACGATAAAAAAGATAAAAGAAAGGGATTCGGATCAATTTTTAAAAAAGAAAAACCTTCTGAAACAACCGATATTCCTGATAATCAACCTGAAATGGACTATTCAGGCCTGATATCCTCTAAAAATGAAGAACCGGAAAATTCAGGACAATCCGGAGAACAAGATAATGATGATCTCAGTATGCTTTTATTGAAACTGAGAACAGAAAAAACCGAAGAAGAAGTATTATCAAAGAAAGACGAAGAATCCCTGACACCAATCATAGATGCAGAGATTCAGAAAGAACCTGTAATAACTGATAAGGAAAATTTTGAAGAAAAAAGAGACAATTCTGACTTAACAAATATCGAAGATAAAAAAGAAGATTCAAAAGAGATTCTTTTCAAGCAGAATAGTGGATCCAATGAATTGAAAAAGATCTTTGAACGTATAAAAAGTTCAGAGAATCAGGAAGAAATTCCCGAACCCAAATATGATACAGAGTATAAATTCACAGATATTACAACAGATAATGGGCAAAATGAAGAAATCTCCGTAATTCAAGAAGAATATACTGAAGAAAATACCATTAAGGAATCTGAAAATTTTAAAAAACAGGAAATCAAAGACGGACAATCTGAAGATAATGTGAAGACAGAGGCACAATCAAATAAACCAAAAAGCCTTCAGGAGATTATCGAATCCGTTACAAAAAAGGCGGAAAATAAGCCTTTAATCGATAAAACTGAAATATCCTCTTATAAAAGAGAAAGTGAGATCCAGGCAGAAACAATGCTCGGGGAATTGAAAAAAGAGGATGTTAAGGAGTTTCTAATTAAAGGTAAACCTAAATCTCCGGTATTTAAGAGTTCCCCGGAAAGCGATGACGAATATGTGGAGATCATCGCCGAGGCCGCAAAATATGATGAAGAAGATCGGCAATATGAAAATGCAAATAAAGAAATTTCTGCTAATGTACCCACAAAAAAGGCACCTATAGCCCAGAAAACACAGTGGTCTGAAAAAGAAGAAGAAGAAGAAGAA